>CAYONM010000144.1:0-9642 GCA_964405325.1 uncultured candidatus Brocadiaceae bacterium | reverse complement strand
CAGGACCAAAAATCGTCTGCGCCTGGCTCGACCTGAGTTTATAGAGGTGCCCTGAAGTAAGCCGCTGCTTCGGCATGGACTCGTCGCCTGGGGCATCTAAGGTAGCTCTTCCGCTTCTGCTCAGGTGCCCTCATGACCGTATTCTGCTTCGATGGAACCGGTAACCACCGGCCGATTCTCCGTCCGAATGGCAAAGTCCGCCGCGTCGATGCCGGCGGCGGAACCAATGTCGCGAAACTCAGCGTCATCATGGATGAGCCAGTTTGCTACCTGGGCGGAGTCGGCAATCCCATCGACTTCAAGGGGTGGCATGCGGCCTCCAGCCTGGCCTACAGCATGGGCTGCAAGGCACTGGTGGACAAGATGCTCGATCACCTGGAAGAGCGCCTGAATGCCCACGATCAGTTGATCGACATCATCGGTCTGGGCCGCGGCGGTCACCAGGCGATCGAATTCGCCAACCGTCTGGCCGATGACGAACGACCCTTCCGCATCCGCTTCATGGGCCTGTTCGATCCGGTCCATGCCAGCACCAGCCACGATCGCCAGCTGCGCAGCGAACTGCCCTTGGGCATCCATATCGACCGTTACTGCGAGGTGTTCGCCTTCCACGAATCACGCATGCATCTGCAGTGCCTGTGTCAGCAGGACCGCGAAAGCCTGGATGCGGGCACCGTGGTCCAGGAAGTAGCCAAGGGCAGCCACGACGATGTCGGCGGTGGCTGCGCCAATACGGGCCTGTCCGACATGACCCTGCAGTGGATGATCGATCAGGCCAAACACGCCGGCATCAAACTGAAACCTGCCGATGCCTGGCAGATCTGCGACGAATTGCTGATGCTGCGCCCAGACCCCGAGCAACTGCCGCACCGCCACTTCGACACCGACTATCCACCCAAGCCCCGCCGCTTCCCACTGGCCCTGCTGGAACGCGTCGCCGAGCAACAGCTGGAACTCGGCGACTGGCATAAGATCAGCGTTCGCAATCAGGCCTGGAGCCGCACCAAGATCCTGATGAACCTCGACCCCTACATCGAGGACGCCGATCGCCAGCCCGGCTACAAGATCATCAAACCCAAACGCCTGTTCCCCAAGAGCCCCCGCCCCAACGCAGCCATGACCATCGAGCGCAAGCTCAGCAAGGATGAAATCCTCGAGCTGATGACGGCACAGGACGAAGACTGAAGGCCGCCTTTTCGTCAAAGCGCACGCGAAATCCAGCCAAGCACTGCCGTTGACAAGCCAATCGAGTCCTTCATCGTCCTACGACGATGAACCAAGCCGCTGACCCCAACGTCCATTTGGCTATGCTGGCCAAGGCCCTCGGCCATCCCGCCCGGGTCCGTATCCTGCGTTTTCTGTTGGCACGGCAGGACTGCATGTGCGGCGACATTGTCGAACACATCGATCTGGCCCAGTCGACGGTCAGCCAACACCTGAAAATCCTGAAGGAAGCCGGCTTGATCCAGGGCACCATTTCCGGTCCGCGGGTCTGCTACTGCGTCGACCATTCGGTGCTCCAGGACTATATTCAGCAAACGACATCATTATTGCCAACTTTCCAATCCGAATAAAGGCCGCCGACTTGATCGCCACCATGGCAGCGATGATTGGCAACGGTGGCCAAATCATCTTCGGAGTGTTGGCAGATCGTTTCGAGCACCGACCATTGATCCTGGGCGGACTGCTGCTCACCGTTGGCTGCTGGAGTCTGGCCGCGCTTATTGCCCACAGCCTGCCCCGCCTGGACCGGATCTACCCAGAAACCATCAAATAAATAATAGGGCACCGAAACCGGGCTTTTTCGACTTGTGAGGGAGGCGTCCATTATGCTAGCCATTACCCACAAGTCTTTCATCTCGCTTTCTTCGCTCTCGCCAAGGCGCCTTGGCGAAAGGTATCCAAACGGATTAATGATTCAACAGGCTGATCAAGCACTTTCCGCGTTCTACGCGCGAGAAATATGAGAGAGACGGTGGTCGGATTTGTGGGTAATGGCCAGGTCCATTATGTCATTCTCAGAATCTCTCGACAATTATTGGCAGAGCCTCTGTCCGGTTCGCCGAATAATTCCGTGACACCTGATCTGCGTGGTCGCAGGACAATGCCGTTTATGCCTGAATTGGACGCACAGACGCGCCCTCAATGGCACCGGCGCGGATCAGATGCAGGCAGGGCGGAACCGGGCCATCGGCCGCCAAGTGTTGTTTGGCGCGCCAGCCGACCTGGGCACCGATGTCGAACCAGGGCTCGCCAACTCGGCTCAGGCGGCCGGTTTCGCCCAGCTCGCTGCTCATCCAGTCGTCATTGAATCCAACACCGATCAGGCTGAGATCCTCTGGTACCCGCAGGCCACGCTCGGTCAGTTGCTGGCGGATGGCCATCGCATGGCGCACGGCCGAAACACACAAGGCGGTGGGCTGGCAGATCCGCAAGGCCTGCTCCACCACGGCGCCAAAGGTATTCCACTCCATGTAGAATTCGTGCGGCTTGAGGCCCAATTCCTCAGCAACAGCCCGATAGCCCAGTACCCGATGCCAAAAAAGCTCGCCGCAGGCATGCAGAGGCCGCAAACCGAGAAAGGCGATCCGATGATGGCCCTGTGCCACCAGGTGCCCCAACGCTTGTCGGAACAGGGCCGTGCTATCGGGAGCAACCGTATCGTATTCCCGTTGGTACGGCATGCCGACCCCGATCAGTTGGACGCCTTTGCTCCGCATACGTTTGACGAAACGCTCATCCAAAGCCTGATGATCGAAATAGGCGACGATCCGATGCCGATCCGGATCGACCGCACGTTCAAGCCGAAACTGCTTGGCGTCTTTTTTTGACGACGGGCACTGGATCACCTCCAAGCCAGAGTCGCCCAGCACCGATCGGATGCCCGCGATGATGGTGCCATCCGGCTTGCGCACCTCCGGCGGGCTGGTCAGCAACCAGGCCACCGACCCGCTGGTCTCCGATTCCTGCACCATCCAGCCCTTGCCGGGCACCTGGGCCAGTCGCCCGCGACGCTCCAGTTCCACCAAGGCCAGACGGGTGGTGGAACGGCTGTGCTCAATGAGTTTGGCAAGCTCACGCTCAGACGGGATCAAAGCACCAGACAACCAATGCCGGTTGTCGAGATTGCGTTCGATCTGGGCGAGGGCGTGCTGACGCTGGTCGGGCTTACGGGGCATGCTGGAAGAGCATCCACGGCACCCGCGCTCTGACAATGCGGCCGTTTACTCCACGGGGATTTCGATGATCAGATCGCTAGCACCCTGTTCATCCGGCGCCCGCGCCCACAACACACGGCTGCCGATGGTGAACAGATGCCATGAGCCAGAACCATGAGTCTGAGCCATGCTGAGATTCCGATAGGTAAACGGCGCCCCAGACAGCCAGTGCTCCGGCCAGTCGCCTTCCAGGCCCAACCAACACCCGTGGCTGCCGTGTCGTCGCAGCAGGCCGACGACCCAGGCTTCTTGCTCCGGATCAGTGATTTCCAGTAGTCGGCCACCGGCCTGCTGGGCCAAGGCCAGACACGCCTTGCGCGTCGCTCGGGTGGGAAGGAACACATACCGCGCCCCCTGGTATCGCTCGCTGTCGGTCAGCAGCTCACTCCAGCGTGCCGCTAAAGCCCGAGCCAGTCGCCACTCGTCCATGATGCTCCGCTCCAAATCGGGCGACGCCACGTGCACCAGACGTTCATAGTCCTGATCACTCAAGTCCGACCTATGACAAAAGAGTTGCTGTAACTTGCTTGACGCAACCTCTTCCAAATTGGCGATGGCGGCATCGCGACAATTCAGAAGTTCCAGCCGCGGCATGTTACCGATGGGCAGATGGTTCAGGCCCGTTTGACTGACATCCAGTTCACGCAGATCGGGGGCCACCAGACGATTCAGTTCAGCGACCGGGGTACCAGCAAGGGTCAAGACTTGCAATTTACTGCCACTGATGGGCGACAGGTCCACCACCTGGGTCCAGGACACATCCAACAGACGCAGGGGAATACCACGCAGACCACGCACCTCGCCAATGGGATTGCCGTCCAAGATCAATTCTTCCAGAGGGAGATCGACCAGGGGATCGATGGAAACGATGCGGTTGTCGCTCGCACGCAAACGCCGCAAGGGAGACCCGAAGAGGACGTCGAGATATTCGACCTGGTTGTCGCTGATATCCAAGCGCTGCAGCAGCATGCCGCGCAAGGCCGTTATGTCTGCAATCCGATTCCCACCAATATCCACCTCAAGCAAAGGCAAACCGATCAATGGGCCGACATCGGCAATGGCATTGTTGTTGACGACCAGTCGGCGAAGATTGGTTCCGGCCAATTGCTGCAGATGACGAAGACGGCAACGATCCGCCTGTAACTGCCGTAGGCTGGCCGGCAACTCGGGCAATTCCGACAAGGGGTTGTCCGAACAATTCAAGGCAACCAGACGGGTCGCTGCCAACGAAGGCAGACGTTCCAGCGCATTGCCATTGCAGACCAGACTGCGCAAGGGCATGTTTGCAACCCAATCGATGTTGTTCAGATCCATCTGGGCCAAATCCAGATAATGAACCCGTTCACAACGCGCGACCCAGGCCAACAGTCGTTCGCTCAGGTCTGCTGGCAGCCGCCGAGGCCGCGATCCCAGCAGATCCAAGGCCAGACGGCTGTCCGGTCGGTGCCTGACGTGCTCGGGCAACAAGTCCAAGGCCGCGGCCCACCGGCCATCGGCCCACAAGTGTTCGGTACGCAATGCGATCAGCGCCGGCACCAGTTCCTGCCCACGCGGATGCTGGGCGATACGCTCCAACAACAGGCCACCGACTTCGGGCGTCACCAGCTCGGGCAATTCCAGGCCGAGAATATAACTCTGCACCAGGGCCTCAAATCCAGCCGAGGTTCCCAGCAGGTCCCTGGCCTGGCTTCGATACAGGCGATATGCGTCAGCATAATGACCGTGATCACGCAGCGAATTGGCGCCCGCCAAGGGCTGATGTCCCGGCTCGGGGCTGCGCCGCTGCACCGTGCAGCTGATAATGCGACACTCCCCCCACGAACGGAAACCTAGCTGCTGTATCGGCGGCATGCGATGCGCCAGCAAATCCAGGCGTTCCAACACCGGCTTGCCATCCACCAACATGCGAACCCGCTGTCCACGGCGCTCCAAACTGAGCACATACTGCTGCCCGGGCTGCAACAGACTGGCGATGCCCGAACCGGGATTGGGTGCCTGGATCTGGCGATTGATACCGATCTGATGCAGCAAGCCATGCCACCCGGCAAAATGGCAGGAATATCCGACGGGCACCAGGTTCCAACCGGTGGTGCCCAGACTCCGTTCGCCGGCCATGATGATTTCCAGACCATCGACCTCCTCGGGCCACTGCACGGTCAGATCCACGCGCAGATCGATACTGGTATCCAAGCCCTCCAGCCAGACGCTCAAACCATCCTGCAGGACGAGACCGTCTGCCTGGACCACTGGCGGCGAGACACGCTGATCAAAACTGTCCGCAAAAAACAGAAGCCGGTCGGTGACCGATGGATGATCCCAGATCTGCGAGTACACCGTCAACCAGGCACCCTTGCCACTTGCCGGAGCAACCAGGAACCAGGTCACCAATATCCCCACCAGCAAACCCAATCCCACCAACAATAAGCGCGACCAACCACCCGGCCGCCTACGGCCACGCGCCACCACCGCGCGATGGATATCGGTCCACAATTTCTGATGGCTGGGTTCCTCACGGTCCAACAACTGCCACGCCAAATCGAAATCACCACGACGGTAGGCGCAATCCGCATAAGCAAGATTGCAACGGATCAGCCCCTCGCGAGCAGCCACATTGTTGGGCCACAACTCGACCGCTTGTTGGAATTTGGCCTGGGCACGCAAGTAGCCCTCGTAGGTCACACCGAATTCCGCTTCGGTGAGTTCGGCCTCGGCCTGGTCGCGCAGCTGGTCGCTTTCGCAGTGAGCCAAAAAATCCCGCAAGGCCTGCTGAAAACCGGCAACGTCCGGATACCTGACGGTCACATCGGTGGCCATGGCCTTATAAGCGATAGCCAACAGATTGGACCGCACCTGAGTTGGCTGGATCATGTTCTGGACTGCTTTGGCCAGACAGTCGAGGGTGTTGTCGCCTGCATGCGGCGGCTTGCCGGTGATGATCTCGAATAAAAGCGCGCCCATCAGATAGATATCCGAATGCAGGCCAATCTTATCATTACGCCCCTGCGCCACTTCCGGCGGCATGTACGCCGGAGTGCCACCAATGGAGGTCTTGTCGCTCAACCCTTCACCACGGGAGCCATCCAGACTAAGCGCCAGGCCCCAGTCCATCACCAGGATTTCGCCAAATTCCCCCAGCATCACATTGGAGGGCTTGAGATCGCGATGAATGATCTGCCGGCTGTGAGCGAAGGCGAGGGCATTGCCCAGGGTGACCAGCACCTCAATGTTCTGGGTCAGGCTATACATGGAGATGCGCTCAGACCAGGGCACGCCATGCACCTGCTTCATGGCGTAGAAGGGTAGGCCATCGCCATCTTCACCGATCTCGTAGACCGGCGGGATGTTGGGATGTTCCAGACCACCGGTCACCAGGGCTTCGGCCAGGAATTTATCGCGTGCGCGTTTGTCTGAGCGGATATCCGAGCGAATACGCTTGAGTGCCACCTGCCGGTCCAAGGAGGTCTGGCTGGCTTGATACACCGTGCCCATGCCCCCCTCGCCCAGCACCACCTGCAGGGCATAGGCATCACCGACCCCAGCGGGGTGATGCAGATCGGAGACGGGCAAACGTCGGAGGATCGGCTGCGAGCCACTGCTGGACCAGCACTTGGAGCGGATGGTCGCCTGCTGACTGGGATTGGTCTCGCTGAGCGACTCCCCCCACAGGCTCTCCACCAGAGCTCGCGCAGCACTGGAACCATCGAGCATCTCACCGCAATGCGGACACGGCGCCCGCAACAGCAGCGAGGGGTCGGTGATCTTGACTTGGCAGTAGGGACAGTGGTACACGCTCACAGCCCATGAGTATACCGCCAGAAGCCGAGGAGCGCACGCCAGGACTTCGGATCGAGCTGGGCGAGCGGGTTTGGGTGCCGCACGGCGCCTGCCGCTGGCGCTGCAGCCGCGCCGGTGGTCCAGGTGGGCAACATGTCAACACCACCGACAGCAAGGTGACCCTGCACCTGGCAGTGGATGCCCTGGTCGGTTTGAACCGGGCCGCCAAGGCTCGCCTGCGTACCCTGTTGGGCGATCGACTGACCCAAGACGACGAGCTGGTCCTCTCGTCCGAACGCGAACGCAGCCAGGTACGCAACCGGGCCCTGGTCCTGCGCCGCCTACGGGCTCTGATCGAGCAGGCTCTGGTGGTCCCCACCCGCCGCATCCCCACCCGCCCCGGCCGCGCTGCCAAGCAAAGGCGGCTGAACCGGAAGAAGCAGACCGGTCAGAAGAAGGCTCGACGACGGGAGCGCTTCGAGTGATTACGCCCCCCGATACGCCACCACCGCCGCCGTCCCCGGCATTCGTATGGTCCAACTGACCGGATCGACCTCGGCTTGACCGAACAGGACCTCGGTTTGGACCTGCCCAAGCCAGCGCGGCTGGATGACCTGTTGCTCCTGCTGGCACTGACTACCACGGAACAGCAGCAGCACCCCATCGCCGGTTTCCGGATCGTGATACTGCCAACCGTCCCAGCCACTGCGGTCGACCTGCTGCGGGAACAGGCCCCAGAAATCCCGATGCAAAAGCTGCCGAATCCGCTTGAACACCGCCACCGCCTGCTTGGCAGCAGCTTGGTTGTCATCATTCCAGTCCATCAGATACTGCGCGAAACCGAACGCGCTCCCCATCTGCATGACCAAGTCATGTTCCGAAAAGGCGCAACCCTGGACCTCGGCAAAATAACTCGGTGAATTCATGATCAATCCCGCAGGCATGATCCAATTCAGGAAAGTTCGGAACACTCGCAGCACGTCCGAATGCGCATCACCCGTATCGGTGAATTCCGGCCGATCGTGATCGGTAACCCAGAGGGCATGACAGCGCCGCAGAATACCGAGGTTGATCATGTTGCCTCCGGAGGCGCACCATTCGATCCGCACCTGCGGAAAACGGCGCCGGATCTCGTCGTACACCACCTCGATACCGGCGTGATAGCGCAATTCCATCAGGCCGCGACGATCCGGCGCTTCCGCCCGGTCAAAATAGCGCTCGCGAATTTCCACGTTCAGGTCGTGCCAGATCCACTCGGCGCCGAAATCCTCAATGAATTTTCGCAATTCCGCCACCTGATAACGCTGGGCGTCGGTACGGCCCAGGTCGATCAGGCGCATGCTGTAAGCCTTAGCCTGTTTCTCGTTTGGCCGTGGCGTAAAGGGGAGGGTCAAATCGTGGGTGCGAGTCGCTTCCTCGGTATATTCGCTGACCCGCGGATCGTACCACAGACCGTGCACCATGCCGCGCTGTTTCAGATCGGTTGAAAAACGCTCAATACCAGCGGGAAAGCGGTCGGCCGCGGGAATATGCTCGCCAGTATTCTCCCACCAATTGCCCCAGCTGTCGGGCTGATCCGGCCGGCAGAGATCGGGGAACATCTCGTGCTGGTCCTCAAACACCGTGCTACCGACCACACTGCGATTCCAGGGCGAAGCCCAGACAAAGGCCTCGATGCCCAATTCCTCGGCAATGGCGGTCTCGCGCTGCAGGCCAGCGGCATCCAGCTTGGCCGCGGCACCGCCCAGGTACTGGTAGAACACCGGCGGCTGAATGGGCTGACCGCCCAGATCCGGCAGCAGATGATCGCGCAGGCAGCGACGCAGATGCAGGCAGCCGGCCCAGACATCGCCCTGGTAGCTGCCCAGGGTCATCGCCGGCAGCGGCACCTGTTCGCCCTGTTGCAGCACGAAATGACAGTGCGGCAGACCGAAACGCAGCCTCGGCCCATCCTGACGCAACTGCCAGCTGCCAGCCCATTCCGGGCCGAACCACAGCCCCTGGCCATCGCCCTGCAACCACCACACGGGTAGAAATTGCAGCGAACAGCGCCCTTCGTCCTCGCGCCAATCAATGCGGGTATCAACATCAATGCTGTGATCGTGAATCTGGAAATTATGATGCGGGAAGGCATCGCCCTGCTGCAGCCAATTGCAACCACCGTTGAAACGGCGCAGGTTCTGCACACCGTCGAAATCGCGGTCCAGCAGGCGCAGATCGCTGATGGGCTCGCGAATAGCCTGCTCAGCCAATAACCAAGCCCGGAAGCTGAGCAGATCATCCGCCTGCCGATCCACTTGCAGCTGCAGGGTCAGCGGCCAGTCCGACAAACCGTAGACCAGGGTGGTCAGCTGGCCGTCACGGCGCTGATGCCGGAACTGCCAAGTAACCTCGGTACCAGCGATGCACAGCGCTATGGGCGGCGCGCTGCCAGCCTGCAGTTCCTGTTCGAAGCGGGCGATGTCGAGCATGCGAAAACCTCCGAGCGTACGAGACTATAAACGATAATACTAAGACCAATCCAATTGCCCGATCAAACCCCGGCAGAGCGCACGATGCCACCAAAAAAGCGCAATATCCTGCAGGCCGGCCCAAACGGAGGAGCGTGGGACCGGAGCCCGGCTGGCGGGTGCGCCGGAGGCGCGAGGGG
>CAYONM010000143.1:0-9842 GCA_964405325.1 uncultured candidatus Brocadiaceae bacterium | reverse complement strand
AGCCCCGAGTGGCAACCCCAGGCGGATCAGCAGCCGTGAACCAAGCGGACGATCCCTTCGTCTGCTACTGCATGCAGGTCCGCCGCTCCCAGATCCGGCAGGCCATTCGTGATGGCGCCACCAATCCGGAAGCGATTCGCCAAAGCACCCGCGCCGCCTCGGGCTGCCAAAGCTGCTGGTGGGATCTGGAAGCCCTGCTGGCCGAGGAAAACGCCGCCAAACAGCGCCCAGAAGAGCCCTAGCAGATTCGATACCTTTCCCCAGTGTTCCCCTCGCGTCTGTTGTGCTGTCGCGGGCGATATAGGTAAGCGATAAGCAACGCAGAAGGGCGGCAAAAGATCAAGTGAGACGCTACCTTTATTTATTGACGGGCCCTTAGTTCCCCGCTGGCGCGATCGGTTACCGCCTCAGCGCGGCAGTGCCGACAGGCCAGATCGCAAGCGCGGGTGAGTTCCCAGAGCACCAGGAACGGAGGGTGATGGAAATCGGCTCGGGAAGGTCGCATATGGCAAGTGTGGTCGAAGCCAGACGACCGGCATTACCTCCTAGGCGAAACATTCCGCTACCGTTGCGTTCCAGCCAGGCCCTGGAGCATGCGTACCATGGACCAAACGATCAGCGAAGCTGTGATCGACTGTGCCTGGCATGCCGGTCAGGCGATCTTGGACGTGTACCATTCCAAAAACTGGGCGGTGCAACAGAAAGCGGACCAATCACCGCTGACCGCGGCCGATCTGGCCAGCCACCAGCTGATCGAGCAACAGCTTCGACAGCTGACGCCGGAGGTGCCGGTGCTGTCGGAGGAGAGCGCCGACATCCCCTGGTCGACCCGGCAAAACTGGAATCGCTTCTGGTTGGTGGACCCCCTGGATGGCACCAAGGAATTTCTGAAACGGAACGACGAGTTCACGGTCAACATCGCCCTGATCGAACAGGGCGTTCCGGTGTGGGGCGTGGTGTACGCTCCTGCCCTGGGGCAAACCTGGGCTGGCAGCGAGGTCAGCGGCAGCTGGCAACAGGATACCACCGGGCCGCGCCGACAGATCCGTGCCCGCTCCCCGCTGCCGGCCGAACCGTTACGGGTGGTGGCCAGTCGCAGCCACCGCAGCGCCGCGGTGGACGCCCTGCTGGCCGCTTTGCCGGACTACACCGTCAGCAGCCACGGTAGCAGCCTGAAGCTGTGCACCGTCGCCGCTGGCGAAGCTCACCTCTACCCCCGGCTCGGCCCCACCTGCGGCTGGGACATCGCTGCTGCACACGCCGTCTGCCTGGGCGCCGGCGCCGAGGTCATCGACCCCAGCGGCCAACCCTTGCGTTACCAGCGCGAGGAGCATGTGAATCCCTGGTTTCTGGTCGGCCAAGCGCGCGTGCTGGCCGGCCTGCCGCCAATACCGGGCGCGTAGACGAGTCCGATCGAGCAACGAGCAACGGTTTTTCGGCGATCAGGCGTGATACGCACCGAAAAATGCCCGCACAACGGACGCGCCGAAAGAGCAAGACAGCAAAACCCAAGCAGCGGGGATACCCTCGCTGAATTAAAACCGGCTTTCCGGCACGTAGACGGTGTCCCCAGGTTGCAGCATCGGATCGACCAGCTCACTGCCGCCTTCCAATATGGCGCGAACGTTGACCGTCATGGTGGTCTGGTCGGCCCGGATCAGCTGCACCTCATCCTGTTTGGCATATTTCAGGAAACCGCCGGTCAGGCTGACCGCTTTGGAAACCGAAAGCTTTTCGCGGGTCGGCAGATTGACCGCGCCGGGCCGGTCGACCCGGCCGATAACGTAGACCCGGTCCAGCCGCGGTACGATGACCAGGTCGCCCGGCTGCAGGCGGACATCCTGCTGCAAAACGTTGGTCTCGTCCGAGGACGGGATGGGCATCGCGATCTTGCGACCGAGGTGCTCCGGATCGTCGCGAATCACCTGCGCGGCGGCACGATTGGCGTCCTCCTCGAAACCACCCAGCTGGCTGATCGCCTGCGTCGCGGTGATCGCATCCAGGGGATCCAACTCCACCATGCCCGGCTCGGCCACACTACCCATCACAAAGGCCTTGCGCGGGCCGTATTCCAACACTGTGGTGGTGATGATGGCTTGGCGGATGTATTTGGCTTCCAGTTCACGCTTCAGGTGACTGCGGAACACCCGCTCGGACATGCCAACCACATTGTCGATATCGCCGACCAGCGGAAAGCTGACCAGCCCATCGGCTGGAATCCGGATGGTGACCGAGAGATCTTCGTGGTCGTAAACGTGCACCTGGACCAGATCGCCGGGATACAGGTTGTAGCCCAACTGCCCCGACCGTTCCACGGCAAAAAGACCCAGCTGGATAAAAATGACAAGCACAATGACATTACGCATGATAATTTCCTTTAGGGTGCGGAAAAAAATAAAGGCAGCAGATCGCGCAGAGATTTTGTCGATCCTTCAAGGCGCGAAGAGCGAGCATATCGAGTATATGTAAGCGATAAGCAACGCAGAAGGGCGGCAAAAGATCAAGTGAGACGCTACCTTTATTTATTGACGGGCCCTTAGTCCCGTTGATCCGGATGACGCAACAAGACCACGCTGTGCATGCCCTCGGTATCGCCGCAGAGCGCGGTCAGATCCAAAAAGCCGCGATACCAACCTCGCCACTCGCCGTCGACCAGGATGCCGACGAATTCCTTCTCCTGCCGCATCCAGCGCGGCGTTTCCGCATCGATCCACAGCCAGGCAGAACGGCCCCAGCCACCGGCACTCCAACGCGGATGCCGCCATTTGCTGAGCACACCATCAACCCAGGCAACGTCGCGCTCCCCAACCTCGGCAACCACCGCCGCGACCAGTCGCGGATCGTCGTCCAAGGCCAAACGACCAGGATCCTTGAAGACCTCATTGCTGTGCATCAGGAAACGCCAGCGATCGTGTGCGACTTTGACGTGCAGCCAGGGGATGAGCCGCTCGATCGCCGCCTGTCGCCATTCGTCGTCACGCAAACGGACGGGCTCAGCCCAGTGCGGAATCGGTTCCACCTGATCCAGCAACAGCGCCCGCAGCTCTGGTGGCAAGGGAATACCGGCATCAAAACAGAGCTGCGCCTTGGCGACATGGTCCAGGTAGTCGGCTTTGTCGTAGCGCAGCTTCAGATCCGAATTGAGATTCGCCTGCAGCGGCCATTGTCGGATGTCGATGGATCGACGTCCACCCGACTCCGCCCAGGCCCGGCGCCACAAGTTCTCGTCACCGTAGCGTGCCAGCCAACGCCGACAGGCCACCAGCGGGCCGGTGGCCGCCTGCTCCAGGCCCTCCAGGAGGGCGTCCTTGCCAATCACCGCCACTGCCGATTCGGCGAACCAACGCGGCCAAACCACATCAATCTGCAGCATGCGCTCGACCAGATCGGTCAAAATCGGATCGTCGGCAACCCGCTCGGGCGATTCCAGACCACAATACAAGGTCGTCAGCTGGCCATGTCGCCAGCCCGGCGCCATTTCCTGGACCCGCTTCAGGCAGGCCCACATGGCAGCATAATCCTGATTCAGCCGATGCGCGCGCGCGGCTTCCAGCTGCAAGCGCACCGAACCGGGCGCCTGCGCCAGGGCATGCTGGTACAAGGCCAGACTGCGCTCGCTGGCATCGGCTTGGCCTTGGGTTTCCCCGAGGGTGTTCCACCAGCGCATGGCCATGATCGCCGCTGCCGAGGTAAGCGGTTGTTCGGTGGCACGCAAGCCATCGGCTATGCGGCCATACTGCAGCGGCCGATCGTCCTGCAGCCGCGACGCCATCCAGCGCACGCCGATGCGGGCCTGGCGATGTTCCTTCTCGGCCTGATACATGCCGGGCAGCTGCCAGAGTAGCAGGAGGGCCAATCCGGCGGCGAGGATCCGAACCGCCCAGGTGGAGCGTACCGCCTGTTCTTTGCGCCGATGCTGCAGCAGGGCCACCAGCATGGCAACACCAATCAGGTTGATCGCCTGACTCTCCTGCAAGTGATCCGCCAAGCCGTGCAGGGCCATGATCCCCAAACCGATCAGGGCCGCCCGCCGGATACCGCGGCGACTGGCCATTTCGCCGAAACGCCGCCACAACAAGGCAAGCCAGCCCAGTAGCACTAAACCAGCCCCCAACCAGCCGTAGTCCACCAGCAGTTCCACCAGATCGCTGTGCATGTGCTCAACCCGGGCCGGCTCGAAGTGGTCGTTGCCCGATCGCAGATAGGCCAGATGGGCATTGCCGACCCCGGCCCCCAACGCGCCATGCTCCGGCACCTGCGACAAAGCGGCCTGCCAAATGATGGAACGGCCATTCAGCGTCTCGGCATCGGAATCCAAACGCTCGAAGCGCTCCAGCACCGGATCCAAACCCAGCATGGACAGCCAGGCCGCGAGGCCGATCAAAGCCAAAGGAGCGATCGCCCAGCGCCGACCACGTGGCAACAGATACCAGAGATACGGCACCACAAACACGGTCGCGGCTATGATACCGCCGCGCGAGGCCGACAGCACCAGCGCGATCAGCAACAGACTGGCGCCCACCCACCACAGGCCGCGGCGTTCCCGAATCGCGATCCACAAGGCCATGGGCAGGGCTGAGGCCCAGTACACCGCCGCCTGGTTGGGGTAGACGAAGGTCCCACGAATGCGCGCGACATAGGCATTTTCGCTCGGCCAATCCTGTACCGCCGGACCGATGATCAGAGCCAGCAGTGCATGCAGGGCTGCAACCACACTCAGCCAGCGCAGCAGATTGCTGGCCCGGGAACCGCGCCACCACAGATGCACCAGCACCGCAAAGCCAGTGACCACCATCAGCCAACGGAGGCGATGCGCGGTGGCACTGCGGTCCAAGGTCCAACCGCTGCCGTCCTCAATCTGACCAGCCAGCAGCGGGTGGATGCTGGGCCAGCACAATTGCACGACGGGGATCGCCAGCAGCGGTACCACCAGCAACAGCAGGTCGGTGGTCGGTCGGAGACGAGCGATGCCCGGCATCAACAGCGCGGACAGAGCCAAGCCGATGGCCACACCGGCCTGCACCACCACCAGGGTGCCGGCCCCCTTACCGCCAACCATGAGCACGGTGAGGGCGGCCAGGGCGATGGTCAGAAAACGCATGAAGCCAGGCACGGTCACAATTATGACCCCCTACTTGTCATCATCACTGCCGAGGGTTTCGTCCTGCAGATTTATATAATGGCCATATCCGTAGTGCCGCTGGTCGGCGCGCTCGGCATTGAAGACGAAGCCGATCAGCTTGTCGCCCAGGACATTCAGGCCGTTCATCGCCTGCCGGAGCGCCGTTTTGTGGGTCTTGTGGTCACGCACCACCAGCAGCACCCGGTCGGCCTGATCGCCAACCAGCAGGGCATCGGAGACCAAGGCCACCGGCGGGGTGTCGAAAACCACCATGTCGTAATCCTGGCGCCAGCGCTCCAGGGCCTTGGTGAACGCTGGGCCATGCAGCAGCTCCGCCGGATTGGGCGGCATCACGCCGACCCCGAGGAAGTCCATGTTCTGTTCCACCTCGTGTAGCGGCTCGACATCGGCCTCGCCCACCAGCAGGAAACTGAAGCCCCGCTCCACTTCCAAATCCAGGCGGCGATGCAGGGTGGGCTTGCGCAGGTCGCCATCCACCAGCAGCACCCGCTTGCCGGTGGAGGCCACCGCACGGGCAAAGCCCAGGGCCACAGTGCTCTTGCCATCGCCGGAGGAAGCCGAGGTGAAGGCCAATACCAGGCAACGACCCGCCTGCTGCTTCTGGCTCAGGAACAGGGAGGCTCGCATATGCCGGAAAGCCTCGGACAGGAAGAGATAGTTGTTATAGCTGCCGGAACCGGCGACCTTGGCCAAGTCCTGGGAAAAGGGCACCATGCCGAAGGGCGCCAGGCCGCTGATCTCCTGGGCCACCTCGGCGCTGCGCACCCGACGATCCATGACCTCCAGGATCAGAGCGAAAGCGACTGCCGCTACGGTCCCCAGCAGCAGGGCCGCAGCGGCGAACAGCGGACGTTTGATGTTGACCGGATGCACCCCGACCTTGGGCGGATGGATCACCTCGATGGCACCGGCTTCCAAGGTGCTGGCGACCTGTTCCTCGGTCTGCTTCTTCAGCAGCCGATCGAGCATGTCCTGCTGGGTGTCCACCTCCTGCAGGCGCGCCTGCAGGCCAATCAGGTGGTCGCGGTAGGTGTTGAGCAATCCGCTCTCGGCGGCAATGGCGGTATCGATCTCGATAATCTGCAGCTGCAATTCGTGATAGGTCGACTCCAGGGCCGAACGGGCCATTTGGATAGCCTCGTGCAGATGCTGCTCCTTGGCCTGGATCTGCTCGCGGATCTCGATCGCGCGTGGATGCTCTGACAGAAATTTCTGTTTCACCAGCACGAAGCGGTCACGCAGCTCGTAGAGCAGTTGCTGCTGTTCGACCACTACCGGGTGCCGATTGATGCGTTCGATGCGCAACAGGGCGATATCCTGCTCGGACTGTTCCGCGGCGACCATGGCAGCCTGGATCTGCTGGATCACCGCATGCGAACCGGCCAGCTCCTGCTCCAGGGCGACCCGTTTCATGTCCAACTCGGTCAGCCGAACCGCATGCCGGTTTCCTTCTGGATCGATGGACAGGATGCTGTGCAAGTCGCGGAAACTACGCTCGGCATCGCGGGCGCGCTGCAAACGGGTGCGGGTATCAGCGATCTCACGATTGAGCCATTCCAGCACGCCGCTGGCGCGCTCGACACGGCGGATGTTTTTGCGCGCCAGGTAATTGTCGATCAGCCGGTGCAGCGCTCGCTGCGCCATATCACCGCGCTCGTCGCGCAGACTGACATCGATCACATAGCTGTCCCGACTGGTGGTGACAGTGATCCGGTCGCGTAGGGTCGCGACCGGATCCTCGGCGCTGGTGTAGGGTTCCATGGTGCCGAGCTCGGTATCCTCGAGCGTTTTTTCCAACACCGGCGAGGCCAGCAGGCGATCGCGTTCGGTATTCAGAAAACCATACTCCACCCGCCCGGTCTCGATATCGACCTGGGGGTCCATGGCCCGACGCCCGCGATCCACCGCCAGACTGGCATCGGCCTGGTACAGCGGCGTGATCCGCATGGTGTAGACCAGCACGCTGATAGCGACAAGAATTCCCATGGTACCGGCGGCATAACGCCGACGCCAACACAGCGTCAGCAAATCGCCCAGGGTCAGGGGCTTATCGGAGGAAGCCCCATCACCTGCCGAGGAATTGGCCATAGTCTGGTCCTCAATACGTACAGATAGTACAAGAAATGGGGCCGGTCATGAAACCGGCCCCAAGTCGCTACCGCCATGAGAGAGTGTTCAGAACGCGGCGGCAAAATCAATATTGGCGAGCATCTGACCCCAATCGGAATCGAAGCTGCCGGTCTCACTCTCCTGCGTGCGATAAGTGATCAGACCGCGCAGCGCCATGCCCTGACGGAAGTAATAGGAGGCACCCAACTTGCCGGTCAGCGAGTTGGAATCCGTGTCACCGCTGGCGTTGCGCAGGTAGTAGGACAGACCGCCGAGCAGCTCCCAATCGCTGTAGAGTCGCTTGGTCGCACCGACGCTAACCATGTTGATTTCAACGTAGTTGGAGTTGAAGCCGTCCTCGATCGTGCGTTGCAGTTTCGCCTTCAGGCGGGACTCCGTGTCGTAGAGGTAACCGTAATCCAGCATGGCGATGGGCGTGATGACGCTCTCGTCGTCGTAGGTAGGATCCTCGGCGAAGTCGTCCTCGAAGGAGCGCCATTCCACGCCCAACTGCGCCGTGAACTCGTGCAGATCCTCGACCACCACATCCCAACTGCCAAAAGCCCGGACGCTCAAGCTGTCCTGCCAAGGCGTGTTGCTCTCGCTGTACATGGTCTGGAAGACCCGGATCCGACCGCCGATGGTGCTGGTCTCGCTGCGATCGTAGTCCATGCCGGATTGCAGGCCGTAGCGATTCCGGTCGCGGAACTCGTAGCCGTCTTCATCGTAGATCACGCCTTCGAAGAAAGCCATGGTCGGAATGCGAGCGAACAGACCGCCGTATTCAGCTTCGTACTGGGCGCCGTAGTCCATCCGACGCACACTCAGGCCGGACTCGACCGTCGGATCGTCGTACAGACGGCCGCGAATGCTGGCATTGTGCAGCCAGACCGCGCCTTCCTTGACGTATTCCAGATCGGCATTCACCAACAGACCGCTCTTGTCTGACATCTCCAAACCACGGGCATCATCGTCATCGCCGATGTAGTTCTTATAACCGACATCCAATTCGAGTTCGAGCAGACTGCTCTCATTCAAAAAGTGCTGGATATCGATGCCGGCAACCGCCTCCTGGGTGAAGGCCGTGGTCTCGTCATCTTCAACCTGATAGGCATTGGAATCATATCCCAACGACACAAAGACATTGGGATGCAGCACCGTGCGATCATTGTTGTACGAAAACTGACCCATCGGAAGCAGATTCAGCCCGCGCACGGTGACAAACTGCCGATCCAGGCCTTCGGCGGTATACCCCAAGCCGCAGATGGCGGCAAGTGTGCCTGTTAAAAGGGCTTTGTTCCTATTCATGAAGACTCCTCGGCGCGCCACATAAGGCACCTAAACTTTAGCGTGACAAGACCTTGCATCTCGCAAGACAAGGCCTGCGGTTATCCGGAGCAGAAATCACTGTCAAATGGCAATCAGAGGAATTGTGGGGTAGAATATTACTGAGCGTTACGGTGACCGTCTTCGACCATGGCGAGCAAATCGGCTTTTGGACCAATCAAGCCCTTTCGCTCCGCTGCAGCCACGATAGGGTGATTCAATGGCGGAAAATCGTTTGCGCACCCTGACCGCCCGGGCCGTCGCCCGGATCAGCCCGGCCTTTGCCATCGGCCTCTTGATCCTGCTGATCCTGGCCGTCGCACTGACCCTGCGCCTGGGTAATCCACTCGGTCGAGCCACTGGCGTGGATCGATTCCAACATCAGGTGCAGATCGGTCGCCTGGAGCTGGCCAGCACCGATGCGCACCCGCACATGGACACCCTGGCCCACTGGTCCGCCGACTACCTGGACTCGATTACGCGCTCGCTCGGCCTGCCACAAGCGCCGATCACCATTCGCCTGTTGTCCAACAAGCGCGCCTTCCAGCGTTATGGCCAGGAGCACATCCTCGGCTTCACCCGTCGTATGGACTTCTGCTATTATCCGACCGATCGTTGCGTGTACGGCTATTTCATGTCCATGCGCGAACTCCGCCCCCGCCTGCAGCACGAATTGCTGCATGCCGTGCTGCACAACAGTCGCAGCGACCTGCCACTTTGGTTTGAAGAGGGCCTGGCCGAACTGAGCGAGGACTTCATCTTTGCCGATGGCCGTCTGCAGCTGGATGGCATCCAACGCCGTCGTATGCAATTGGCGCGCAAATACGCCAAACGCGACCAGCTACCGAGTCCGAACGACCTCAGCCAGCTGGGACCGCGTCGCTTCTACGGCCGCCAGGCCGCGCTCTACTATAGCGCTTCCTACAGCGTGGTCCTGCTGCTGCATCAGCAGAGCCGTCTGGAGCAGACCCTGCAGAGCGGCCAGGCGAGCGTCGACGTCGCGAACTACCTGCGCTTCGTCCAAGACAGCGGCGCCTGGGACGAACCCCAGGCCATTGCCCCGGCCGGCGTCCAGGTGGCCAAGCGTGTCTGGGTCTTCAAGACCGGGGTGCTGGGCAACGCCAACCTGTAAAAAACCGGCACCAGGCTTGTGCCTGGTGCCGGTTTGCTGGTGCGACGGCGACTCGGTAGCGGGTCAGTTGTGACGCCTCCCTCAGAGGTCGAATTCGGCACGAATCCGATAAGAACCAGGCGAGCGCGTCCA
>CAYONM010000142.1:0-9843 GCA_964405325.1 uncultured candidatus Brocadiaceae bacterium | reverse complement strand
GCCGAACAGGAACTGGGACAGCAGATCGAAAATGTCGTTGCCACTTTTCCGATCCTCTACAACCGGCAAAAACTGGAGAACCTGCGCAAGGCCTTCCAGATCGCCTTCGATGGCCTTGGCCGTCCCTGGAACGATGACCGTCTGATCCTCCGCGTCGACGAAACCAACGCCGCCACTTTCAATTACATCTACGGTCAGCTGCTAGACGACTTCCGTCGTTTCAGCACCCAGGAAAGCCAGCATCGTCTGGTCAGCTACGACTTCGGCGGCGGCACGGTTGATGTCGCGGTCACGGACGTCGACCTCAAACGCGACGAGTCCGGCCGAATCCGCATCGAAACCGATGCCATGGGCCTGACCGGCGATGCCTATTTCGGCGGTGACAACATCACCCTGTCGGTCTTGAAGGTGCTGAAACTCAAACTGGTCAAACGCATTGCCGACCACCTCGGCGAAGCGAAAACGGCCGCCAAGGAAGACGCCGCCAGCCAAGAGCAAGAACAGGCTGAAGCTGCCAATCCCTGGGCCCTGCCGGCGGTGGAAGAACAAAAAACCGTCGACGATCCCTGGGGTGCCCTGGCCTCGGACCAGGAGCAGGCCAGCGAGAACACGGCCGCCGCCGTGGAAGAAGACGACGAGGATCCAGAAACGGCCGATATCGCCAACCTGACGCCAGAAGCCCAGACCGAACGCGCCATCGATACCCTGATGGCGCACGGCGATGTACTGGAAGCAGCCATCAATTGGGGCATGAGTCCGCTGGAAGCACTGGAGCGGCTGGTCACCTCTGGCGTCAAAGCCGGCGTCCAGGCCTTTGAGGTCAAGGAGATCGGCTTCGCCCTCACCGAGGCCATCGACACCCTGCTGCCCACCTGCTGGCAGACCCTGGAAAACAAGGGCGACCTGATCGCCAAAGATGTTGCCAAAAAATTGTTCTACGAATTGTGGCTGCCGGCCGAAGTCCTGAAGATCCGCGCGGTCACCACCGACGAACGACAAGCCGCCCTCACCCAGCCACTGAAAAAAATTGCGAAATATGCTGGCGTCCGCACTGAAGACCTGATGGGCCTGAGTATTTCCGAAGCGGAAATCAACGCCGCCATCAACCGGCCCCTGCGTCGTTCCATCGCCAAGGCCGCCTATCTGGTACAACACGTCGAAGGTGACGCCGCGCCCGACGGCGGCAGTGCCTCCAAGACCGTCGGCCTGGATTTCGGCTTCGGCGAGGCCTCACAAACCACCAGTAGCGGCAACGAAGGTCGTCGCCTCACCGTGCTGCTGGCCGGCAACAGTTCGCGCCTGCCCATCGTCAAAACCCTGGCAGCGGAGATTTTCCAGGTCGATCAGCATGCCGTGGTCATGGACCCGGGCGGGGTCAAAGCAGCGGTCGCCCAGGGCGCCTGCGAAGAACACATCCTGCGCCGCGATTTCGGCGGCGAAGGCGGTCTGATCCAATACCTGGCCGGTGATTTCGTCGAACGCAGCCCCTTCACGGTCGGCCTATTCCAGAAGGAACTGTCGCTGGTCGGTTACAAGGGCGGCTTCGCGCCGGTGCTACCGCGCGGCACCAAGGTGGGCACACAGGTGCTGATCTCCGACAATCTGCCGATCCTGCACAAGGACTCCACCGAGCTGACCCTGTTCGGCTGGTACCACGATCACGAACTGGGCGCCGATCCCGGCATGCCGGGATTCGTCGAAAGCGTCGAACCGCGCAATCTCGGCTGGTTCGACCTGACCGCGCCAGAAAACGAGGGCTTTCAGGGCCGCTTCAACGAAGAGGTCATGGCCCAGCTGGCCGGTCTGCCCGAGACCAGCTTCGCCCTGGTGCTGGAGCTGGACCACGATCAGAACCTGCGCCTGATCAACCCCCGCAGCACCAGCTGGTATCGTCTGAAAGTCGCCGCCGAGCCCTGCCTCGACGACGAAAACCCCTTCTCCGGTATCCACTGAAAACACCGACACAGCCAAACTCGACCAGTTTTCTTCGCAGTCGCCGCCGAGGCACAGAGACACTGAGTTCCACATGAGACATGACAACCAAACGCTCGCCACGAGCATACAAACCGAGCGCCGCTCGGAACCCACAGGCTCGATCGTATCGGTCGGCGCCCGGCTTTCGGCTCTTACATCGAGGGGCAAGCCCTTCGGACCTCAAAATCTCATGCCAGAAATGACAGCAGAGCTGTCATAAATATTTTGCCGTGCCGCTGTGTTGACATGAGCACAAGGTTCGAGTCATGGACAGACGAGGGAAGGATCACGATATGAGCGATCAGGAGATCCGACAGGAGCTGGTGCAGCTGCAGACACAGGTCGAAGATATGCAGCAGGCCCTGGCCAGCCTGCATCGCCACATCGCCGCCTGCCTGAATCGCATGGGGTTGCCGCAACCGGATGATCGACCAGCGGTGGAGCCGCCAGCGGTAGTGGCCGACACCCAACCGGACCCGGAACCAGAAAGCTCCATGCCCAGCGCTGGTGATGCAAGCGCTGACGGACTTTCCCAAGGCGAGCTGATCGCCGCCTGCGAGGCCCTGCATGCCGATCTCACCGACGGCAGCATCGGCATGGATCCGACCGACTGCAATTTTCTCGGCAAGGTCCGGCCCGTGCTGGTGGATGCCGGCGAGGCCCGGCAACAACGCCTGCTGGATATTGTCGGATTCATCGACCGGCTCGGCGCCAGCTATGTCGGTCAGGCCTACGCCGACCTGCACGGTCGGCTGGGCGACATCAGGCGCCTGATCGACCAGGCCCTGCGCCCGGATGCCTACCTGCTCCAGACCACCCAGGCCGATCCCAACTGTCCCGGCCCCAGTCTACCGGTGAATCAGGCCCTGATCCTGGCCTCGGGTGTTGGCGGTGTGCACAGCAAAGCAGCACAGTGCCTGAAGCCGATCAGCGATGCCGCGCCAGCGCTCAGCCTGTCGTGGGCCCTGGTGGAAGAGCTCTACGCCCTGCTGCGTCAGCACTACAAAGCCGGGCTGAAAAAAGATCTCACCGCCGCACTACCGCGCCTGTCCGGCATCACCGGCGACGACGAAACCGCCTGGACCGAAGCCCGTGGCGTTTTGAACATGCACACCCGCTGGGGTGAACGCGCCGATACCCCAGCAGTTAAAAACATGATCACCCAGCTCAAACAACGCTTCGGCTGGTCGGCTTTTCAACTGGATCGGGGCACCCGTTTCAATCCGGAACAACACGATGCCAAACGCTACGACCGGGTCGCCCGCTCGGATTCGGCCGAACCCGGCAGCGTCGTCGGCCTACGTCAGATTGGCCTGCTCGGCGCTGATGGCATGCCGGTGCAACAGTGCGTAGTCGTGATCAGCCAGTAGGGGCAAGGAGTTCACATGATGCGTTTCATCATGCTACTGATTCTGGGATGGGCCCAGGCGGTCGGCGCCGAGAAACCGGTATTGATCATCGTCGACCGGTCGATGTCCATGCGCGACAACGACCAGCACAATTATTCCAGCGACTGTGCCCACCTGGCGGTAGCGACCCTACGCGAGGGCAAGCCCATGGCCCTGGTCGGCTTCGCTTCCGATGCCAAGACCTTTCTGCCCTGGACTGAACTGGGCGGCCATACCGATCGTCGCGATGTGCGCGACAACACCATTGGCCGCGGCCTGCGCTACTTGGGCGGCAGCACCAACTACGTCGGTGCCATGGAGCAGGCCTACAATGAACTGACCCGCCGGCAGGCGCCCGCCGGCTCGCGCGTGCTGTTCTTCACCGATGGCGCACCATCGAATAAACCGCTTGAAATCGAAAAAGCCGCCGGCGCCTTCCAACAGCAGGGCTGGGTGGTCGATGGCTTGGCCCTGACCGTAGGCCAGGACGAAATGACCGAGGATCTGCGCCGGATCACCGAAGTAACCGGTGGCAGCTACACCGAAGTCAGCCGCGCCGAAGACCTGGTCGAACGCTTCAATGCCCTGGCCGCCTCCGAGAACGATTATTTCACCCTCTCGGTCGACCGGATCGACCAGAACACCCCCGTGCAGGTGCTGCCTGGTACCAAGCGGCTGATCTGGATCAGCGTCCGCGACGACGCCGGCGCCGGCGCCTTCATCGGTCTGCAGAAAGACGGTGCTGGTTATTCCCTGGCTGAAAACATCAACATGTACCGCTATCCCGAGGATTTCGGTGACGAGAGCAACCTGCAGATCATCAATCTCTCCGATCCCGAACCTGGCACCTACACCGCCACCTACCGTGGGACGCCACGCAGCATCTACGTCAACTTGTCCTTGCCTATGTTTGTTGATCCCCTGGCGCTGCCCGATCGGGTACGCGAATACGATGTGATCACCCCCGGTGTGCGCGTGGTCCTGCACGGACGTGACAACTCGGTTGCCGAAGCGTTGAAGACCGCGGCCAACGTCCAGGCCGTGATCACTGACAGCCTCACCGGCACCGAGCTGGCTCGTCTAACCCTACCGCCAACGGACGATCCCGAGGGCCTGCGTTACAGCGCGCCCTGGACCGTGCTCTGGCCCACCGGCATTCCCAAAGACACACCACGGCAATATCAGGTCGCCTATCAGATCGCGCTGTCCGACCAATGGACCCTGCGCAAGCAGGATGCCTTCCTGGTGGATCCGGTTACCGGCCCGCCACCGGCCAGCCTGACCCCCGCCGCCGAGGAGCTCAACCTGCCACCGTCCTGGACCGGCGAGCGCGCCGAGGGCCAGCTGCCGGCAAGCGGCATCAGCATCAGCGATCCGGCGACGGTCACGCTGCCCATGGCGGCGGGTTTCGATGTGCAGCTCACGGGCAACAGCCCGGATTACCGCCTGCAGGTTGGACATCGCGCCGCTGAACCGGGCTACTACCAGACCATGCTGGGCGAAAACGCCAGTCAGGGTCAGGATGGCGAATTGCGCATGCCACTCATCCCGGTCCGTCACGATGTCTATCGCTACACTGGCCAGCGCGAGTTGGTGCTGCGTGAGCAGGGCAAGACCCCGGTGACGGAGTGGATCGAGGCCACGCCCGACAGCGCCGAACAGCCCTTCGCTGGCGCCGAGATTCCCCTGACCGCCTCCGATGGCAGCAACGCGGTGCTGGTGCTTCGCCCCGATGGCAGCGCCACCGTCCAAGCCGACGCAGCACTGAAGCCCGGCATGCTGCAAGGCCAAGGCGAGCTGCGCTACGGCCAGCTGCCGCCCAAAGCGCTGCAGGTACGCATGGATTACGCGCCACCCGCAGCTGGTTTCAGCTGGCCCGAGCAGGTGGCAATGGAAACCCCAGCCGCTGCACGCAGCTGGTCCGAACAACAGCTGCCGCTGCGCCAGGAAGCCGGTCTCCCCGGTGCCGTGTCGGTGAGCGCCAGTGATTTCGTGTCCGACAACGGCGATGTCCTGCTGGCTGACTACGACCTGCGCCTCAGCGTCGAACCCAGCCACTCCAAGCCCGGCACCGAGTTGGACGTCACCATCAGCGCCTTCCACGGCGCCGACCTGCTGCCCGGCACGTACACCGGCACCATCAGCGTGGAGCATGTCGCCGACAACGGCATGAAGACCACCAGCAAGCAGGCCGCCAGTATTGTGGTACCCGCCCCGTGAACGTGAGAAAGAAGATGACCATGGCCGTGATCCGCACCGTCGTCCTGTTGCTGCTGGCCGTCAGCATCTCGCTGACGGCCTCCGAGTCGCCACGCGTCCTGTTTGCCGTCGATGCCTCTCGCTCGAGTGCGGACGACGCCCTGGTCGACCGTCTCCGCCTGATCGCTGATGGCGTCCTGCCGGGGCGCAGCCAGGCGCAGGTGGTCCTGTTTACCGACACCTGCCAGCAGCTACCCACTGGCAGCTTCGGCTCACCAGGACTACAAGCCCGACAGAGCGACTACTATCTCCTGTTCGCAGACACCATCGCTCCCTGGGCCGATGCTGGTCCGGGCATCGTGATTCTGACCGGCGACGGCATCATGGAGGTGGTCGGCAGCCAGCTGCACGACCGGCCCTATCTGACCTGGCTCGATGACCCCCGCCCCACACGCGCTGCCATCAACCAAGCGGTACGCGGTCGACTGCTGAGTGATTTCAGCGATCTGGTCTCCGGCGATCAGCTGCAGTTTGTGCTGGCCGACACCGCCGGCAGCACTGGCGCCGAGGATTCCGTACTGCGCTGGATCACCGACAGTCGTCCCAACAGCCCGCTGCTGCCACAGGATGCGCCATCGCTGATCGCCTGGCTCCAGGCCCTGCAGCGCAGTGGCGTACTACCCGCGCATGCCCTGCCGAAGGCGGTCGCAGGGCTGAGTCGCAGCGGTGCCGGCGAGCTTGCGCTATCCATTCCCGAGTGCAGCAAGCGCGTCGACCTGTTGTTGAACAGCACCGCCGCCGACTACGCCTGGACCGTACTGCTGGACGGCCGACCGGTGGCCCAGGACGACCGGGTCCAGGTCGAGGTGATCGACGACGCCGGCGTCGCTCGGCACCTGGTGCTGAGTGGCTGCGAAGCCGGTGTCGAACTGTCGGTTCGCTTGGAAGGCCCCGGCACCCTGTTCGAAGCGGTCCCGCTGCTGACCCGCGAGGCCACCCATCAACTCGGCCTGGATTTACCAACGGGACAACGCGGCCTGTTTGCTGGCGACAAGCCCCTGCTGACCCACACCTTTACCCGCACCGACGGCGAACCGCTTTCCGCCAAACTGCACCAGCAGGTGTTCATGAACATGGTGCTGAGCTACAATGGCAAAAAGGTCTCCCCAGCGGGTGAAGCCCTACAGGAAGGGGAGCTGCACATCCAGGTGGATTTTCCCGATTATCCCTGGATCCAAACCACCGATATCCACGACACGGTCGCCCAGGCTTCGGCACTGAAACTGATCGGCGGCTTTGATCAGAAACAGATCTTCGCCGGCACCGATATGCGCCTGGCCCTGACGCGCCAAGGCGGCAAACGAGTCTATCGCGAAATACCCCTCAGCCTCCAGGGTGATGGCGATGCCAGCCAAAAACTGGTGCTGCAACCGGATCCGAAGCAGGCCGATCGCTACCTGGTTAGCCTGCCCACCGACGATCAGCTGATCGGCACCTGGCAATTGCCGCAGCAGCTGTCCTTCGGCCTGGAAACCGCCCAGATCGTGATCAGCAACGATCGCCACGGCAGCATTGCGGTGGTTTGGGACTGGCGCCTGCTGGCGGCCATCCTCGGCGCAGTCCTGCTGCTGCTACTGGCCATCCTGCTCTGGTATCTGTTGACCCTGCCACGATGGAAGGAGGAGCTGTTCCTCGATGCCGATGGCCAGCATCCGCTCACCGCCTTCCCCGGCCCCACCGCCCGCTGCACCAGCTACGGCAGCGACTCCCTGAATCAAGGCCTGCTGCTGCAGAAGACCCGTCAGGGCTACACTGCCCAGACCACTGGCGAGGGCTTGGTACTCTATCGCAATGGCCAACGCGTCCCGGACGGCGAACCGACCGAGCTGATCAATGGCAACGACCTGGAACTCGTCGGCACCGATGGCCAACGCCAGCACGGCCGCTTCTTCATCCGCCCGGACGACGCCGAAGGCTGGACCGCCGAACAGGCCCAGATCGACCTGGAAGCCGATTTTGAATCCCAGCATTTCATCATCGAAGTGTGACAGCCGTGCAAGCCGTAGACCAGCATCAGCAACACACCGACCGGAAACGATCTGTCTCTTCCATTATCAGTGGCATGGACCGTGGCCTGCGCCTTGCCCGCTTGGCTGATACCCATCGACTGCTCCTGGAGGCTTCGCCATGCAGCAGTTGATGAGCGATCTGATCCAGATTCCACTGGGTCCCTTCCTGCTGGGCGCCGACTATCAGCAGATCGATCCGCAGCTGCGCGAGGACGATCTGGCCAAAAGCCTGGGCCTGGGTGCGGTGCTTGATAGCACCCCGGCCTACTGGGTGGATCTGCCGGAATTCGCCATCATGCCGCGCATGGTCACCAACGGCCAGTATCAGCAGTTCTGGAAGGCGACCCTGCCCGATGAACCAGATCGCCTGCTGGTGGACGATATCCAGATCTGGGAATACGTCTGGCAGCTGTATCCCCTGGCCTCGGTGCGGGTACCGGGCCGTAATCTCGGCAAGACCGAGATCGAGACCTACGAGACCTGCCAAACCGCGATCGATGCCCTGGTCCGCTCCTACGCCTTCGAATGTCAGCGCCTGCTCCTGGGCCACCATGTCCCCCTTGGCGAATCCGGCTACGACGCCACCTCCACCGCTGTCGTTCGCGTCTTCGCGATGCTGCGACGCGGCCTGGGACATGTGATCTGGCACGACGAAACGGTGCTGGAGCGCGGGGAACAGCGCGCCCTCGCGGAGGGAGAGGACACCGTCGCCAAATACCTGGACGATCTGGAACTGGTGATCAAAGCGGTGGAAGCCCCCATCCACCCCGCCATCGCCAACCAGGTACCGCTGGTGGTGCTGCTGCGGCGGATCCGAGCGGCACTGCAGAAGAATCAACAAACCACCTTCGCTGTCGTGGAATGCTTCCGACCCATGACCTGGCAGAACGAGGGCCCTCCCGGCAAAACTCGCGGCGGAGGCCTGTTCCAGACCCGTATGCCCTGGGACGAATTACCGGTGCGTGGCGTCAGCCTCTACGAGGCCGCCGCCTTCGCCGCCTGGCTTCGGCTGATGACCGGAGAGCCGATCACCCTGCCTTCGGAAGCCGAATATGAAAAAGCTTTCGGCTGGGATATTGCTGGCGGCGGCCTGGACCACCTCTACAAACACGTCTACCCCTGGCAGGGTGACAATTGCAGTGATTTCAATTACTGGTTCAGCCGTGACGGCAATACCGTGCAATCCCTGGAAGCACGCGCTGGTGCCTACAAACAGCTGCTGAAGCAGACCACCCGCCGAGTCGCCGGCGCCAAGCTGTATCAGGGCGTCGGCTTCGGTTGGCAATGGACCCGCGAGCGCTACAACGAGCTGGAAAGCAAATACAACCGTTTCGAACACGCCACGGTCCAAAGTCGGCAAATCGACAACCAGACTGTCTATGAATACAAGGACTGGAACGACCTCAGCAGCCGCTACTTCTCGGTACGCGGCGCCCCGGATCAGCTGGGCGGACCTGGCACCGTGACCCGTCGTTTCGCTTTGAGTCCCTTGCGCGGCTATGTGGAATGCGGCTTCCGTTGTGTCTCCTCACCCGCAGGAGCCATGTAATGAAGGAATGTTTCGCCTGCAACGCACCGTTGGAAGAAAGTTCCCGGCTGAACGCCACCTGCACCAACTCCGAATGCTCCGGTGGCCGCCACTTTTACCTGTGTGGCCATTGCCGCCAATTCAGCTTCTCCATTGCCCAAGGCATGTGCCTGAACGTTGACTGTCCAACGCATGGCCTGAAGCGAGACATGTGTCCAGATTGCCACACCATTTCCCTGGTGAGTCTAGCCGGCACACCGGTCTGCATGAACCGACGCTGCCCTAGCCATGAAGGTCGACTGGAATTATGCCCGGCCTGCAACAACCGTTCCCTGGTGGAAACCGAGCGCTTCACGGTCTGCCTGAAGAGCGATTGCCGCACCTGCCTGAAACCCGTGTTCACCGCCCAGAATCCCATCGACACTGTGCTGGATGTCTCGCCTGAATCCGAAGCACGACCCGACCCGAGCGCCGCCACGGTCCGCGATGAGGAAGCGGCGGCAACCCCACCGGATTCCGATCCCTGGGGCTTCACCTCCCAGGCTGACGAAGCGCCGGCCGCAACGGCAGAGCCAGCCCTGGAAACAAAAACAGAAGCAGAACCCGAGCCGGAACCAGCAGCCGAAGCAACCGAGCCCGAGCCCGAGCCCGAGCCCGAGCCCGAGCCCGAGCCCGAGCCCGAGCC
>CAYONM010000141.1:0-9867 GCA_964405325.1 uncultured candidatus Brocadiaceae bacterium | reverse complement strand
CCAGACCGGTCTGGGAAAGCCTGAATCTGCGCAATGCAGCGGTGTGCTTCAACGGCACTTGGTTGGGCCATCCCGATGGCGAGGCCATCGAACAGCGCCCCCTCGCGCGGGAGGATGTTCACGAGATCGTTCAGATAATGCGCCAGCACGAGGGTGTGATCTGCTGCTACACCCGCGATGCCTGGGTCATGGACTGCGTCGTTCCGCGTACCCGGCACTGGTGCCAGAAATACCACACCGATGCCATCCATATCGATCCTGGCCTGATCTACGACTGGCCCTGGCCCAGCCCCAAGGTGATGTTCGTCTGCGAGCCCGAGCGCCTGAAGGTAGCGGTGGCGGATCTACAGGCGCATTTCGGCCCTCGCTATCACGTGGTCGCCAGCCAGGAGGACCGCCTGGAAGTGCATCAACCAGGCATTACCAAGGCCTGGGGCCTGAGCCGCCTGTGCGAACTGCTGGGTATCGAGCGCAAGACCGTCTGGGCTGCCGGCGATGCCAACAACGACCAGGAGATGATCAACTGGGTCGGCACTGGCTGCGCCATGGGGCACGCGCCAGCAGCGCTGAAAGCGGTGGCCACCCACGTATTGCCACCGATCGAGGAACACGGCCTGACCGCCATACCCGACCTGCTCCGCAGCGCGCTCGATGCCTGAATTCGATTGGCAACAGGCTTGTCAGGAAGCCGCCTCCAATGGCGATGAGCGACCGACCTGGGCCTACGATTGGCCAGCCGGGGAGATCCTGGCCGAATGCTTGGCCGAACTGATCGATTGCCGTGGTAAACACGTCTGTGACCTGGGTTGCGGTCGTGGCCGGCTGGGACGGCAGGCTCTGAGCCTGCATGCCGAACGGGTCTGCTTTGCCGATGGCAGCCAGCACCCCCTCGCCTACTTACAGCAACTGGTCGTGGATGCCCGCGCCTCGTTCCATCAGCATCGCTGGGGCGCCCCCATTCCCGAGGCGCCCTACGACCTGATCCTTGGCGGTGACATCCTGTACCGTCCGGAATGTTTCCAGGACTTGCTGCACAGCATCGCCACAAGCCTGACGGCTACCGGGAAAGCCCTGCTGGCAGATCCGCGCAATCAGCTGGAACCGGTCCTGGCCGATCTCACCCGGGCCGAAGGCCTGCGCTGGCAAACACGGCGACTGGAACAGGGGATCACCCTGGTAACGCTCCCACTCGATCAAAAGAGCACCAAGTGAGACAAATCGGGCGCCGCCCGGAACCCAGAGGTTCAATCGTATCGGTCGGCGCCCGGTTTTCGGCTCTTACATCGAGGGGCAAACCCCTCGGACCCCGAAGCCGAGGCTGCGAGAACAACTTTGTCTTTACGAAGTTCTCGCAGCCTCGGCTTACAAATCGGGCGCCGCCCGGAACCCAGAGGTTCAATCGTATCGGTCGGCGCCCGGTTTTCGGCTCTTACATCGAGGGGCAAACCCCTCGGACCCCGAAGCCGAGGCTGCGAGAACAACTTTGTCTTTACGAAGTTCTCGCAGCCTCGGCTTCTAACAAGCCCATAGTCATCGTAAATCCATAACTTGTCACACCCGAACAAGAACCTAGAAACGCCGCCATGAATGCGCTCGAATTGTCGCCGAACACCCTCGCGAGCCTGATCGCCATCGCCGATCACGGCAGCATGAGCGCGGCAGCGCGCTACCGCAATGTCACCCAGCCCTCCCTGAGCCGCCAGATCCAGGACCTGGAGATGCGCATCGGCGCTCAGGTGGTGGAACGCTCGGCCCATGGCACCCGGCTGACCCCTGCCGGTGAAATCCTGGTGGAGAAAGCGCGTGACATCTTGGCTCTGCTCTCCGCCCTACCCGAGCAGGTTCGGCGGCGAGAAGGCGAGGTGGGCGGTAGAGTTCGTCTGGGCACGGTGGACTCGGTCGGCATCTACCTGCTGCCACCTCTGCTGGCCCGCTTCATCAACGAAAATCCTCGGATCGAGGTTGAGGTGGACTGCCAATCCAGCCCAGACCTGGTTACCCGCCTGTTAGCCGACGAGCTCGATATCGCCATTGCCACCATGGATCACCCCAAGCTGAACAGCGAACTACTGTTCCAGCATCGATTGGTCCTGGCCTATCCCGCCGGCACACCCATGAGCAAGGTACCACACACCCTGGGCGAAATGGTCCAGGCGCGCGTGGTCACCTTCCCCAAGAGCCTCACCATCAGACGACTGCTCGACCAAGCCTGCGAACGTCAGGGCCTGACCCTGGAACCGGTGATGGAATTGGCCTCAGTGGAAGCCATCAAGGCCATGGTCCGCGCCGGTCTGGGCGTGGCGGTGGTGCCTGAGGGCTGCGTCCAAGGTTTCGAGCTGGAGACCACCTACATCGACGACCTTAAGATCCAACGCTCGGTGCGCATGCTGACCCGCTCCCAGGGCGTCAGCCTGGCAGCCCAACGACTGATGGATTCCCTGCGCGGCCTGCGCAATCTCTGAATTCGCCTCCGACGCCTGGCGCAGCAGTCAACTCCTCACATCCCGTGCCAGCCGCAAACGCGGTGCGAAGCCGGGGTGGACCTGCCGTCCAGCTCCGACCGGGACAGAGAGCCTGGCTGGCGAGGAGCGAGGGATGTCGCGAGGGGGCAACGCCCCCTCTGAGAGTCCCGTCATTCTTCAAGCTGGAGATAGGCGAAATGATTGCCTCGCAGTGGTGTCGGCCATCGGAGGTGAAAATGACGCGCACCGCTTCGGACGTGAACGCCGACATTGCCCTGGCGTGAGAGAGCCGTTAACTCGCAGCCCCTCGCACGAATCGTCTTCGCCCCCGGAAGGACCCTGCTATGACCAGCTACCAACGCTTCGGTCGCTTCATCGAGAAGGAACGCTGCTTTGAGCTGACCGAAGAACCGCCCCGCAAGTGGTTCAACGCCCTCTTCAACCGCATCGGTGACTGGGAAATGTGGGACGAATGCACCCACCTCGGTGACGGCTACATTCGGATCCGCGACCGCGCCGGCAATCAACTGAATCTCTGCAATTGGGACTCAAAATACGTCTACGTCCGCGACGAGGACACCGGCACCGTCAGCTGCCCCTTCGGCGAACCAGCACCGACCCCGGTAAAAAAACGCTCGGTGCGCATCTACCCCGGCAAGCACATCATCTCCAGTCGCTGCAAGAAACTGGACATTGAGCAACGCATTTTCGCCCCCCTAGCGCACCCGGTCGAAATCTGGTCGGTCACCGTGCGCAACCGATCCGATCAGCCGAAGACCGTGTCCGTATTCGGCTACGCCATGTTCGATCTCTCCGGCACCGATTCCGAAGGAAACGGTTTCTGGAAGGAAAACATTTGCCACATCGACAAGAAGCTTGCTGGCGCCTACTGCCACAACCGCCTGCCGGGCAAACCCTTCGAGTGGGCCAACGGCTTTTTTGCCACTGCCACCCGCAAGGCCTTTGTCGCCGGCGAGGGCTATCGTGACCATTTTCTGCGCCAGGACTTCTCCGTCGGCAGCCCTCGCTGCCTGGACAAAGCCTACAACTGTGGCAACAAGACCGGCTACGGCCCCGACTGCGCCGGTGCGGTACAATGCCGCCTGACCATCCAGCCGGGTGAGAGCCAGCGGGTCGATTTCGTTCTGGGCCACGCGGTCAACCTGGACGAGGCAAAAACCTTCATGAAGGGCCTGAACGCCAAAGCCATTGACAAGTGGGTTGTCGAACGCGACCAGTGGGAAGCCAAACTCGCCGACCGTTTCCTGATCGATGTCGGTAAAGAACACTACAACGCCCTGTTCAACGGCTTCATCAAACACCACCTGTACGGCTACCAGATCAACAAAAGCGGCTTTCGCGACAATCTGCAGGTGGACGCCGCCCTCGCCCTGTGCAACCTGGAGGCCGCCACCGACAATTTCCTGCGCGCCCTGGCCAGCCAGAAACCCTCCGGCGAAGTGCCACATGGCTTCCGGCCGCTGATCCGCTTGACCTATGCCGACAAACCCGCCTGGATTTTCTTCACCCTGTCGCAGCTGATCAAGGAATCCGGCGACTGGAGCCTGCTGGATGTCGAGGTACCGTACCTGGAATCAGACGAACGTGGCAGCGTCTGGGAACACGCCATCCGGACCATGCGCTATCTGGCCCAAGACGTTGGCGCCAACGGCCTGTGCGATCAGCACCACGCCGACTGGAACGACGGCCTGGAAGCCACCGCCGAAGCCGGCGACCGCGAAAGCGTGATGGTGACTGAGCAATTCTGTTACGGCCTACGGGAAATGGTAACCATGGCACTGAAGCGCGGCGACGAGGCCATCGCCGCCGAGGCCCAGGGCCTGTACGACCAATTCAAAACACGGCTCAATCAGGTGGCCTGGGACGGCCAGTGGTATGTCCGCAGCATCTGCGGCGACGGCTATCGCATCGGCTCGGACCAAGCCCCCTACGGCAAGATCTTCCAGAATACCCAGAGTTGGGCGGTGCTTGCCGGCGTCGCCGATGGTGAGCGCGCTCCTGCGGTGATGGACCAGGTGGAAAAACACCTGAAGACCGACATCGGCTACCGCATCTGCAATCCGGGCTGGCCCGAGTACGACCCCCGCGTCGGCCGCATGAGCCTGAGCATGCCCGGCACCAACGAGAACGGCGGCTGCTACAACCATGCTGCTGGCTTCAAAGCGGTGGCCGACTGCGTGCTTGGTCGCGCCGAACTGGCCTGGGACACCTTCTGCACCGTCACCCCAGACAGCGATAAAAATCCCGTATCCAATTCTGGCGCTGAACCCTTCACCTACGTCAACAGCTATTCGAATTTCGACCTGATCTATGGCAAATCCGGCTACGGCTGGCGCACCGGCACGGCTGGCTGGTTCACCATCCTGCTGATTGAATATATTCTCGGCGCCCGCCGCGATTACAACGGCCTGCGTATCGATCCCTGCCTGAGCAAGCGGATCAAAAAAGCCAAGCTGACCCGCACCTTCCGCGGCGCCACCTACCACATCGAGATCGACAACAAAGCCGGTCGTTGCGTGGGTGTCAGTAAACTGACCTGCGACGGCGAGAAAGTGGACGGCACCCTGCTGTGCCACGATGGCGGCGAGCATCAGGTGAAGGTGACCATCTGAGGCCATGGAACGAGGCCTGCCAGACAGGCCTCGTTCTTGTAGCCGAACGGAGCCACCATGCCAGCCCAGCACCTGTATCTGCATGTGCCCTACTGCCAGGCCAAGTGCCCATACTGCGATTTCAATTCCATCGCCGGACGGGAGGACGAATTCGATAGCTATGTTGACGCCTTATTGCAGGAAGTCGGCCGTCTGCCGCCGGGGCCGTACGCAACCATCTACCTCGGTGGCGGCACGCCAACCGTCCTAGCACCAACATTACTGCAGAAACTGCTGACCGGCATTCGCCGGCATATCCAGTTGACCGACAACTACGAATGGACCTGCGAAGCCAATCCCGGCAGCGCCGACGCCGAACGCTTCGTGATCTTGGCCGAACACGGCGTCAATCGCCTGTCGGTCGGCGTGCAGAGCACCCACGAACACCATCTGCGCTGGCTGGGACGGGTGCATACCGCCAAAGAGGCCGATCAGACCCTAGAAGCCGCGCTCCGTTTTTTCCCGCGCGTATCGGCCGATCTGATCTTCGGCCTGCCGGGACAAACCGAGACGGAAATCATGGCGGACCTGGGCCTGTATGCGCGACACGGCCTGCAACACGCATCGGTCTACCATCTGATGATCGAACCAGGTACAGTCTTTGCCGCCCGCAAACAGGCAGAACTCGATCCGGAGCAAAGCGAACGCGCTTTCGCGCTGGTACGTCAGACTTTACGCGAACAGGACCTGCCGCCCTATGAAACCAGCAACTATGCCGCCACCGGCCAGGAGAGCCGCCATAACCTGGCCTATTGGAATGGCCACGATTACCAGGGCGCTGGTGCCGGCGCAGTCAGCTGCATAGCAAGCTGGCGCAGCAGCCGGGAAAAACACCCCGGCCGTTATATCCAAGCCATCACCAGCGGCGGCGATGCCATCGTCGAACGCGAGCAGATCACGCCGACGATCCGCCTGGTCGAATGCTGGATGCTCGGCCTGCGCCATGAGCAGGGCGTGGATACCAGACAGCTGCGTAGCCTGGGCGACCACCCGGAGCGCTGGCGACAAACGGCCCAATTCCTGATCGACGACGGTTTCCTGCTGGAGCACGGACCGTTTCTGCGCTTGAGCGATCGCGGCCGGCCACTGCAGGACTACATCACCACGCGGCTGATGCCGTAAGGCCAGATTGCGCCCGCACTGGGAACGCAAGGATACCGCAACATGGCAACCATTCTCCTGGTCGGCAAAGTGCCGGCTGTCGCCCATCTGGCCCACGAAGACGTACTCCGACTCGAGCAGGCTGGGGCCACCAACCTGCAGCATCTGCGAGAAAGCGAACACCAACACCATGCCAGTCTGGATGCCGTGCGTTTGGCCCTGCGGGGTCAGACGCTACGCGAACGCCGAGTGGACGAATTGCACCAGGAAAACATGCGGGATGTCGATCTAGTGGTCTCGGTCGGTGGCGATGGCACCGTGCTGGCATTGGCCGCGATCGTCACCGATATCCCCGTACTAGCGGTCAACTCCGACCCGGCACGCTCGGTCGGTCACTTCACCCGCGCACAGGCCAAAGATTTCCCTGCACTCCTGGCCGCCTGGCAGGAACAGTGCGCCAGCGAACAACGCATTCCGCGCCTGGGCCTGACCATCGACGATCAGCCCTGCCAACATCACATCCTCAACGACTGCCTGTTCACCAACTGCAATCCCGCCGCCATGACCCGATATCGCATGGACTGGGATGGTCTGCAAGAACAGCAGTTCTCTTCCGGCGTCTGGATCGCCACTGGCGCCGGCTCCACGGCTGCCATCCACTCCGCTGGCATGCCCCCCTGCTGTCCGGACCAGGCCGCTTTGCTTTTTCAGGTACGCGAACCTTACGAAGGCCGCGGTGTCATCCGTCTTCGTCGCGGCGTCGCCAAGCCACCGCGGCCATTGACGCTGACCGCAGCCATGCCCGGCATCCGTTGCTACATCGATGGCTCGCATTATTTTCAGAGCCTACCCGCCGGCGCCACCGCTCGCTTTGAGGCTAGTCCCTATCCACTGAAATTGGTCATTCCTGGCACCCCAGCACTTCCCAGTCAGGCCAGAGTAGAGTAGACTTCCATTATGAACGAACAGGAACTCAACGCCTACCTGCTCAGCCTGGCACAGGGCTGTCCGCACGCCGGTGACCCCAGCACCTGTCAGCTGCAAGCCTTCCGGTGCCTACCACTGCCTCAGATCCTGCGGAAAAGGGATTGAAGCCGGTCTGTCCAGCCGCAGCTCAGGCCGGCACCGGCGCCAGGCCACTCCCCCCCAAATGCCGCCGCACCCAGACCACCGGCAGAAGAATCGACATCAACCCCGCTAGAACCAGGCCCACCAACAAAAAAGGCGCAACCACCACGACCAGTTGCCAGAACGATTGCAAGAGCTCCATCGCTACCTCCACGAGCAGAAAACAAACCGGGCGCCGCCCGGAGCCTAAGGGCTCAATCGTATCGGTCGGCGCCCGGTTTTCGCTCTTACATCGAAGCTGAGCCCGCAAAAAACAACTTTTTCTACTTACTCGAAGTTCTCGCAGCCTCAGCTTACAAACCGGGCGCCGCCCGGAGCCTAAGGGCTCGATCGTATCGGTCGGCGCCCGGTTTTTGCTCTTACATCGAGGGGCAAGCCCCTCGGACCCCGAAGCCGAGGCTACGACAACAACTTTTTCTTTACGAAGTTCTCGCAGCCTCAGCTTCTACCATGTGGCAGAACCCTCGGCCGGCAATGTCAATATAAAAAAGATTAAACTATTATGTATAACCCAACAGGGTTGAATGTCAATTTGCAGTGCTATAATCGGCCCGTTGCAGGAGGCAACGGCAACAGAAGCAGGATGCCCAGAGCCGAAGGGGAAGGTCCATGCATTTAGATGGCTTGCAGCGCGTAGGCGCCATGAACCTGGCCGAGATCTACCTGGAGCAAACCAAGCGGGACGAGCGTCTGCAAGCCATGGACATCCCGGTCGTCAATGGCACCCATTACATCATTGGCAGCGCTTTTTACGAACACTTGTACCATGCTCTGCTGGATGCGCTGTGTGCCGGTAGCCGCTGCATCGACATCACGCTGCACGATCGTGCTAGCGAGACCATCTCGCACTTCCTACGGCATCGCGACCGGTTCGAACGCAGCGGCCACATCCCGGCACCACCGGAGACCTTTCCCGTCATCGACGATGCCCTGGAGCTGGACCTGCACCGTGACCCCTTCCTGGATCCCGTCGACCTGGGCAAACTGGTGGACTTGCTGCTGGACGGCGATGGCCCGATCCAGGAGACCATGGCCGAAATCGCCTTCGATCGTATCCATCGACGGATCCTAAACCACGTCCGCCGTGGCCACCTGGCCTTCCACCTGGTGGTGCCAAGGCAGGTGTTGTACCTGATGCGGATCTATCGGCAGTACGCCGAACTCTGCGCCCAGTAGCGCGCAACCAGAACGGCCAACACCGCACCCGTCGCATGAAAAACAGCGCCCTCACCGAAAACCGGCAAGGGCGCTGTTGCGATGGCGGACAGGGAGGGATTCGAACCCCCGGATCCCGCAAAGGATCAGCGGTTTTCAAAACCGCCGCATTCAGCCGCTCTGCCACCTGTCCTCAGGTGCTGATCCCAGCATCGAAGCCGGGCTACCCAGCGGGGCGACAGGCTAGCAAATCCCATCGGCACAGCAAAGGGGATTGCACCCGGCAGCATCGTGCAATGCTGTTGCGCGCGAAGGGTTGGCTCCCGCTCAAGGTGCAGCCCCGTACTGAGCGTAGGAGTCCGATCATGACCGAAGGAGATGCCAAGGTGGCCGAACACATCTTCGATGAAGCCTGGGACAGCCTGGAGCAGGATATTGGCCGGGAGAACCTCTGTTTTCCGAAGGAAATCATGTGGCTGGGCGGTGCCCCCGGCGCTGGCAAAGGCACCAATACCCCCTTCATCATGCGTGAGCGCGGCCTGACTGCGACACCCATCGTGATGAGCGCACTGCTTTCCACCCCCGAAATGGAGGCGATCAAGAACGCCGGTCACTTGGTTGGCGATCGCGAAGTGATCGGCATCCTGCTGCGCGAATTGCTCAAACCCGAATATGAGAGCGGCGTCGTAGTCGACGGTTTTCCCCGCACCCGAACGCAGGTGGAATGCGTACGCATGCTGCATCAACGCATGCTGGACCTGCGCCGCGAGTTCTTCAACTCCTCTGGCGGCGCTCGTTTTCGCCGTCCCGTCTTTCGCGTCGCGATTCTCTCCGTCTCCGAGCAGGTGGCGATTGACCGTCAGCTGAGCCGTGGCCGAAAGATCGCCGAAAACAACAAACGGGTCGAAGCCACCGGCATCGGTGAAGTAGAAGAATTGCGCGCCACCGACGTCGATGAACACCTCGCCCGCGAACGCTACCTGATCTTCATGCGTGAGAGCTATGCCGCCCTGGAGAGCCTGCGCGGCATGTTCCACTACCACCTGATCGATGCCAACGGCCCGATTTCCGAGGTGGAACAACGCATTATCGACGATTTCCAGTACCAGAGCACCCTGGAACTGGGCGAAGACACGGCCAACAGCCTCCGGGACATCCCCATCGCCGAGGATCTGCGTCTCCACGCTCGCCAAGAACTGGTCCGTCGCCTGGACAACTACCGGCACCGCCATGCCGAACGCTTCGCGCAGGTGACCGGCCTGCTGGAGACGCAAGTGGTACCGCACCTGATCCAGCACGCCAACGTCGGCCGTGCCCGCATTCGCCTGGAGCACCCTCTGCTCGAGCAG
>CAYONM010000140.1:0-10002 GCA_964405325.1 uncultured candidatus Brocadiaceae bacterium | reverse complement strand
GATCGACAAAATCTCTGCGCGATCTGTAACGTTTATTTCTTTCCGCACCCTAAGGAGGCCTCCTATTGGAGCAATGAGCGCCTGCCGACCTCAGAGCTTTGAGCGGCCCTGCCCAGCAGCGCTTCCAGCGCAGCGATCTCCTTGGGAATCTGACTGGTCAATTCCTGACAACCACGCTGACTGATCAGCAGATCATCTTCGATGCGGATGCCGATGCCCTCCTCGGGCAGATAGATGCCTGGCTCATTGCTGATGATCATACCCGGAGCCAGGGGCTGCTGATAGTCGGCCGGATCATGCACATCCAGACCGATGTGATGACTCAGGCCATGCCGTCGGTCAAAACCGGCATCGATGATCGGCTGCCAGGCCAGCTCATTCAATTCTTTGAGCGTCATGCCAGGCCGCAGCTGCTGCCGCGCCAGCTGGTTGGCCTGCAGCACCAACTGATATAGCTCCCGGAATCGCTTCTGATCAAAACGGCCATGCTTGGGCAGGGTCCGAGTGACATCGGCACAATACCCACCAGCGCGCGCCCCAGAATCGATCAGCACGCCGGCCTTGGCCGAAAACGGCTGATCGTTGTGCGCATAATGCAAGGTGGCGGCATTGCGACCACCGGCAACAATCGTGCTGAAAGCCAGGCTCTCAAAGCCATCGCCGATATAATGCTGAGTCAGCGCACCTGCCACCTGAGCCTCATTGCGCATGCCTGACAGCTGCGGCAGCACCTGCCGCAAGCCAGCCCAGGTACGCGCCACCGCCTTGCGATGCCAGGCGATTTCCTCGGCATCCTTGATCATGCGCTGCCGCACCAACACCGGCTCACCGTTATGCACACGACAACCCCGCAAGCGCGCCTGCCAGCTTTTATAGGCCCGAGCCTGAAGACCGGGTTCACGCTTGCGCGACAGCATGATCAGGTTGCCACCAGCGATCTCGGCGGCATCGACGACCTGGGCGCGCAATTCCGCTGCCGACGCCACCGCCTGCACGCCGAAGGCCCGCCGCGCCGCCGGGCCCGGCGGCAGCCGCTCCCCCTCCCAGAACACCCGATCGGGATCGCCTGGATCCAAAAACAGCGTCTCCACCATCCTGGCCCCTGGCTGCAACAACAACGCAGCGCCGGCTTCGTGACAGCCCGTGTAATAGTCGAACCAGGGATCCTGCCGCATTCGACCGACCAGCGGACTGGGCACCTCGAACTCATCGCGCAGGCGGTACCCCACCAACAAAACCGGCCACTCGGCCTGGAAATGCTCACGCAACAAACGAAGCGCCTGCCGCCGACGTCGGCGGTAGGCGGCCAGGGAACAGAAACGACCTCGGATCAGCATCATGTCATGGTCAGCCGGCATGCGGTCCTTGGCAATCCAGGACTTGCTCCGAGGTACACGGCGCTCCGCTTCAAGCCAGGTCCTGACGACGCGCGCGTTGCCGCCACCATCACTACGAGCACGCCGTCTACGGCTCCGGCTTGGCTGCCTGCGCCGCCGCCTGGCATCTGGCCGCAGCCGGCCGCCGGGTGGTCTTGATCAGCCAGCACGGCGACATCGCCTGGGAATGGCGCCGAGCTCTGTGGCGTGAACGCATCCCGGGCGGCGGTGGCCATTCGCATTGGTACCGGGCCCTGGTCCTGCTGCGCTGCTGCGATACCGCCTGCCACCTGCAGAACCTGCTGGAGAACCGGCCAACGGGACCGGTGGTGCACGATGTCGTAGCGGCACTCCTGCTGACCGCAGCGCGCCTAGGTCCGTCATGCCGCCAAAGAAACCCTGCAGCGGGCGATGGTCTGAGCTTTATTCCCCCAAGGCCTGCCGCCGCCAGGCACCCGGCGGCAGACCTAGCTGTTGCCGGAATTGCCGACTGAAATGGTAGACGTCGTGAAAACCCAGTCTGGCGGCGATGGTCGCCAGACTGGCGTCGCTCAGGCGCAGGGCTTCGCAGGCAGCATCGATCCGGGCGCGGGTCAGATACGCCCGTGGCGAAGCGCCATAGCGCTGCTGAAACAAACGACTGAAATGCTTGCGCGACCAACCGCACGCGCCGGCCAGGGACTTGATCCGCCAGTCAGCACCCGGATCGGCATCGATCTGCTGACAACAGCGTTGTAATTTCTCCAAGCCATCAAGTGGCAGTCCCGACTCCGAGGCCTGATTATCGGCCAACAGCACGCTGAACAGGGCTTGCATCCAAAGACGACAATCTGGATGCCGTCCGCCATGGCCACGATAGGCCTGGACCAAGCGGAAAAAACAGCTGTCCACCAGCCCTGGATCAACCACCAGCGGCAACAAGGGCAAGGCTTCAAGGCCAGCGCGATGAAAACTGCACCACTGCATGACCAACTTATCCTCGCCCTGCCGGCGAATGCCAAGCACCTGGTTCATGCGCAGATGGATAAACTGCCCCGCAGCCAAGGGGACATCACGATCGGTCAAATGTACCAAAGCCGACCCGCACCGCGGGCCCCACAGTACCCGTTGTGGTCGCTGCCGAACCGGCGTCTGTCGCATACTCCAAGCCCACTGTTCGCGGACCCGGCGGATGGTGGCGTAGAAAACAGTCACCCGCTCCATGCGACTTTTATACATTGCTCAGTCCGCTTCGTCCATTGCCGAAACCAGCAGAGCCAGGACATACTCAACCCCAGGAGCCAAGTTATGTCCGTGACCCAACGCGTCGAAGCAATCCTTGCCGAATTGAGCCTGGATGACAAATGTCGCCTGCTGGCGGGTCGTACCCCCTTCCACACGGTGCCGATCCCGGAACACGGCGTACCGGAACTGGTGGTGACCGACGGCCCCCTGGGCGTCCGGACCATGCCCAAGGAACGCGAACCCGAACGCCAGGATGGCCCGGCCACCGCCTTCCCGTCCCTCACCTGCTTCGCCGCCAGTTTCGACGCCACCGTGATCGCGCGCGCCAGCGCGGTGATGGCCGAAGAATGCCGCGCCCTGGACTGCGGCCTGCTGCTGGCACCAGGGGTGAACCTGATCCGGGAACCGCGCTCCGGCCGCAGTTTCGAATATTTTTCCGAAGACCCACTGCATGCCGCCACCCTCGGTTGTGCGTATGTCGAGGGCCTGCAGGGGCAGGGCGTCGGCGCCTGCGTGAAGCACTTCGTCGCCAACGACGTCGAGCAGGACCGCTTCCATTCTGACAGTCTGATGGACGAACGCACCCTGCGGGAAATCCACCTGCTGCCCTTTGAATGGATCGCCCAAGATGCCCAACCGTGGAGTATCATGGCGGCCTACAACCGCCTGAACGGGGTCTTTTGCACCGAAAATACCCGTCTGCTGCAGGGCATCTTCCGCGATGAATTGGGCTACGAAGGAGTGATCGTGTCCGACTGGGGCGCGGTACACAGCTGTGAAGAATCGGTGCTGGCTGGTTGCGATCTGCAGATGCCGGGCCCGGACCGGCAACGCGGGGAAACCCTGGCGCATGCGGTGCGCTTCGGCCGGGTCCCGGAACGGGCCGTGGACGCCTGCTGCCGCCGCCTGTTAACTCTGGTGCTGCGTGCCGAAGCGGGAGCCACCACCTTCACCACACCGCAAGCACACACGCCAGCACACGCCGCCATCAGCCAGGCGGTCGCCGAGGCTGGTCTGGTGCTGCTGAAAAACGAGGCGAATTGCCTCCCCATCCATTTGCAGCCGGGTCAGACCCTGGCCCTGATCGGGCCCAATGCCGAAGAGGGCTGCCTGCGCGGTGGTGGCTCGTCACGGGTTTTCCCCGAACACTGGATCAGTCTCGCCAAAGGCCTGCGCGCCGCGCTGCCAGACGGCGTGAACCTGCTGGTGGAACCAGGCTGCGGTAATCAGGTGGATGCCAAGGTGCTCAGCGAGGGGGTGCACACTGCGACTGGCGCAGCTGGCTTCGACGTCTGCTACTACGACAACAGCGACTGTTCCGGCGAGGTGCTTCGACGCGACACCGCCGCAACCGCCAACAAGGGCTTTTTCAATCCGAGCCACCTCGGCCTGCCCGAGAACTGCAGCGTCAGTTTCACCGGCACCTGGACCCCCGGAATAAGCGGCCGCTGGAAATTGCAACTTGGTTGTCGTGGTTTCAACACCGCACGACTGTTCATCGACGACGAGATCTGCCTTGAAGCCAATGCCGCCGATGATCACACCCGGATCGCCTTTATGGCCAGCAACGATCAGCATGTCCGGGTCGATGCCGGGCGCAGCTACCGGCTGCGGGTAGAGATGCACGCCGGCACTCATGTCAACCTGGCTGCTGAATTCGATCCGCCAGTGGCGGAGGACGATCGCCTGCCGCGGGCCGTGGCCGCTGCCACACGCGCCGACGCGGTGGTGATCGCAGTCGGCCATCCCTGCCACTACGAATCCGAAGGCTTCGATCGACCCGATCTGGCCCTCCCCGGTCGTCAGGATGAACTGGTCCAAGCGGTTGCCGCAGCCAATGCGAACACGGCCGTGGTCCTGACCACCGGCGCACCGGTGCTGCTGCCCTGGCTAAATCAGGTTTCGGCGCTGCTGCTGGCACATCTGCCTGGCCAGAACGGTGGCCACGCCAGCGCCCGGGCATTGTTGGGCGCAGTGAATCCCGCTGGCCGTCTACCGCTTACCTGGCCGGCGCGGATCGAGGACACTCCGGGCTTCACCGGCAGCGGTTATCGTCGGGTGACCTACGGCGAAGGGGTCTACGTCGGACATCGCTGGTACGATGCCCGCGCCATTGAACCGCTGTTCCCTTTCGGCCATGGCCTGAGCTACAGCCACTTCCAATGGCGCAATCTGCAGCTCCCCGCGAAATTCGACCCCCTGCAGGATCAGACGGTTCACCTGGAGATCAGCAATACCTCCAACCGTGACGGCGATGAGGTCGTACAGATCTATCTGGAGCCACCCGCCGATGCCCGGCTCCCGCGCCCAATCCGGCAATTGGCCGGCTTCACTCGCGTCGCGATCCCAGCCAACGGCCATTGTCAGGTGTCGATCACCATTCCCTGGCGGGCCTGGCGCATCTACGACCCGGATTGCGGCTGGACCGTGCCCAGTGGAGACTACGGCATCGTTGCCGCCGCCAGCAGCCGCGATCTGCGACTGCGCGCCACCATCACGATACAATAACCAATCACGAAGGGAGCCCTCCATGGCCAACAAACCCAACATCCTCTTCTTCATGCTCGACCAGGTCTCGGCCGAAGTCCTGCGACCGGAATCCCCCTGCCGAACGCCCAACCTGGACCGCATCCTGCAGCGTGGCGTCCGCGTGGACCGCGGTTATACCCCCAACCCCATCTGCACCCCGGCACGAGCCTCGCTGCATACCGGCCTGCTGCCGCATAATCACGGCGCACTGCATGTACACCTGCCGCCAACCTCGCCGCCGGATGTCGCCAAGCTGCGCGAGGACAAACGCCATTGGGCGCAGAATCTGAATGCCGCCGGTTATCGCACCGGTCACTTTGGCAAGTGGCATGTGGATTATTATCACAACGTCAACCGCTACGGCTGGGAACAATGGGACCCGGGTCTGACCATGCGGCACCCGACATTCGAACGCGTCTGGACCGTCGGCCAGCCCAACACCCCCGAGGGCTATCCGTCCGGCGGCACTGGTCCCACCACCGCAGCCTTGGAAGACCGGCCACAATGGCAACACTACCAGGCTTGTGCCAGCTGGTTGGACCAGGCACTGCAGAAGGACGATCCCTGGTGCTGCATGATGAGTTTCTCCGGCCCGCACAGCAGCAAGGATGCACACATCGATCTGGTGAACGAGTATCTGGCCATGGATCTGCCGCTGCCCGCCAGCCGTCATCACGACCTGGCGGACCGGCCGGAAGTCTATCGCCTTTGCCAAAAATCCTGGCACGGCATGACCGACGAAGACCACAAAAAATGGCGCGCCTGCTACTACGCCGCAGTGGAAGAACACGATCGCATGTTCGGCCTGCTGTTGGACCAAGTGGAAGCCGCCGGCGATCTGGACAATACCATTGTCGTCTTCGTCACCGACCACGGCGATGCCCTGGGTGCACACGGCATCTACACCAAGATCCTGTTCGCGCACGAACCAGCCTACAACATCCCCATGGCCATCTGCGGACCCGGCATCGCTCAAGGTCAGGTGACCAGCGCCCGGGTCGGCCTGCACGATCTGTGCCCCACCATCCTGGAGCTGACCGACTGCGCCCCCATTGCAGACATCGACGGCCGTTCGGCCGCCGCGCTGCTGGCCGATCCGGCCGCGCAGGAACAGGACTGGACCGTTGGCCACGCCGAAAGCTTCGGCTCACAGCTGCTGTTCAGCCAACGGCTGGTCTGGGAAGGTGATTGGAAACTGGTGTACAACGGCTTCGGCAAATGCGAGCTGTACAACCTGGCCGAGGACCCCGACGAGATGACCAACCGCATCGACGATCCCGAGGCCGATCCCCACCTGCGCCGCCTGGCGAAACGCCTGTGGACCAACTGCCGCGAAACCGGCGACACCGAATTCTTAAGCACCCCGCCCTGCTTCCGCTTCTTCCCCTACGGACCGGGCATCGCCAAGTAGGTCACCGGCGGCCTGGACCGAGCATCATCGATACTGGATATCCGGCCGGCAGATCAGGAAGGGCTCGGCCCACTGCCGGCTGTCGGCCAGGTCCCAGCGGGGTTCGGCTTCGCTGCTCAAACGCAGCCCGCACGCGCCGCCGACTACCAGCAGGGCCGGGCCATCGCCGCTCTCCTCAATTGGCAGGATCCGCGCCGGCTCCGGGCCGGCTTCTTCCCAGGCGGTAATCGCGCACCACTACCAGACCCCGTCCTGCCAGAGACGGATGGCCTGCACGGGCTTAGCCGAACCGGTTTCACGGAAGGTGGCGATGACGTTGTCATCGAGGTTGTCATTGGCTTCGATGTCGATGTACATCTACTCCCCCAACAAAAATCGCGGATCAGACCAAGGCGCCCGGGCACGCGGCGTCAAACCCTCGGCGCGGTACTTGAAGCGCCGGTGATGCCAGAAGTACTGCCCCGGCGCCATGGCGATCATGGCGGCCAAGGCGTCCATGCAGCGCTGAACCGCCTCAGACTCCGACAAACCCTGCACATGGATGGGAGCGCCCAAAAAAATGACGAAGCGCTGCCAGCCAACCCGTAGGCAGCAGCCAGGTACCACCGGCACACCTGCGCGGGCGGCCAGAACCGCCGGGCCATGATGGCACCAGGTGGCTTGCTCGAAGAACCAAGCCGCCTTGCCGTGCTCGCGGCGCGGCCCCTGGTCGGCCAGCATGCCCACCGAGGCCTGCCGGCTCCGCATCATCCGCATTACCGCCAGCGCCCCGCGCTTGTCATCGCCATGCACCAGTTGCACCTCCAGACCCAGTTTACGACGGTGCTCATTCAACAACTGATCAACCGCCGCCTGCCGCTGTGGCCGAGCGTAGACCACACAGCGTCCCAGCAGCTGCTGTAAGCCGGCGGCAGCCACATCCCAGCTGCCAAGATGCGCCGTCATCAGCAGCAGAGAGCCATGGTCCTGTTGTAAGCGGAGCAGATGCCTTGGCGTGAGCAGCTGCACCCGCCGTATCAACGATTCGCTGCGATCAGCCAGGGACCACAGCTGCAACATGCTACAGCCCATGGCGCAATAGCTCTGCCAGGCAACAAGACGTCGTTGTCGACCCGATAGGCCCAGGGCCAATAGCAGATTGTCACTGACCACGCGCCGGCGGATCCCCAGCACAAAGGCCATGGCGGCAAGGTCGGCACCGACCCGCGCTGCGGTATCCGGCTCCATATGGCGGAAAGCCGCAATCAGCACCCGGATCGGCCACCAGCACCAGCCATGTCGCGCATCAATCGCGGTCATGCCAGCGGCTCCACGTTGCCCACCTGGGCCTGCTTTCTAACATGCTGATGGATCATGAGTTCAGCTCGCCGGATACAAGGTGACCCGGCCCCATCCCCGCGTTAAAGGAGACCGATCATGGCCGTGACCGCCGTTTGGATCGAAGAAGGCTGCATCGTCTGCAATGCCTGCGAAACCGCCTGCCCCGAAGTCTTCAAAGTCACCGAAGACAGCTGCGTCATCCTGCCAGAGGTACGCGCCGATGCTCAGGAAGACATGAACAACGAGGCCAAGAGCCCACTAAAAGATCAACTCGGCGACGAACTCGCCGATGCTATTGAGGAGGCCGCTGAAGGCTGTCCTGTGGAGGTGATCCACTTCACCACCACTGACTGACATCATCAAAAGCCTGGTTCCCACCCAAACACTGTGCAGGAAGCATCTTGGGTCGGATCGACCGCTATCTGCACGGCCACCCCCTGGGGTGGCCGCCGGCATCTGAAAAAGCCCTCAAGTGCCTGGAGGGCTGGTCGATACTGAGCATGAGGCAGTACCTCCCCCCAGAAAGGAAGGTGGGGCATGAAGATCAACCCACACATCAGTGATGTCGATCCGACACTGCGTAAGCGTCAGGTCGAGCGCGCACGCGATGACCACACACCCGAGTCAACCAAGCAATCCGCCAAGGGCGAAGCGGCAGCCGGCGCCTTCGGTATCCAGCAGCAGGAGGTCACGCGTTACGTGGCCATGCTAAAGGACATGGATCCCGTGGATCTACATCGGGTGGAAGACATTCGTCAACGCATTGAAAACGGTGCCTACAGCACCGAGATGGATGAGCTGATCGATCCGCTGCTCGACTTCCTCGGCGACACCAGCGCCTAAGATCGGACCATTTCCATGCCGCGGCCACGGTTCCTGCTGCCTCTCCTATTCGTCCTGGCTGGCCTGACCACCGCTGTGCCTGCTGTTGAATTGATCGAAAACGACAGCCCCGCTGCCCTCACCGCACTCGGCAACGAAGCCACCCAGGCCCTGCAGTTCGACCGGGCGATCTCGCTGTACAAGCGCGCCCTGACCAAGGATCCGAACTACGTTTTCGCGCTGTTCAATCTGGGCGTGGTCCATCAACAACAGGGCGACCTGGATCAGGCCAACGAGTACTATACCCAGGCCCTGAACCTGCAGCCCGACAATGCCCACGCCTTGAACAATGCCGGCATCATCACCTACCGACGTCAGGATTATCGTCTGGCGATCAAACACTTCAGTGCCGCCGCCAACGTTGCCACCAATCTGCCGGGGGACACCGCGGATTACTTCTTCAATCTGGCAACCACGCACGAACGCCTGGAGGAGTGGCTGCTGGCGCAGAAGGCCTACAACAACGCCCTCAGCCACGATCCCCAGCATTTCGGCTCGCATTACAACCTTGGCACCCTGTATCTGGGCTCTCTAGCCAATCCCGCCCTGGCAGAACAACACCTGAAAGCCGCGCATCGGATCAACCCCGGTCGACCGGAACCGCTCTTGAATATGGCCATGCTGTCCGAGCGCTTCACCCGCGGCAAGGATCCCGAAATCTACTACACCGAAGCGATTCGGGTCGCACCTGCCGGCAGCACGCTCCTGGCCACCGCCCTATGGAAACGGGCCACCTATTACGATCGTCTCAAACCACCGCGCAAACTCGACATGCGCAACGACCTGCTTCAGGTTCTGGAGATCGATCCGCATTATCCCGGTGCCAATGGCAGCCTGGGCCTGTATTATGAAAGCCTGGCGGACTACGACCGTGCGATCACCTACCTGGAAAAAGAAATCGAAGACGAATACGACGACCCGAAACATCCCATCGATCTGGAATGCCATTACACCCTGTCACAAATCTACACCGATCATCGCTTCAACCTGCGCAAGGCCCTGGAACATGCCAAGGCCTACCAGGCCCAACGCCCTGGCAGCGCCGCCGCTCGTCGCCTGGGAGAACGCATCGCCCTGCAGCAACTGCGGGAGATGGAATAGTATTTCGTCACATCGAGGCTGTCTGGCACGGCTTTAGACAGAGGACACAGAGACACAGAGACCGGGTTAGCCCGCAGTACGTGACCAGGTCTACTCTTCGTCAAAACCATCCTCGATCTCTGCTGTGTCTCTGTGGTCGACTGTGATAGGCGAAGGGGA
>CAYONM010000139.1:0-10025 GCA_964405325.1 uncultured candidatus Brocadiaceae bacterium | reverse complement strand
ATCACCTCGCCATCACCAGCAGGCACAATGGCAATGGGCTTATCCGGCTCGCCATCGGCGATCAGGGTGTGGGTGCCGTGCTGCCACAGCACGTTGGGCTCACGATAATTATTACGATCACTGCGATAAATTCCGCCATGCAACTTGATGATGGTCCCCGGTTCGGCGGCAGCCGGATGCACGGTCTGGTAGCAGTCACACCAGGGCCCGAAGCCGTTGACCGCGTGCATAATGCTGTTGTAGGCAGGCTGTTCGCGCTCACCCTGGTAGCCATTCGGGTAGACATGCCGGACCAAGCCATCGGCGAAGGGCTGCGGTTCGGCGCGGGTACGCAGCTGCAGCAGCCGGCGGGCCTCGCCGTTGACGCCGTCAGGATCCTGCAGGATCAACTCCACCTCGTAGGCGGTATCCGGCTCCAGATCGAAGATCGATCCGGTGAAGGAATCGGGAATACGATAACGCAGCGCCTGGTGCGCCGGATCAGCAAAATTGCCAAAACCGTAATTGACCTCGCGCCCCCGGCCACAGCGAGCCAGCGGCAGAAACTCCCGCCAGGCCTTGCTACCTGCCGGTCGATAGCGGACCTGGACGCTGGCGTTCTCGTTGGCATCACCACTGATCGACCACTGGAATCCCAGGCTGATCAGGGTTGGTGCTTCCCGTTGTATCGCACCCGGCGTGCAAGCGTCCTGGGCGTTCAGGCCGTAAGCACCAAGCAACAAACAGGCAGTGTGCAGGATGATGGTCCGTGATGATCGAGTATACCGCATCGGTCAACTGTCGTAGACCACCCAAGCCAATACAAGACCGCCGCTTGCGCTCTTCTTGTTAGGGATTGCTAAAGCCATTCCATGGCATTGGCTGGGTCGAAGGTACCGACCGTCCCGCATCAATCGTAGGCATTATTCGCAACCGTCGGCACCTCCTCCGTCCAATTCGGATTGGGCTCGGGAATCAAGGCACCGTCTTCGTTTTGCTTGACCTTGATGAAATCATGCAATTCACGGACCCGCTCCGGGTGCTGCTCGGCCAGGCCAGCGAGCGCGTCCAAGCGCGAAGTCGTCCGACCGAGCGGTGGTTTTGGGCGTAAAATGCGCGAAGCGCCGCCCAAAACGCTCGCGCAGCGAGCGAACCGCGACGGAGGAGCGTGGGACCGGAGCCCGGCTGGCGGGTGCGCCGGAGGCGCGAGGGGGCAGCGCCCCCTCTGATAACGAAGGCGTCAGCGCTGGACGCGAGCCCCACCGCCGGCAACCAAACGCTCCACTTCCTTCAGGCTGACCATGGAGGTGTCACCCGGGGTGGTCATGGCCAGAGCACCGTGGGCGGCGCCGTATTCCACCGCTTCGGCAGCAGTTTTACCGACCAGGAAACCATAGATCAGCCCCGAGGCGAAACTGTCGCCACCGCCGACGCGGTCGTAGATCCAACAGTCGCGGGTCTGGGCCTGATGAAATTCGCCATCATGATAAACAATCGCACTCCAGCCGTTGACCGACGCGGTGTGCGCCTGGCGTAGGGTGGTGGCAACCGCCTTGAAATTGGGGAAATCGGCCACGACACGGGTGATCATTTCCTTGAAACCGGTGGGATCGAGTTTGGTGAGGTTCTCGTCGACGCCTTCGATCTCGTAGCCAAGGCAGGCGGTGAAGTCCTCTTCGTTGCCGATCATCACATCCACCAACGGCGCAATGCGACGGTTGATGGCCTGGGCCTGGGCCTGACCGCCAAATTCCTTCCACAGGCTGGGACGATAGTTCAGGTCGTAGCTGATGATGGTGCCGTTGGCCTGGGCGCATTCCATGGCTTCAATCACCACCTCGGGCGTCGTGGCCGAGAGCGCGGCAAAGATGCCACCGCAGTGGAACCAGCGCGCACCCTCGCGAGCGAAGATCTGTTCCCAATCGATGTCACCGAGCTTCAGCTGCGAGGCGGCGGTGTGCCCACGATCGGAGCAGCCGACCGCACCGCGCAGGCCGTAGCCGGCCTCGGTGAAGTTCAGGCCGTTGCGACAGGCACGGCCAAGGCCGTCGAAGTCCACCCAGCGGACGTGCCGCAGGTCGACGCCACCCTGGAGCATCAGGTCTTCCAACAAACGACCGACCTGATTGTCGACGATGCTGGTCACCACCGCGGTGCGCTGGTTGAAACAACGCCGTAGACCGCGGGCGACGTTGTACTCGCCGCCGCCTTCCCAAGCGGTGAATTGCCGACTGGTATGGATGCGGCTGTCGCCCGGATCGAAGCGGATCATCACCTCGCTCAGGGACACCTCGTCCCAGAGACAGCTGTCAGCGGATTTCAGGGGGATGCTATGCATGACTGGTTCCTCTCCTTGTGCCAAGCGCGGGCGGAGCACTCCGGGGGCCAGACCGGACGCGCAGGGTAGGAAGCCAAGCACGTCCGGCAAGGTGCTGGGACAGTTGGCTGGCAGCTTGCAGCTGACGATGGACAGCTGCGAAACGAGTCGAAACTTTGCTCGTTCTTCATTCACGTTTCATTGGCCAGAGCCCCTGGTGGCAAGATCATGTGGCCTTTTTCACCTTCGTTGCATCGGACTCGCCGGCTCGGTTCCGGATCGACCGTTTGCCTTTCGGGAGCCAGCATGGCGGCCTCTGTTTCCGCGCCCGTTCAGGTGGATTTCCTCTGGCGTCGATTCCGCATCACCTTGGCGAGCAACGACGCTGAACGTCGTGCCGCCCAGGCCCTGCGCTACGAGGTCTTCTGCCACGAATGGCAAGGCCGACAGGCCGATATCGGCCTGGACGAGGACCAGTTTGATGACCGCGCCGATCACCTACTGCTGTATGATCAGCAGCACGATGGTCTACTGGTGGGCACCTATCGCTTCATCCGCGGCGAAACGATCGACGATTTCTACTCGTCGACCGAATTCCAGATCGACAACCTGGTGGCCATGTCCGGCACCAAAGTGGAACTGGGGCGCGCCTGCCTGCGCCGAGAATGGCGCTCCAATCTGTCGCTGATCGGGCTGTTCCGTGGCATCTGCGAGTATGTTGTGGCCACTGGCTGCCGCTTCCTCTTCGGCTGCTCGTCCATCGATACCACCGACCCGGTCGACATCGTCCGCCTGGTCACCTGGTTCCGGCGATATCATATGCAACTGGATGACGATCACATCGAACCGCTGCTGCATTGTCGCATCCGCACCCTTGATCACACCAGCCTGTGGCGGCGAACCTGGACCCAGACCGACGAGGATCGAGTGCAAGAACTGATGCCACCCCTGCTGCGCAGTTATTTGCGCGCCGGGGCCAAGGTCTCGCAGCGACCAATCATCGATCCGGAATTCAACTGCACCGACTTCCTGACCGTGCTCGATCTCCAGCAGGCCAACATCGGCTTTATCGACCGCTTCCGAGTGTAAGGGCCCGTCAATAAATAAAGGTAGCGTCTCGCTTGATCTTTTGCCGCCCTTCTGCGTTGCTTATCGCTTACATATACTCGATATGCTCGCTCTTCGCGCCTTGAAGGATCGACAAAATTTCTGCGCGATCTGCTACCTTTATTTTTTTCCGCACCCTAAGCACCTGCTTGGCGCAGCGCCACGGGGCCTACGCTCGCCCAACCATGCTGCGTTTCTGCTTCCGCTTTTTGCTGCTGCTGCTGCTGCTACCAAGTTTCCTGCTGCAAGCGGTGCCCGAATCACAGCGACTGGCGCACATGCGACGCTACTGCCGCTTCGCTCTGCGGATCTTCGGCACCCGGCTGCAGATCCAGGGCGACCTGCGCCGGATCCGTTCCGGCTTGCTGGTGATGAACCACCTCTCCTGGTTGGATCCGCTGCTGCTGGCAACCCTGGTCTCCAGCCGTTTCGTCACCTCCAAGGAAGTGGAAGCCGACCCCCTCTTGGGCAGGGTATGCACCAAGGGCGGCTGCGTGTTCGTGGACCGCCGCAGCCGACGCGCAGTAAACCAGGATCAGCAACATCTGGCCGCTATCCTGCGGCAACGGGTGGTGACCGTATTCCCAGAGGCGACCAGCTCCAACGGAGAGGGCGTGCTGCGCTTCAAACCAGCGTTCTTCGAAAGCGCCCGCACCGCCCAGGTTCCGGTACATCTGCTGGCGCTGCGCTACCAGCGCTGGAATGGCCGACGACTGACGCGCCGAACCCGCGATTGGATCCACTGGTACGGCGATATGGGTTTTGTCGGCCATCTGCTCCGCCTGCTGACCGCCACCCGCCTGGATATCGCCCTGCAGGTGCTGCCCAGTCTGGACTGGCAACAGCAGCAGCTGGACCGCAAGGTCATGGCCCAACAAGCGCACCAACGCATCAGCACCGCCTATCACCAACTGGTCCGCTCAGCCTGACCCCAGCCTGGACTCATGCCCGTCTGCCGCTCCAATCGCGCCAACTCAGATGAAAGCCGCCCAAGGCTGCTGCCAAAAACACGGGCGAGGGAGTGCCAATGAAGCCACGAGTCCTGGTGCTGCGAACCGCAGGGACCAATTGTGATGAAGAAACCGCCTACGCCTTCGAGCATGCGGGTGCCATAACCGACACCCGCCATGTCAACGCCCTGCGTGGCCAGAAACACCCCCTGGCCAATTACCAGGTCCTGGCGATACCGGGTGGCTTCAGCTATGGTGATGATATCGCCTCCGGCCGCGTCTTCGCCAACGAGATCATGGCCATGCTACGCGATGAGCTGAATCAGTTCATCGACCAGGGCGGCCTGGTCCTGGGTATCTGCAATGGCTTCCAGGTCCTGGTGAAAAGCGGCCTGTTGCCGCGCCTGGACGGCAAAACCGAGCAGCAGGTCACCCTCAGCCACAATCCCTCCGGCCTGTACACCGATCGTTGGGTGAAGGTGGTCGGCAATCCCAGCCTGTGCGCCTGGATCCCCGACGACGAGCCATTCGAGCTGCCGGTGGCCAATGCCGAGGGCCGCTTCCGGGCCGAGACCGCAGTCATCAAACGCCTAACCGGCAATGATCAGATTGCCCTGCGCTATGCGCCCGGTAGCAATTTCAATGACAGCGACGGTGACGTGGCGGGTATTTGTGATGCCACCGGCCGGGTCTTCGGTCTGATGCCACACCCGGAACGCTTTCTCCGCTGGGAACACCATCCCCGCTGGACCCGTGAACCCCGTCGCCGCGAAGGTGCCGGGGTGCGTCTGTTCCGCGCCGCCATTCGTCAGTTGTCAGCCGTTTAGCGCCGCCTGCCCCAAAGGACCTCATCATGCGAACTCCACTCTTCGCCGTCGCTGCCCTGCTGGCCACGACTGGCCTGCCCGCCACCGAGCTCCAGAAGGAACCGGCCCAGGTCGATGGCAAATCCGTACCTCTCACCAACAAGACCGAACTCACCCTGGGCGCCCGCAAGGACGAGCAGGTGCGCACCCGCGAGCTGTGGTACCGCGCCCGGAGTCGCCAGGGCTGGGCCGACTGGGAGAAGCACCCACTGGATTTCGGCCGCAATACGCCCATCAACTGGCAGCCGCCCGAAGGCCATTGGCAGGTCTTCATCCGCATCGTCGAGGTCTCCGGCTCGGCCGATCCCATACCCAGCGCACAAACCGAGCCCGACGTCGAGTTCATCGCCGATCGCACCGGCCCGAAGGCCGCCATTCAACAGCCGATCTCGGGCACCATCCTGTCCACCGGCCAACCCTACACCATCCAGTGGCAGGTGGACGACCCCAATCTCCACTCCACGCCGGTGTCCCTGTCCTGGGCCCGCGACAAGCTGGCCGAACCGCAGGTGATCGCCAGCGGCCTGCCCAATAGCGGTAGCCACAAGTGGACCACCCCCTTGGACATGAGCCAGGAAGGTCGCCTGATCCTGACCGCGCACGACAAGGTGCTCAACAGCAGCACGATCGAGAGCGTCGACATCATCGTCGACGGCGCGCCGCCACAGCGGGCCATCCTGGGCCCCACCACCAGCCAGCATCGCGAGGTGCCAGTGCAGGTGCGAGTCTCCGACGCCGGTCCGGCTCGCCGGGTGGCCACGGTGCAGCTGTGGTACTCGTCCGATGACGGCGCCAACTGGACGCCGGGGCCCAAGGTGTCTGGCGAAAGCATCGAATCCATCACCTGGAACGCGCCGAATGACGGCCTCTACAGTCTGGCCCTGATCGCCACCGACGTCGCTGGCAATAGCAACCCGGTTCCGGCCGGTCCCGCCGACAAGCAGTTCGACATTATTGTCGATACCGCCGCTCCCGTCATTGGCCTGAGCACCCCCATCGGCATCAGCGATCTGAAGGAGAGCGCCGGCGGCAGCCCGCGCCGGGTGTACAAACCCGGCGACCAGGTGCTGGTGGAATTCAGCCTGGACGACCTGTCCCTGGCCGACAATCCGGTCGCCGTCTCCTTCCAGGCCGGCCCCAGCGCCCCTTGGGAAGTGCTTGGCCAAGGCATGCCGGCCGACAAGGCCTTCGTGTTCAAAATGCCAGACGTCAACAGCACCCAATGCCGGGTGAAGGTGAATGCCATCGATACCGCCGGCAACGTTGGCGAAGTGATCGCACCGGAACCATTCACCATCGACAACAAGGTCGAGCGGGTGCAGGTGCAGGTCGAACTGTAAGCAAGCTGCAAAGGCCAAACAAAAAAGGCGACGGACCGCGGTCCGTCGCCTTTTTGTTGCTCTCGTACCTGGAAAGAAACCTTCCAACCTGGCCGCGTGAGCTGGCATAGAATGTTCCAGGTCCGCGGACCAATAACAAAGCAAAAGCAATAAGCCCATTCAATTACAGGACTTACAGAATACCGCCCCTTTGGCGCGATACCTGCTTTGCCACCAGCATGGTCCGCCTGCTCGCCGCCACCCTGTTCGCTCTCGCGCTGCTGCTGATCGCTTTGGAGCTACATCAGCAGGCCAAGCGCTCGCTACTACCAGCACCGGCCACATCCGAGCAGTCGGCCTGGCAGCCCGCGACGGGCGGCATCGATTTCCGGGCCATGGAGGAATAAGCATGTCCTGCCAGCAACAACAACGTCAACCAAGGTGTCATAGAGGAGGTCTCATGTTCAAAACCGCCATTTTCATCATCGCCGGCGCCGTGTTGGCCCTGGCCCTGCTGTTCGGACATCAGGCCAGCAGCTACGCCCGTACCGGGGTACGCAACCTGCACCAAGCGGCACAAGATGCCGTACCGGTCGCCTTCGAAATCGAACGCCTGCAGACCCTGGTCGGCGATCTGGACAGCGTGATCGAGAAACAACGCCGGAAAATCGTCCGCCAACAGGTGGATCTGGATCATCTGGAACAAGCGGTGGACCGGGCCGGCGAGCAGGCCCAGGACCTGAAAGAGGAGGTCGCCGCGGCGCGTCGTCTGCTGGCCGAGGAGAAGGCGGAGTACCGCCTGGCCGATCGCATTTTCAGCCGGCAGCGGGTGATCGATGAAGCCACCCGCAAGGCCGAGGCACTGAAGCGGATCCGTGCCATCCATCAGGCCAAGGCCGAAGCCCTGGAGACCCTGTCCCTGGCCGTCGGTCGCGCCGATCACCAGATCCAGGCGGCCGAATCCCAGCGCGAATCCTATCGCCTGCGCCTGGCCGAACTGCGTGCCCAGGCCGAAAGCGTCGCCATCCGTCAGGAACTGGTGCATCAGGTGGAGCACCTGCCACCGCATATCGATCAGGGCGCTTTTCAGGATGTGGAAGAGAGCTTTTCCCGCATCGAACGCGAACTGGAAGTGCAGGAACGCGCCCTAGCCCGAGTCCAGCAACCCAGCCCCACCGAACTCAGCTTCACCGCCAAACCGCGCCGGAACGTCCTGGGTCTGTTGGATGAAGCCCTGAAGGACGACAAGCACGAGGTCGAATAAACCGGGGCCATTCCATGCGCTTGCCGGCGAGACGAGTCGCACAAGCGACCCACCGGACCAGAACAGCTGCCAACGGTCGGCCGCAGGCGGTCCCCACTCTCCTGCCCTTTGAATACCGCCCAGTGGAGTCGATCATGCCGGTCCTGGTCATGAACAATTGCCCTCGATGTCAATACCAGTGCCCGACCGCGATCGACACGGCCTCGGGCCTGTGCACCTGCCCGCAGTGCGGCCTGCGCTTCGATCCGGCGCAGGCGCGCACCGGTACGGTGGCGCAGGCCGTCACGCCGGCCTGCGCCACCGGTAGCAACATCGCTGGCTATCAGCTCCTCCGTCTGCTGGGCACCGGTGGCATGAGTGAGGTCTGGGCGGCCAGCTCAGCCGAACGAAGCGAACCGATCGCGCTCAAGATCCTGTTGCGGCAGCACAACCAGGATCCGGAACTACGAGCCCGCTTCCAACGCGAGGTGGAAGCGCTACAGCAACTGGACCATCCTGGCATCGTCCGGGTACTGGACCACGGTGAGCACGAGGGGCGCCCCTATCTGGTTGGTGATCTGGTGGCCGAACGCAGTCTGCGCGATGACCTCCGCTCGCACGAACAAACCGGCCGCCGACACGGCTTGAACCAGGTTCATCGTATCGCCACCGAGGTGCTCCAGGCTTTGGCGCATGCCCACAGCCGCGGCTGTGTGCACCGCGACCTGAAACCGGAAAATCTGCTGCTGGATGCCCAAGGCCGCGTCCGCATCTGCGATTTCGGTATCGCCCGGCTCCAGACCGGGACCGACGGCCGCACCCTGACCCAGTTGACCCGCACCGATGCGGTGCTCGGCACCCTGGCCTACATGGCACCGGAGCAGCGCGGCGCCAGCCATCAGGTGGACCGGCGCTGCGATCTCTACGCCCTCGGCATGGTGTTGTACGAATGTCTGAGCGGCCATCGTCCCGAAGGCCGCTTTGAGGAACCCAGCCAATTCCTGGAGCACGTCCCACCAGCCACCGCCAAAGCCTGGAACACCTTCCTCCTGCAGTTGCTGGCCCGCGATCCCGCCGACCGACCCACCGACGCCAGCAGTGCCCTGGCCGATCTGCCGCCGCCAGTACCCGGCCAAGCGGTAACCACGCCGGCAGATCGCGAGCGCTTTCCGCATGGGCAACGCCTGCTGCGCGATCCGCAGGCGAAAAAGATCGGCGGGATCTGTGCTGGCGTCGCCACACTGGTTGGCACCCAGATCTGGCCAATCCGGGTGCTGATGGTGTTGGGCACGCTGATGACCGGCGGCCTGCTGGCCCTGGGCTATGCCGCCGGCTGCGTGGTCATCCCCCTCTGCCCGGATCCGCCTTACCGACCGCGACCACTGAATCAGGATTGGCCGAAACGACACGCCGCTTGGCTGGGCGGCATTTGCGCACTGCTGGCCCGGCAAACCCAGACCCCGGCCTGGGCCTGGCGCCTGGGAGCGGTGTTCGCCACCCTCTACACGAGCTGGCTAGCCGCCCTGGCCTACGGCCTGGCCATGCTGGTGCTGCCCAAGTGTGGCCAGCCTCTGCCACCGCCAGTCGCGCCATCGACACCAGCCGCCAAGGCCACGCCAACACCAGAACCGGAACCAGAACCAGAACCAGAACCAGAACCGGATCAACGCGGCCGCACCTGGTTCATTGCCGCGGTCCTCCTGGGTGCCTGCGGCTGGGGCCTGGGCTTCGCCGGCACCGACAGCATGCCCATGGGCCGAGCGGTGCTGTACGGGGCCGCCATCCTATCGATCTGCGCCGCCATCCTGCCCAGCCTGACCCTGTTCCGATCGCGCATCGGCGCTGCCCTGGCCGGCATGGCCCTGTGGTCGGCGCCGGCTCTGGCCCTGGCCGCCACCACACGCGAGCTGACCGCCTTGGCGGCACCGGCCAGTATCTGGCTGATCCTGCTGCTGTTACTGGCGATGATCCTGCGTCGTTACGCCGCGCTGACCGTGGCTCTGACCCTGGGCAGCGTCAGCCTGCTGGCCCTGGCCCACACCGCCCCCGTCTGGATCAGCGGCCTGGCTGCCAGCGGCACCGAAGCCCCCACCATGCTGCTGGCCATGCTGCCCAGCCTGTGGCTGACCGATGGCCTGCTGGGCCTGATGCTGGGCAAGCGCGCCTGGCAGCCCGGCTTCAGCCTGGCCGCCAGCATGCTGGCCCTGGTCAGCCTGATCATCCTGCTGCTGCTGCTGGACCTGG
>CAYONM010000138.1:0-10175 GCA_964405325.1 uncultured candidatus Brocadiaceae bacterium | reverse complement strand
GATCGACAAAATCTCTGCGCGATCTGCTACCTTTATTTCTTTCCGCACCCTTAGCTCGAGCCACCGTCCTTCATCTGTCGATATCGTTCGATGCAGTCCTCGATCACCTGCATGGCTTCGGCGCGATCTTCCCAGCCGTAGGTGTCGGAACGCTTGCCTTCCAGGTCTTTGTAGATGTTGAAGAAATAGTCGACCTCCGCCAAACGATGCGCGGGAATGTGCCGGAGGCTCTTCACATCGCGCATGCGCGGATCGGACAAGGGCACCGCCAGGATCTTATGGTCCAGGCCCTTGTCGTCCTCCATCACCAGCACGCCAACCGGGCGGACGTCGATCAGGCAGCCGGTGAAGGTGGGATCGTCCACCAACACCACCACGTCCAGCGGGTCGTCATCCTCGGCGTGGGTGCGCGGGATGAAGCCGTACGCACCGGGGTAGTGCACCGGGGAATAGAGGGTGCGGTCCAGACGGAAGACCTGCAGCTGCTTGTCGTATTCGTATTTGTTGGTGGATCCCTTGGGGATCTCGATGATCGCATGCACCACCCGTGGTACATCCGGGCCGGCGGGGAGTTCGAGGTAGTTGGTCATGGCGTCCCTGTATTTGGCTGACAAGTCCAGGCTTGGCGTTCCCCCAGAGCGTCTGCTTTGCAAGTCGCTGTAACGGCGTGAGCGAGCGGCTACTCGATACGCTCAGACGACGCTCTGAGGGAAACGCCAGGATTCTGCTGGTAGAGTGGTGACAAGTGTTTCCGAGCGGCTGATCGCACAGTCGAGCAGAGCGCGTGAGTCCCCTCTGATGAAAACCTCCCGCTTGGCGGAGGCGATCATCGTGAAACGCTGGCCAGCCAGCAACGAAGGAGCTCGTATGGGCGTGCACATCGGCATCGATTATGGTGGTACCCAATTGCGGATCGCGGAGGTGGATCCTGAGACCGGCGAGATGGGTGAATTGATCAAGCTGGATTCCCAGCAGTTGACCAGCAATACCATATTGAGTGATGCGGTTCGCGCCCATATCCCTGCCGGAGCACGGGTTGGCATCAGCGCCGCCGGGGTGATCGATGGGGCGCGTGCCTGCATTGTTCAGGCGCCCAACAGCGCCATTACCGGGGAGATCACCCTGGGTTCCGATCTGCGTGCTGCGGGGCACGAAGTGGTGATGATCAACGACATTCGGGCCGCCACCCAGGGCGAGGCTTGGTTCGGGCCGGGTAATCGCGACAAAGCCATTGCTGTCGCGACCTATTCCACCGGTTTCAACTGTGCCTTCGCCAAGACCGGTCGGGTCAGCAGTCGGCAGACCGAGGTCGGTCACGCCCTGTACCATGGCGGTATGAGTCTGCCCTGCGGCTGCGGTGGTCTGGACCATCTGGAGAGCTATGTCTCTGGTGGTGGTGCCGCGGCCCTGGCACACCGGCTACTGACTGGCCGCAGCAGCGACAATGTCTTGCTGAGACTGGCCTTGGCGCGGTGCAACCAGCAGCGCCGGCAGACCTGGCAGGTCGAGAACCTGGCTCAGGAAGCGGTTCGGCACGAGGTGTTGAGCTTCATCGATGCGGCGCTGGTGTACCAGGCCTATCGCCAGGACCCCTTCGGCCAGCCGCAGCACCAGATCCGGGACATCCAGTGCCGTGCCATCGCCGTCAGCCTGAGCCAGATGATCCACTACTATAATCCGCTGGACCGGATCATCCTGATGGGCTCCCAGACCAAGGACTGGGACATCCTGTTCAAGCCGGCCATCGCCGAAGTCTTCGATGGTGGCATGATGCCGAGTCTCAAGCATCCCGAGATCATCAAGGTCTGTCTGCCGGAGCCAGGTGTCCAAGGCGCGGTGGCGGCCTTGCTGGCCAAGGATTGATTCTGGTCAGCGTTGGACGCTGACACGATTCGTTTTCTGGTCGTGTCGACTGACGACGGCACGTCGAAGGCGGCCTCTCTCGCGGCAGGGGTGACTCAAGGAGTGTGAAGCCCAGTTTCGGCTGTAGCCAGTCGGGGGTATCATCGCCCGGTGAGGACCGACCCATGGCAACACTCGGCATACGCAACAACATCCCGCTCGAGAGCAGCACCAACGAGGTGGAGTTCATCGAGTTCTACGTCAAGAAACAGGGCTTCGGGATCAACGTCGCCAAGGTTCGGGAAATCATCCAGTACAATCAGGACGCCGTGACCTGGATCGCAGTCGCGAGCCGAGCCAGGCCGTGACGCGCAAGCGCTGAGCTCATGGTGAGGTGATCACCCCAAAGCGGGCAAAGCCCGGTTGGGCCCAAGCGCGAAGCCATCCGGCCCAGCGGTGGTTTTGCGCGGAAAATGCGCGGAGCGCCGCCAAAAAGGCTCGCGCAGCGAGCATACCGCGCCGGAGGAACGTGGGACCAGAGCCCGGCTGGCGGGTGTGACGGACGTCGCGAGGTCCGAGCCGGACTGGCGGGGAGCGCTCATCTGAGAGGAACCATCAATACCAGCCCTTGGCGTACCACTCCCATTGTTCTGGCTGGAAACGCCGCATGGCCTCCTGGCAGAGTTCGCGGTAACGGTCGCTGTGGTAAAAGGGATCGATCTCATCCAGTGGAAATGGTCGGGAAAAACTGGCCAGATGCTGCCACAGACGTTTGTGTAGGCGCTCGCGGATTTCGACGTAACGCGGGTCGTCGATGCGGTTGTGTTGTTCGCCGGGATCGATGCTGAGATCGTAGAGTTGATCCGGTTCCCAGTAATGCGGATACCGACGTGCGACCAGTTGTCCGCCAGGTTTGCCAGTCAGGCCGAAGGCCTGATCGACTTCATCGTTTTTCATTTTTTCCAGTTGGTCTTGCGGCAGGCGGAAGCTGATAAATTTATAGCAGCCATCGGTGATGCCGCGCTGATAGCCGTAATCCAGGAAGACGTCTTCACGAGTTTCCGCAACCAGGTTGCCTTCCAACCACTGCGGTGTCAGGTTGTGGCCGTCGATGGGTTGTTCTGGCAGTGCGGCGCCGGAAATGGCGGCCAGGGTGGGCAGCAGATCCACGTTCTGCATCAGGCTGTCATTGACCGTGCCGGCAGCGATGTGGTCGGGCCAACGCAGACAGAAGGGGACATGGACGCCACCCTGATAACAGCTGGCCTTGCCATCGAAAGCGTTGTGGTCGGTGGAGAAGATCACCAGGGTGTCGCGCTCCAGGCCCAGGTCCTGCAATTTCTGCAGCAGCGCAGCCACCAGATCATCGGTCCAGAGGATGCCGGTCGTGCGGTGGTCCACCGGCAGACCAGCGGCCTGCAGGCGTTCGAAAATGCTGGCGCGTGGTGCCATCACCTGATCCAGGCCGTGCACCGGGCCGATGCCAGTCAGGCGGATATCCTCTTCCAGGGACAGGTCGTGGCTGGGACCGTGCATGGTCGATGTGGCGATGTTCAGGTAGAAGGGCTGATCAGTGGTAGCAGACTGCTCCAGGAAGGTGAGTGCGCCCTGACACATCCATTCCAGGTTGTGGAACTGTAATGTTCTGATGCGGCGATCATCGGCATTGCCCCAGGTCACGGCATCGGCGTAGTCGTAGCCGGCGTCGCGCACCGCCTGGCAACAGCGTTCATGGTCGGCTTTCAGGCGGGTGATGATCGCTGGGTCGTAGGGGTTTTCATCGCCTTCGAACTGGTCGATGCCCAGCTTGCCCTTACCAGGACCCACGTGCCATTTTCCGACATGGCCGGTACGGTAGCCGGCGCTCTGCAGCACATGACCCAGCGAGCGTTCGCGGCTGGGATCGAGATCGGTATTCCATTGGATGCAGTGCGGTTCGTCGGGACCGAATTCCGCATTGAATTGCGGTCCTGGGCAGCGACCGGCGTGGTGGCCGGTCAGGTAGCAGTAACGGCCTGGCGTGCAGACCGCCGCATTGACGTAGAACTGCCGGCACTGCAAGCCCTCGTCAGCGATGCTGTCGATCGCTGGCGACAGCACCCGGCCGCCGGACCAGCGCATCATGGAGAAATCGGTGTCATCGGTGATGATGACCAGAATATTCGGTTTTTTGGACATACTGGTTGTCGCTTTCTTCGCTTACGGATTCCAGCCGCAGCGCTCGGCGGCACGGACAGCCGCCAGCTGCACTGCTTCGACGAGTCGGTCCAGCTGGGCGATGCTCTGCTGCGGGCCGGGGATGCTGATGCCGATGCTGGCGCGGGCGGCTTCGCCCGGTGGGCCCAGGCCGCTGCAGATCCGGGTAATGGGGATCACGCTGCCCGTATCCTCGCGCAGGCAGTAACCAGCGGCACGGATGGCCTGCAATTCTTGGTGCAGGCTGGCTTGGTCGCGGTGACTGGCGTTGGGCAGCTGTGGCTTGCAGACACGTCGGCACTCGGCCAGCGATTGGCTGGCCAGGATGACGCTGCCGAATGCGCTGTCGCTGACCGGGCGAGCAAATCCGGGGCTGACATAGTGGAAGGACTCGGCGATCTCGTATTTGGCCTGCAGCACCACCTGATCGCCGTCCTGTTCCCACCAGGCACTGGAGCAGCCGCTGTCTTGGGCTAGCTGCCGCAGGACCGGCGCAACCCGTTCGGCGAGGCTGTGCTGACCGGCAATACTGCCGGCCAGCTCCTGCAGCGCCGGACCGATACGATACGAGTCGGCACGGTGGGACACCCAAGCGATGGCCAGGAGATGTTCCAGCAGGCGCGACAAGGTGCTGGGGACCGGATGGCCACAGCGGCGACGGAGCTCGTTGAAGGCCAGGCCGGTCGGTTGGGCGGTCAGTTCCTGCAGGATCTCGGCGGTACGGGCTAGGGTGCTGGGTCGAGACATATAAAAACGATACTATAGTATCGAAAAAAGTAAAGGTGCGCTCGCCTTGCAGCAGCTTGACCAGGCTCCTGGCTGGCCATGCGCCGCCCAGCGGCATGATGCGCGACAGCTGAAGGAGATTCCCATGCTTCGCCTCATCATCTGTGGCCTCGTCCTGCTGGCTCCGCTGTCTGCTGCCGAACTGCCGACTGATCCGTCCAAGCGGGGACAGGTATTGCAGCAGCAGGCCTTCGAGGCCTATTGGTATCATCGCGGGGCGGAGATCACCCGCTATCGCTTGCGGCAGTCCCGCTATGGTGCGGAGCGCCTCGGTGACGCGGTACTGATCTTCGTCACCGAACCCTTCAGCCGCGATCAGCAGGTCAAAAGTGATGATCCCGATGCCGCAGACGCGGCGCCGGTGCTGAAATTGAACCACACCCGGCAATTCGTGACAGGACTCTATCCCTACCACGTCATGAGCAGCGGGTTCATGAGCTGGGATCCGGCCGATGCCGGTGTGTTGTTCAAGCATACCACGACGGTGCAGGAATGGTGTGGACACGTGTTTGAGCAGTGGAATCGCCGCCACGGTGCTTGGCGATACCGGCTCTTTTCCTATTTCCAGAGCGAGGGCGACCAGGATCGCAGTCTGGCCGGGCACCAGTTGGAGGACGGGCTCTGGTTGCAGCTGCGCTTGAACCCGGACGTGATAACCAGTGGCGAGCAGATTCTGATCCCCGGAGCGCTTACTCGGCGTTTCCAGCATCGTTCCATTGCGCCGGCCAGAGCGAGCATCAGCCATGTCAGCGATGCCGAGACCGGTTTGCGCCAATTGGTGGTGCAGTATTCGGATATCGATCGCGAGCTGCGCATCGCCTATCGGCCCGGCATGCCCTGGACTATCGAAGGCTGGCAGGAACGCGAGGGCGATGCGGTCACCACCGCGGTCAAGACCCACCGCATCATGGATCCCTACTGGCAGCACAATCGGCTTGAGGATGAAACCCGTCGGGCCGATTTGGGATTAAAATAGACCCGGAGCACGCCAGAGCGACGTTATGAACCGCGAAGGGGCGCACTGACGGTTAGGGTGCGGAGACGACCTGCCCGCTCGTGTGCCAAATACCAGTCTTTTCATAGTAGGGCACCTCTAAAAACTCAGGCACTTCGCCAGACTTGCGCTTTCCGGCCCTGCCTGCGTTGCTGGAACTACGAAATAGTCCTGCTATTCCTTCGGCCCCAGCGCCTTGGCAGGATCAAAAATCGTCTGCGCCTGGCTCGACCTGAGTTTATAGAGGTGCCCAGTAGAAACACGAGCGAGCGCTATCGCAACAGTCCCGCCAGGTTCACTCCGGCATCGCCTCCGGCCGTTCGCATGGTCGGTCGATGGTCTGCCAGCCAGCGTCAGCACCGCGATGCAGGGCGCAGATCACCGCCAGCACGTGCGCCGCCATCTCGCCGCTGGCGCGGGGACGGCGGCCCGCTTTCTGAGCGTCGATCAGGTCGCGCAGGCCCAGGCCACGACAGCCGCAGTCCTCGTCCACCGTCAGCTCCTCGTCCTTGCCGCCGCCCATGATGCTGACCGGGCCGGCGAAGCCGTTCGGGTCAGGCACGTTCAGACTCGCTTCGGTGCCGAACAATTGGATGCGCGGCAGGGTGTGCTTCCAGGTCTCGAAGCTGAACAGGACCTGGATGATGACGCCGCCGGTGAATTCCAGCAGGCCAGCCAGATGGGTGTCGATCTCGACGTCGATGTGTTGTCCGGCCAGCGGTCCCTTGGCAATCTGGCGCACCGTGCGATGCCGCGAGGCGTGGGCGCAGACCCGCTGCACCGGGCCCAGGAGGGTGACCAGGGCACTGAGGTAGTAGGGCCCCATGTCGTAGGCCGGGCCACCGCCGGCTTGGTAATAGAAGGCCGGGCTCGGGTGCCAGCTCTCGTGGCCGGCCGCGGCCAGACAGGCGATGCCACCGAACACCTTGCCGATGCGACCCTCGTCCACCGCTCGTCGGGCGGTCTGGATGCCGGCACCGAGCACGGTGTCGGGAGCGCAACCAAGTTGACATTTTTGCGACGCGGCCAGCTGCAGCAACTCATCGGCCTCGGCCTCGGTGATGGCCAGGGGCTTTTCCGAATAGACGTGTTTGCCGGCGACCAGGGCGCGTTTGTCGATGTCGTAATGCGCGCCGGGGATGGTCAGGTTCAAAATACCATCGATGTCCGGATCCGCGATCAGTTCATCGACGCTGCAGGTTCGGGGGATGCCGTGTTCATTGGCCTTGCTCCGGGCCAGTTCCTGGTCCAGGTCCGCCAGTACGGCCAGGTTGATGTCGTATTTTTTTGCACCGGGGACATAGGCTTTGTCGAAAATATTACCACAACCAATAACGCCGATGCGCATCTCAGGACTCCTCGCCGGCGGCCCACAGCAGGCCGCGTCGGACCAGCTCGCGGGCGGTGGGCTCGTCGAAATCCTTGGCGATGTGGCCGACCGAACTGTAGAACACCCGGCCTTTGCCGTAGGACCGGGTCCAGGCGACGGGCATCACCGTACCGGCAATCCAGTCGATTGCTTCCTGATCACCAGCAAAGGTGGTGGTGGCCAGCACCCGGTTGGATGGGTCGACATGCATATAATATTGCTCGCTGGTCAGCTGGAAATCCGGTAGGCCGGCGGTAATCGGATGCTGGTGGTCGGTGATGTTGACCGTGTAGGTCACATTGGCGCCGCCGGGATGTACCACCCATTGGCCACCAGTCATGAATTGGTAGCCCACATCCTGCCGGAAAGCATCGCCCATGCCGCCATGCCAGCCGCCGAGGCCACAGCCGTCGCGGACCGCCTGCTTCAGGGCCTGGCTCTGTTCCTTGTCGATGCTGCCCATGGTCCACATAGGGACGATCAGGGCGAGATCGCGCATCGCCGATTCGTCGCAGAGGACGGCGAGGTCGTCTGCAATCTGGACCTCCAGGCCGGCCTTACGCAGCAGGGTGGCGAAAATTTCGGTGCAGGCTTCCGGCTCATGACCGGCCCAGCCGCCCCAGATCATCAGGGCTCGTTTGCTCATGCTCGCTCCTTGTCGTGCGTGATTTATGCACGCGCGTGCATAGGATAGCAAATCTCACGTCTGTTGCAAGACAGGTCGAGTGCCGGAAATGAATCTGAAAATCCGACGGCGTGGTGTTCCATACGACGGGTCCGTCAGAGATCGGTTTCGAGCAAGGTCCGGGCCGGACTGGCGGGCCGAGCCCCCTCTGACGATAGCATCAATACAAAGCCACGGCCAACTTGCTCCGAAACCGCTCGGCCAGTGGATGGCCTTTGCCCAGCAACAGGAAAATATGCAGCATGTGCTGGTGGGCCTTGCCACTGCGGTACTGGCGGTCGCGCTGGACCAGTTCCAGGAAACAATCCAAGGCTGTTTCCCAGTCCTCCTTTACCATGGAGCTCAAGCCTTTGCCATACAGGCCGTCGATGCTGTCGTGATCGACATTGGCCAGTTCGAAGCGTTCTTCGGTGGCCTGGACCATGGGTTCCAGGGCTTCGGCCGCTTTTGCGCCGCCGGGCAGTTGGCGCAGGTGGCTCAGGCTGACGCGAGCCGCGATGATATCCGCTCGGATTACCGCGATCCGGATGCGCGCCTTCCAGGCGCGAATATTGGTCTTGTCTGTCTTGACCGCCCGCTCCGACAGTTCCTCGGCTTGGAGGGAGTGCCCTTCTGCCAGGGCTTGCTCGGCCTTCTGGACGATCTCATCGGCAGGGCTGGGCAGATGTGGCCCGACGAATTCCATGATCAGATCCAGGGGACGGAAGCCGAGAAAGCGGTCGACCTCCTTGCCATGGTGGTACAGACGGACGTCGGGAATGGAGCTGACCTGGAGCTGGCGGGCCAGATCGGGTTCGGCTTCGGTGTCGATGGTCGCCAACAGCAGGTGGCCATCCAGTTTCTCGGCGAGCTTTTCCAAAACCGGCTTCAGTTGCTGGCAGGGGCCACACCAGGCGGCCCAGCAGTCGACCAGCACCGGCCGCTGATGGCTTTCGTCGATCACGCAGCGGCTGAAGTCCTCCTGACTGATCGCTACGGTGGTTTGCATGCTCGTATCCTCTCAGTACTTGGTCGAGACGATGGTACCATGTTCTCGTCCGGAGGCGAGTCTTGGTCTAGCATCGCTTGGCTGCCTGTTAATCTCATGGTATGCAGTATTGGCAATGGCAAGGGTGGCTTGCCGCCGGGCAGGCGGATGCGGTGGCAGAGGCCTTGACGGCACAGGCTTTCCATGCTTTCGCCTGGAGCGCTGGGGCGCAGGGCGCAGGCGAGTTGCAACTGTGGACCGAGACCGAGCAACTGCCTGCTGCCCGGTCTCGGTGCCCGCCAGGCGAGCCCGGCCGACCGAGGACCTGCGGTCCGCGCCAGGGGTGTACGCCGGAGGCGCGAGGGGGCAATGCCCCCTTCCCAAGAACTCACGTCGCCACCGTGTCGATTGGACATGGAAGGATCAGATATTTTGCCAAAAAGACCATGCGCCGGGAAGCAGGAGTTCCTGGCTGTTCGCCGCCGGCCCGTAGGGCCCGGCGGGGGCTCTGAGGGAAGCGCCTCCTTTCTTTCAGTTGACCGATAGGTCAGTCCTACATACTTCGCTGACCGGTCGGTCAGCGAGGATCCGTGATGACAGAGGACACACCGCAGCTCACCTCACGGGAATTACAGGCGCTGAGTACCCGCGCCATCATCATCGATGTAGCAGAAGAGATTTTCCTGCACGACGGATTCGCCGGCAGTTCGCTGGGTGGTATCGCCACGGCGGCCAAGGTCTCCAAGGGGCTGATCCTACATCATTTCGGCAGCAAGGAGGCCCTCTGGGCGGCGGTGCGGGTGCGGCATCAGGACGAGACCCGCGCGGCCATCCAGGAGCTGCTGCCGGAACCGCCGCAGAGCATCGATGATGTCTGTCAGCTTTTCACCGCTTACTTCCATTTTCTGGAGCAGCAGCCGCAGCACCTGCAATTTCTGCTGCAAGCGTGTGCGGTGCAGCCTGGCGAGCTGGAGCCTGGTGAAGATGCTGCCGCTGCGGTTTTGATTCCTTGGCTCCAGACGGCGCAGGAATGCGGTGTGCTACGGGCCGATCTGAGTCCGCTCGCCTTGTATGTGGCCTGTACCGGTCTGGCTCGCGCCTGGCATGGCGGTCGGCACGCCTTGCCGGTCGCGCCGGTCGAGGAGGTGTGTCAGCAATTGCTCCGTATCGTGATGCAGGGCATGATCCCCACGGAGTCCCCATAGTCTCCGCACGGATCGCTGGATTCGTTTCATCGAAGTAGTTTGAGGGACCCATCAGGAGAATCCCATGTTCCCTTCCCCTCGGTTCCGATGCGTCGCCGTGTTGCTGACCATCGCGCTGCTGCCGGCAGCAG
>CAYONM010000137.1:6599-10190 GCA_964405325.1 uncultured candidatus Brocadiaceae bacterium | reverse complement strand
GTTGTACGCAGAGAACGGTTCAATTTATCCGCTGGGTCAGGAACAATCTGGACCGGCGGGATCCGTGGGAGGCAATTCTGGCCGCCCTGCGTCGGCGCTACGCCATCAGCCTCGAGTGAATTTTGGACACCGTTGGCCAGCGCTGCTGGTGACAGGTAACAGAGACGCCAGTTGGCGCGGTTGTAGCGGCCCAATTCGATGGCCAAAAGGCCATCGTACCAGTGCTGGTCCTCGCTGATTGGCATGAACACGACCCGCCGCTGCGGATCTTCGCGCATCCAGGCCAGGGCCTCCTGCCCCTCCTGCTCAGTATCGTCCCGACGATACCCCCAGGTACGCAGCGGATGACCGTCATAGAGCCCGAAACGCTCCTTCCAATGCACTAAGCCGATCACCGTGTCGGGTGCCAACCGCTCGCCCACCGACTGCATGAATAGCCGACCACTGCGGCCGCTGTCCAGTTTGGGCCAGAGCGCCAAACCGATGACCAGGATGACCACTATCACCTGGGCCACCGCCGCCAATGGCGCCAGGCCGCGCCGGCGCAGGCACCAAGCCAGCAGCGCCACTGGTACCGTCAACACGGCGAGCAACCAGACCTCGGGCAGCGGATCGTAGCCATATTCTCGCGCTACTCTTGCCAGTGGTCGATGCAGCAGCCAGGGCCCGATCAGGACCAGGAGAAAAAACAGACCCGCCAGCGCGCTCAGGCCGACAGCGATCGCCTTCTGGAGCTGTGGCTGCCGCAGCAAGGCCCGCACAAAACCGAGGTGGGCCAACACGAACAGTGGCAAAGCCGGCAGGATATACACCCCACGCTTGCTCGGGCTGAACGAGAAAAACAGCAGAATCAGGGCAACGCTCGCCAGGCTCAACACCACCAGCGGATCGCCACGCCGCAGGCGCCGCAGGAAGGGCCGGGAGGTCCAAGGCAACAACAGCGTCATCGGCAGCCACAGAACCGGCGCCACCTCGATGACGTAGTAACCGAACCAGTGATAATGATGGCCCGCATTGATATAGCGCTGCGCGGTCTGATGAAAGAGGATATTGTCGCGATACGCAACCAGGGCCGGGTCACCGCTCTGCGCAACCAATACCAGCATCGGCAGCAACCAGGCGAGTACCGGCACGAACAGCAGCAGTGGCGCCAGGCCACCGCCCCAGGTCCAGTGAATGCGCGACAGGCCACCTCCCCCGCGCCAGCGCAACCAGGCCCACGGCAGCAGCATCAGGGCTGGCAGAAATCCGACGCCTTTGCTGATCACACCGCAGCCCATTGCCAGCCAAGCCAGACACCACCAACACCAGCTGGGTCCGAGCAGCAGATGACGCAGCAAGCCATAAAACCCGATACTCGTCCAAAGAAAGAGAAAGGCATCTATCTGGGCGAAGCGCACCTGCCAGAAGAACTGCGCCGATATCAACAGCGCCAGGGTCACATAACGGGCCCGCTGACGCCCACCCAGACGGCCGGCAATATCGTGCCACAGCAGCAAGCTGATCAGGCCGGCCAGCATCGATGGCAGCAGGAAAGCTACCGACAAAGAACCCAGCGTCGCGTAACCAACGGCAATCGCCCACATGAACAAGGGCGGCTTGTCGGCATAGAGATTGCCGAGCAAGCGCGGAAAAAACCACTGGCCGCTCTCCACCATCTCCTTGGCGGCAAGCGCAAAACGCGGTTCGTCTGGCGCCCAGGGACCACGCAGGCCGAGTCCGGCAAAAATGCAGACCAAAGCCAGCAACACCAGCCACCAGCGATCGCGTTGATGGCAACCAGTATTCACCATCAGGACTCCCTCGCATGCCAGATCAGACTCAGATTCCGGAGATAGACGAAAACGCCGAAGCCCTGTCCGGCCACCCCAACCGGATCGCCTCGACGCAGGAAATACGTCAACAGACACCGCCCGCCCAGCAGGCTCAATAGCCAGAAGGAGGTCGACACGACGCTCCGTTTCAAGCGCTCACTCGCCAACCACTGCACCAACATACGGCTCATGAACAGGGCTTGAGCCCCGATGCCGAACACCAACCACGGCCACGGCACTCCGGCGCTGACCACCTCACCGCAGTACGGACAGAGTTCGGGATCGAACAGACGATGCCGCAACTGGTCGAGCACGCCCTGCTCCTCGGCCATCGCCACGCTCGAAACCAGACCGAGGATCAGAATGCTCAGGCCCGCTCGCAAGACACCACCGTCTGCCAGTCGCGCTGCCGTGACAGCAGCCAACGCACCCCGAAAATATCGCGCAAACCCGACCACAGCCGATTGCTGATCCCGTACTTGCTGCGGCCGCCAGCGCGCGGCCGATGATGGACCGATATCTCCAGGATCCGGCCGCCCTGCATGCGTACCAGGGTCGGCAGAAAACGATGCATGCCATGGAAGAATGGCAGATGGAGCAGGCAGGCACGGCGCACGACTCGCGTTGAACAGCCGACATCGCTGACCGTATCCGCGGTCAACCAGTTGCGGGTCCCATTGCCGATACGCGAACTGAGCCGACGGACAAAACCATCGCTACAGCGCGCCCGGATGCCGTTGACCATGTCCACGCCCTGCTCCTGGGCATGGGCGAGCTGGCGCGGCAGATCGTGGGGGTCGTTCTGGCCATCGCCATCGAGCGTCCCGATCCATTCACCGCGTGCCTGCTGAAAGCCGCACATCAATGCCGCTGATTGGCCCTGGTTGCTAGCCAAACGCAAGCAACGCTGGGGCGCTGACAGGGCCGCCAAGGCCTGGGCGGTGCCATCGGTGGAGCCATCATCGATCCAGAGGGCCTCCCAGCCGCTGGCAAAGCCGGTGAAGGCGTCCTGAATCTCCGCCGCCAGCTGAGTCACGGTATTTTCTTCGTTGTAGACGGGCACCACAATGGTGATCACGGGCCGGTTGCTCTGCATAGTCTTCCTCGATACCGCTGTCCCAAAGCACGCGAGGACACCGAAAACGGACCTACCTGCGCCCCGCATCGCCTGCGCAGATATAGTCTGGCACACGGATTCCAGCAATCGCAAAGTTATGTTGCCAAGGCAGCAAGCAGATTTGCCACCAGGCATCCCGATCTCATGCGGCGACGTCACAGAAACCAAAACCAGTCAGCTTGTGACGTTAGCTCATACGCCGTGATGTGCTCGCATTTGCACGTTGTGCTTCGTATGCATCCGGAGGTGACCGCTGGCTGGTCGGCGCGGGAAGTGGTGTGTCGCTGGCTGGCGATTTGGCCACGGGAGCGGCTGCCGGATGGCTCGGCGGTGCTGCCGCTGGAGATGGAGAATCTGCGCTTGGCGGCCGATTCCGCGCAGGTGGCGCGCTGGCGGGAACGTCTGGGAGACTTGAGTTGGACCATGAAGACGCTCAAGGAAAACCTGGCGAGGCGAGCGAATCATGAAGACGGTTGCTCGGGCACGTTTTGGGAGGATCGCTTCAAATCGGTGCCACTTCTGGATCAGGCAGCGCTGATTGTCTGCATGGCCTATGTCGATCTGAATCCGATCCGGGCCAAGGTCGCCGATCGCCCTGAAAAATCGCGCTTTACCGGTGCCTTCGAGCGCCTCCGGGTTCGAAGTCATTCGTTGCCATGC
>CAYONM010000137.1:0-6499 GCA_964405325.1 uncultured candidatus Brocadiaceae bacterium | reverse complement strand
GCAACAAAAAACCTCGAACCTGGCTTGGTGGCATCGCCTGCTACCATCGTTGCGGCGAGAAAGTCACGACGCGGCGACTCAGTTCCGGCGAGGTCGTCTACCAGTGCCGCTCGCGCAGCAGCGGCGCCGGCTGCGGGGCGGGGCGGGTGCCGATGGAAACGGTCGATGTCATGGTGCTCGACAGTCTGTACCAAGCCCTGGAGCACATGGGCCAAGGTTTGGTGACGCTGGCCCAGGATGCAATCCAGGAGGTTCCCAGGCATCTCGATAGCAGGCGGGGGATGGCCGACCTGACCTTGCGCAACGGCGCCCAGCGCCAGGAGGAACTCGAAACGCAGCTTGAGGCCGGCGCCATCGACCTCGCTACCTATACCGCCGAGGTCGAGATCTTGGAGGAGCGCAATGCGCTCGCTCGGCGCCAGATGCAAGAGGTCGACGGGCTCACCTACCTCAGCCAGTTGATCCAGCTCAACGAGCCTGATGCCAACAAACCGTATACATAAGAACTTATCAAGAATGCACTTAGGATTATCCCGCGACGGCGGACCGAGAACAACCGTGCAGGATGCACGCCTATCGTGGCCGTCGCCCACGGCCATCACGATCCGGCACCGGAATGGCATTGGCCTGGATCTTCCGGTACAGGGTGCTGATATCGATCCCGAGGTCGGTAGCCGCCAAGGTTCGGTTGCCGTCATGCCGGCCCAAGGCCCGTTCGATACACCGCCGTTCCATCACCGCGAGGTCGAGGGTCTGGGAGTCAGATTGTTCACCGTCTGCTAGAGACCTCAATTCACCCGGCAGGTGTTCCACCTCGATCATGGCTCCGCGACACAACACAAAGGCCTGTTCGATGATATTTTCAAGTTCGCGTACATTGCCCGGGAAAGCGTGGGTCATCAAGCGGGCGATCACCCCCGGCGACACCCCGGCGACATCCCTGCTCTGCAGATGGTTGAATTTCCTGATCAAGTGCTCGACCAGCAGGGGGATATCCTCACGGCGTTGCGCGAGGCTGGGCAAGGCGAGGTGGATGACCCGCACCCGATAGTAGAGATCCTCACGGTAGGTGCCTCCCGCAACCAGATCGGACAGGGAACGGTTGGTCGCGGCGATGATCCGCACATCAATCGGTACCGGGGCGATCCCCCCCAAGGGCTCCACCACCCGCTCTTGGAGGATCCGCAGCAGGCGGACCTGCAAGGCGGGCGAGATATCGCCGATCTCATCAAGGAAGATGGTTCCACCATCGGCACGCGCAAACCGCCCAGGTTTGTCCTGCCGGGCGTCGGTGAAGGCTCCGGCCACATGACCGAAGAGTTCGCTCTCCAAGAGACTATCCGGCAACGCAGCGCAGTTCACGGCGATGAAGGGACCATCCCGTCGCGGCGAAAGATGGTGGATCGCGCGGGCGAAGAGTTCCTTGCCGGTACCGCTGGGCCCTTCGACCAACACCGTACTGCTGCTGTCGGCGATCTGCGGAAGGATGTCGAAGAGGCGACGCATGGCCGGACTGCGACCGACGATGTCCTCAAAGGTGTAGCGATCGTGCAAGGCTCGCTGCAACTGCTCGATCTGGGACAGATCCTGGAAGGTCTCCACGCCGCCGATGATCCGGCCATGCGCATCCTTCAGCAAGGCCGTGGAAATGCGAATCGGCACGCGATCACCGTCGCGATTGATGATATGCGCGGTGGCGTTGATGACCGGTTCACTGTCAGCCATGGTGCGGCGCAACGCGCAATCACGCTCGCAGATGTCCGCACGGAAGACATCACAACACCGACTGTCGAGAGCATGCTGGCGCGATACCCCGGTGATAACCTCTGCGGCCCGGTTGAAGGCGGTGATCCGCCACTGGGAATCGACGGCGAAGACCCCTTCGTTGATCGAATCGAGAACAGACATCCCCTGTTGGATGAAGGTGTCAACGGCCATGGAATCCGCCTCCTCGACAGGTCACGATCATTGCAGGATGCACGATGCAAGTGAACCTTTCAGTGCAGCTCGCATAGTCGTCTTTGTGGCGACGAAGCCGTCCCTAAAACATAAACGCCTTGCAGGATTTGAGTTGCATGTATTCAGCTGGCCATGGCACGCTACATGCTTTTGCACGGCATCCATGAGAGTCGCCATCGCCCAATGGCAGGGTCGAATCAGTCCTGTCTTCGATGTCTCCAGCAATCTCGTCCTCGTCGATTGTACCGACGGGCTCGTGACCGCTCGCGTCGAGATGCAACTCGATCGGGAAGATCCTCGCAGCCGGGCTCTGACCGTGACCCACCACCGCGTGAGCGTGTTGATCTGCGGGGCCATTTCCCGGGAGTATGCCGCGGCGCTGAGAGGGCATGGAATCCGTATCATTGCTGAAGTCTGCGGCGAGGTCGAAACGGTCCTCGCTGCCTTCATCCGCGACGAACTTGATCATCCCGCCTTCCGCATGCCTGGTAGCGACACCGAACATGCGAACGCCGAAACCGACCCACCAACACATCCACAAGGAGCGCATTCATGAGCACATTGCCCGACATCGTCAAACAAGCGTGGGAGCAACGCAACGGCCCCGCCATCCTCACCACCGTCGATGCCACCGGAGTCCCGAACTCGGTCTATGTCGCCTGTGCAGGAATCCATGGCGATGATCGGGTCATCGTCGCCGACAACTATTTCGACAAAACCCGCCATAACATCCTGAAGGGCAGCCAGCACGGTTGCCTGCTCTTCATAGATACCGACAAGAAGGCCTATCAGATCAAGGGACGCTTGGAATATCATCAGGATGGCCCCTTATTCGAGGCGATGAAGGCGATCAATCCACCGCAGCATCCGGGGCATGCCGCCGCTGTCCTGGTCGTCGAATCGGCATGGAACGGCGCCAATCGACTGGAGGAATGAATGATGCCAATGTACGATTACCGCTGCGATACCTGTGGACACTGCTTCGAATTCCAGCAAAAAATGTCGGACGAACATCTGAAGATTTGTCCGCGCTGCGGGGGTTCGGTACGCCGGCTTATCAGCGGTGGAACCGGGTTTATTGTTCACGGGGGAAACGCTGCCGCATGCCAGGCCCCTGGGACCACCTCCTGCGATCGTAGTACGCCCTGTTGCGGATTGGCTTCACCCTGCGCCGATGGATCCTGCGACAGATGAAATCATACATCTACGGTCCAGTCCTTTCCCGTCGCTTGGGGCGTTCCCTGGGATTGGATCTGATGACCCCTAAGACCTGCTCCTACGACTGCATCTATTGCCAACTGGGTCGAACAACGGACCTCACCGCCCAACGCGGCGTCCACGTGCCAGTGGATGATCTTCTCTCCGAACTCCGAGACCATCTCGCTTCGGCCCCCGATTACATCACCCTTGGCGGTTCCGGAGAACCGACCCTGCATGCGGACATCGGCGCGATCATCGATGGAATCCGCAGCCTCACCGACATCCCCGTCGCCGTCATCACCAATGGTTCCCTGCTGTGGCAGGATGCGGTTCGGCAACAGCTCGCAGCCGCCCATCTGGTCGTTCCCTCCCTGGATGCCGGCGACGACAAAACCTTCCAGGCGATCAACCGTCCGCATCCGGACATCACCTGGGAACGCATGATAAGCGGTCTGCGAGAATTCCGGGCTGTTTACGCCGGCCGCATCTGGCTGGAAGTCATGCTCGTAGCCGGAATCAACAGCCACCTGGAATCGGTACAAGCCATCGCCGCAGCCGCTCGTAGTTGCCGACCAGACAAGATCCAACTCAACACCGTCGAACGGCCCTCGCTGGCAGGCAAGGCTTTGCGGGTCGACCGTGGCACCCTAAACAAACTCCGCCATCTTTTCACCCCATGCGCCGAAGTCATCTCCGACCAGGGTGTTTCCGAATGGATGGACGGAGCTGATCCAGGACTTGACCTCCTCGCTATGATCCGAAGGAGACCATGCTCCCTGGAGGAGATCGCCCGCGCTGCGGGCATGCATCCCCATGAGGCGGCAAAACACCTCGGACGATTGGAGCACCACGGCCTGATCGCCGTCCTCCCGAAAGAACGCCAGACCTTCTATACCGCTGCGGCCAAGGCCGCCCATCCCAAGCACCTGGAGTACCCATGACCACAACCGATATTGCCATTCTTGGCGGCAGTGCTGCCGGCATCACCGCCGCCATTACCGCCCGCCGTTTCCATCCGGATAAACAGATTCTACTCGTTCGGCGTGAACAACAGGTCCCCATCCCCTGCGGCATCCCCTATGTTTACGGCACCTTGGAATCGTGCGATCAGAACCTCATCCCCGACAGCATCCTGCAAAAACATCGGATCGATCTGCATCTGGCAGATGTCACCGCCATCGACCGCCAGAACCACCGCCTGCTCTCTAACGAATCCGATATCACCTACGATCGTCTGGTACTCGCCACCGGCACACGCGCCGTTCAACCGCCCATCCCAGGTGTCGACTTGGCCGGTGTCTATTCGATCAATAAGGATGTTTCGGTCCTGCAGCAATTGAGCGAAGAACTTGAACTGGCACAGAATATTGTCATCCTCGGCTGCGGGTTCATCGGCATCGAATTCGCCGATGAGATCAACAAGCGAGGCAACAAATCGGTCACCGTGATTGAGATGGCAGAAAGTTGCCTCAACCTTTCCTACGATGCCGAGTTTTGCCATGAGATGCAGGATCATCTCCGCGGGCGGGGGATAGCCTTGAGAACATCCACCGTCGTCAAGCGCATCGACGGACAGGAGCGGGTGCAAGCCGTCGTCGTACAGGAGGGCGAGAAGATTCCGGCCGATATCGTCATCATCGGCATTGGCGCAGCTCCCAATGTCGACTTGGCACGCGATGCAGAAATCCTTCTGGGGCCGCTCGGCGCTGTGGCCGTGGATCGTACCATGCTGACATCTGATCCCACCATCTTCGCGTGCGGTGATTGCGCAGAGAAGGTCTCCTTCTTCGGTGGCCGACCCTCACCGCTCAAGCTGGCATCCATTGCCCAACACGAAGCCCGGATCGCTGGAGCCAATCTCTACACCATCCGACGGGAGAGCCTGGGCACCATCGGCGTGTGGTCCACCGCTATCGGAGACCTGGCCATGGGTACCGCTGGGTTGACGGAAACGGCTGCCCTGAAGATGGGATACCGGGTGATCTGCAGCACCGCCGAAACCCCCAACCGCCACCCAGGCATCATGCCCGGCAGTGCCCTCATGAAAATCAAACTGGTGTTCGACGAACGCACCTTGGTATTGCTCGGTGGTCAGATCCGGGGAAACGCATCCATCGGGGAAATGGTCAACACCATCGCCGCCTGCGTGCAGACGCGGATGACCGCAGACACCATCGCCCGGTTCCAGATGGGAACCCACCCGGCGCTGACCGCCTCTCCCATCGTCTACCCGCTGATCAACGCCGCCGAAGAGGCTCTGCGCCACTGACTCTCCGGCGACGCTGATACCGACCATCAATCCGATAATACTCTTGAGGGGTTGATCAATGCCTCCACCTGCAGCCAGGCCTGACGGATGGCTGCCGCTGCCGGCCCTCGCTTGTGGTCGATGACCGTTGTGCCGTTCATCAGCGCTTCGTTGACCTCCCGATCGAAGGGGATCTCGCCGATCAGGCGTGCGCCGTGTCGTTCGACCTGCTCGGCGATACGGCGGGCCTGGGTGACATCGAGATCGGCCTTGTTGACGATGACCGCTACCGGCAGGCGGAAATGAGCGGCCAGGCCCAGGACGCGCTCAAGGTCGTGGACGCCCGAGACGGTCGGCTCGGTGACGATCACCACCAGATCGGCCCCCGAAATCGAGGCGATCACCGGGCAGCCGGTACCGGGAGGGCCGTCACCCACGATCAGCGACCGTCCGTTCTCCCGTGCCACCCGATCGGACTCGCGCCGGACGCGGGTGACCAGCTTGCCGGAGTTCTCGGCCGCCACGCCCAGACGGGCGTGAACCATGGGACCCCAATCGGTGTCCGACACAAACCAGCGCCCGACCACGCTGGGTTCGGTGGTGATGGCCCCCACCGGGCAGACGCGCGGACAGAGCCCGCAGCCCTCGCAGGCCACGGGATCGATCCGCCAGGTCTTGGCGATCAGATCATTCGCCGGGCCATCGAAACGGAAGGCGTCGAAATGACAGGCCTCGGCACAGCGACCGCAGCCGATACAATCGTCGCTGTTGACGGTCGCGATCACGCCACCGACGAAATCCTGGCCTTCGCGGATCCGCGGTGTCAGCAGCAGATGAAGATCGGCCGCATCGACATCGTTGTCGGCTAGCACCGGGCTCTCGGCGAGCTGGCAGAAACAGGCGGTGACGGTGGTCTTGCCGGTGCCACCCTTGCCGCTGATGACGACCACCTCGCGATGCGAACCGGTCGTCCCCGTCGGGGCCGGCGGGGGCGGGGGCTCCGACGGCACCACGAGCTCGTCGAGTGGCGGCACCGGCGGCGTGGCGACGGCGAGATCCTGGTAGATGCTCCGGCAAATCTCGCGCAACTCC
>CAYONM010000136.1:0-10233 GCA_964405325.1 uncultured candidatus Brocadiaceae bacterium | reverse complement strand
AACCCCCTGCACCTCACGGACTTACAGCCGCGCTCATTTAATAACTCGTTATTTTCTGCGGCTGCAAGCCCGTGAGGTGCTAGTGCCCTGTCAATGCAACAATGTTGGCTAAGGCGAGTATCGTGCGGTAGCTGCAAGGCACAGGTTCCGAAGGAATGGCAGCGTCATTTCGAGGGTTCTGCAACGCCGCAGATGCCGTGCGAGACGAAGCGATATCCGACTTTGTTGCTTAGACAGAGCACTGGTGCTCATGCACGCCGAAAGCGCGAGGGAGTGCATCCGAAGGTGCTACGGAACTGACGCCGGAAGAGACTGGGATCGCTGATGCCCACCCGTTCGGCGATGGTCTGGATGGGTTCCTCCGTCTCTTGCAGCAGGGCCGCCGCCTGGTGCAGGCGCCAATGCCGGATCTGGCTGCGCGGGGAGCGCCCATAGGTGGCCTGACAGAGACGACGGAATCGGGGCATCGACAGATCGAGGATCTTCGCCAGATCCGAGGGATACACGCCCTGGTGGGCATGCTGGAACAGGTGGCGGTCCAGCTTCGTCCGCTGCCCCCAGTTCAAGCGCTCCTGACCCTGATCAGTTTCCTGTCGGTACAGCACGGTGGCGGTGATCGCCGCCAGGACCTGGCGCAGCCACAGCTCATCGCGCGTCTCGGGTGCGGGATCGTTCATCAGCAGGCGGAACAGGCCGTGCAGGTCCCAGAGTCCCTCGGCCAGCAGCGTCCCCTGTTCGCATGCCAGGACCTGAGCGCCCACGCGCAGGGAGACATGGAGCCGGAAGGTGTTCAGTCCGGCATGGCCCTCCTCTTGATGGAAGCTGCGATGCACCCCGGGCGGCGTCCAGAGCAGGCTGCCGGTGGGACAGCTGATGTGCCGGCCGTCTACCTGGGCCACCAGGCTGCCCTTCTCCACCAGGAGCAGATGATGCCAGGGTCGATACTTCGGAGGATTGTGGAAATGCCGCTCATCGGCCACATGGCCACCCCGGAACCCGAGGGTGTTGCTGGTGTCCAACAGGGCCCGGGACCAGTCCGCTGGCGTGAGCCAACGGACGTCTTGGCGGACTTCGGTCCTGGTTTTGAGTGTTTCGATCACCTTGTGAGCGAGCTTCGGAATGGCTAGAGTGCAGGCAAGTCATCTTGAACCAGGAGACGCTCCATGCCTCTGATCTTCCCGTGTATGCTCTGTCTGCTCGCCGTCGCTTGCCTGGCTGCCGCAGAAAGCGTGGTTCCTGCCGACTGGCAGCTGCTGCACCGCGATCCATTGACTGGCGATTGGCGGGAGCAGTGGTCCCTGGATGGCCATTCCAAAGTTGAGACCGGTTCCAACGGCATGGTCTTCACCGCAGACAAGGGACAGAATGATGTGCTCTGGTTCAAGCCGCGCATCGAAGGCGATGTCGCCATCACCTATACCTTCGAACATCTGGTCGATAGCCCGAATGTGATCATCCTCTTTGTCCAGGCCACCGGCAGCGGTGAGGAGCCCTATGTCGAGGACATCTTCGCCTGGCAGGACCTGCGCGAGAGCGGTCGCTATCCGCTCTATAAACAGAACATGAACTACGTCAGCGTCAGCTACGCCAACGGCCAGGACGAGGTGCGATTCCGGCAATGCCTGGGCTTCGACGTGATCGGGAAGCATGACGCCGAAGGCGCCTTCGCCGTCGGCAAGGTCTACGATGTCTGCTTCACGCGAATCGGGCGGGAGGTGGTCTTCACCGCCACCGATCAGGCCACCGGCACCGAATACCGGTGGCCCGCCACCATGAATCCCGAACCCCTGAGCGATTCCGGTTGGATCGGCATCCGGCACATGAATAGGCAGAGCGCCCGCTACCGTGATTTCGCCGTCTACCGGATCGGACAGTGAAAGGGACGGCCATGCGCTGCTGCATCTCGCTTCTGCTGAGTCTTACCGGCTCTGTCGTGGCACAGGACTGGATCTTCCACGAGATCGACGCCGATCGGGGCCCGCGCGAGGCTCGGGGCGCCGATGGGGTCCGTCTCGGTGATATCGATGGCGATGGTTTTATCGATGTGGTCAGCGGCTGGGAGCAGGCCGGCGAAACCCGGCTCTATTTCAATCCGGGGCCGTCGGCCGTGCGTGAGCCCTGGCCGATGACCGTGGTCGGACCGGCGCCCAATGCCGAAGATGCAGTTTTCGTCGACCTGGATGGCAACGGCATTCTGGACGTGGTGTCCGCCTGCGAGAACAAGGGCAAGCAAGGTGGCGGGGGGCTGCATATCCACTGGGCTCCGGAGCGGGAGCGGCTTCATGAGGCTGCCGCATGGCAGAGCGCCCTGCTGCCGGCCTCGGCGGGGCAGGGCAGCTGGATGTACACCCTGCCCATGCAGGTCGATGGCCGTCACGGCATGGATCTGATCGCCGGCGGCAAGGGCACACCCCTGGTCTGGTACCAGGCGCCGGTGGATGCGCGCCAGCTGGAGAATTGGCAGCAGCATGTGATCAGCGAAACCACCTGCGGCGGTGGCTGGACCATGGCCCTGGTGGCCGCCGATATGGATGGTGATGGCGATCAGGATGTGTTTTGGACCACCCGCAAAGCCGGCTGTGGCGGAGTCCGCTGGCTCGAGAATCCCGGTCCGGGTGGAGCGTTGACCAAACCCTGGCTCGAACATCAGATCAGCTCCGAGAGTCTGGATTTCATGTTCGGCGATGTCGCCGATATCGATGGTGATGGTCGCCTGGATTGCGCGGCGGCCACCAAGAAGGACGGCATCCTGCTCTATCGGCACCCGGCGAGCCCGGATGCGACCTGGTCCGTGTACCACCTGCCCATTCCCCATGCCTTGCGGAAGGTCAAGGGAATGGCCTTCGGCGACCTGGATGGCGATGGCCGCCTGGATCTGGCCATGACCAGCAGTGTCGGCCGGCCGCAGCACTGGCTGCGTTGGACCGGCGAGAGCCCCTGGAGCGAGAGCGAATGGAGCCTGCAGCAGATCAATCCCGCTGGTGGCAAAATGGACACCCCGGTGCTGGCCGACCTCGATCAGGACGGTGATCTGGACCTGCTGAGCACCATGGAGGGGCAATACAATGTTTTCTGGTACGAAAATCCCTCGGAGAAATAGACCTCGATCAGGACGGTGATCTGGTCCTGCTGAGCACCATGGAGGCAATACAGTGTTTTTCTGTGCGAAAATCCATATGAGCAAAAAACCAGCGATTTTTCGACTGCATTTCAAAACCTGGAAACGGAGTTGCTATCGTGTCTCCGGCATCCTCCTGTTGCTGGCTTGGATAGGATCCGTCATGGCCGCAGATTCCCGGACCCGGCCGGTGCGTACGGAGCACGAGGCCTTCACTCCGATCCGTGAATATGCCGACTGGGACAGCTGGCCTAAGCGCATCCGTCAGGATCTGCTCCTCGCGGCCGGGCTATGGCCTGCACCAAGCAAAACCCCGCTGCAGACCTGGCTCGGAGAGCCTCGGATTTTCGATGGCTACGCCGTTGCTGGCATCTGCTTTCAATCGATGCCGGGACACTGGGTCACCGGCAGCTTGTACACTCCCACCGAAGCGGGCCCGGGTCCTTTTCCCGGCGTACTCTCTCCCTACGGCCACTGGCCCAATGGCCGCTTTATGGATTACCAGGATCGCAAAGGCCACTACGGCTCCGCGCAGGTACTCCAAAGCGGTGGCGAGGTGTTGCCGGAAGCGGCGCGGTCGCTGCTGCAGGCCCGATGCGTCGCCCTGGCCCGCATGGGCTGCGTGGTGCTGTGCTACGATATGATCGGCAGAGCCGATTCCGTGCAGACCGGGCATCCAAAGGATCCGGAGCGCTGGCAGGAGCCGGCAACAGGACCCGACTGGTGCCTGGAATCCCCGCGCGCACTGGGCCATCTGCAGAGCATGTTCGGTCTACAAACCTGGAATGGAATTCGTGCGGTGGATGTGCTGCTGGAACGGCCCGATATCGATCCCCGGCGCCTGATCGTCACCGGAGCGAGCGGCGGCGGCAAGCAGACCATTTTTCTCATGGCAGCTGACCCACGAGTACGAGCAGGTATTGCCGGAGTCGCTCTCGGCAGCGGCCGCTTCGAAGCCGGAAGCATCAGTGGCAAGGCGCCGTATCTCCTCCAGGAACATGGCCTGGTGGATCTGATCGCCAGTTGCTCGCCTCGCCCCTTCGGCCTGGCTGGTAGCGATGGTTCAAAAGGCTTGCGGGCCAAGGTGCTTCCCTTCCTGCAAACCGTCTATGCCCGCGACCAGGCCGCCGGAAAAGTGGAATTCTTCGTCAACACCGGGTATGGGCACACCTACAACCGCCATGCCCGCGCCTTCACCTATGCGTTTCTCGCGCGACACCTGGACATGGCGATCGATCCGGTCGAACGTCCCTTCACCTTTTTGAGCCAGGACGAGCTGACGGTATGGAGCGAGGCGCATCCGGCCCCGCCGGCGGACGAACGAGGTCTTGCGCACGAGCAGGCCCTCTGCCGTTGGTGGGCAGCCGATGCGCAGGCGCAATTGCAGGACCTGCTGCACCCTGTCGATGCAGCGGCATGGGCAGAGAATCGCGCCGTCATCGGCTCCGCCTGGCACAGCATCGTCGGACGGAGCCTGCCAGCAGCGGGCATCGTCCTGGCTGAGTGGACGGACGATCACGGCCTGCTGCGGCACGCCATTCGACACGAGCTGGTACCGGTACGTCGCACAGCGACATCCACACCGAAGCGCCGTCTGGTCATCCTCGATCCACGCGGTCGGGCCGTGCTCGATGATCCCACCCTGGCGCCTTTGAACACCGCGGGCTATCAGCTGATCGCTTGCGACGCCTTCTTTCAATCCGCCGACGTATCGTGGCCGGAGGGCAGCCTCGGACAGCAGGTCACGCCTTACAAAAAGTCTCGTGACGGCAAGCAGGCTGTTCCCAGTGCCGTCTATGCCCACTATCCACCCACGATCATCCGACGAGCCCATGACCTCCTCACCCTCCTGGCTGCGCTGCGCGATGATCCGGTGCATGGCCCCTTGCCCATCGACCTCTGGGCGCGTCCCGGCACCGCCGCCTGGGCCGCCGCCGCTTTAGCCGTCGACGAGGGCCTGGTGGAACGCGTGGTCTTGGATGTGAGTGGATTCCGTTTTGCCACCATCACCGATGTCTGGGCTGAACATTTCCTCCCGGGCGCACTCAAATATGGAGATATGGGTGGGCTTCTGCAGCAGATCTTGCCGCGACGGTTGCTAGTCCGAGGTCTGGCCGAAGAAGATCACGCTGCGGTACTACGAGCCGCCGAACAGGCCCAGGGACCATTGGCTCTGGATCAGGAGCCGCTCGCCTGGCTGCTCGACTGATTCTAAAAACCGCAATTGCACGGCATCTCCTGCGTTGGCCCGTCGGTCGTCAACCTGGAGCGAGAGCGAATGGAGCCTGCAGCAGATCAACCCCGCTGGTGGCAAGATGGACGCCCCGGTGCTGGCCGACCTCGATCAGGACGGCGATCTGGACCTGCTGAGCACCATGGAGGGCCAATACAATGTTTTCTGGTACGAAAATCCCTCGGAGAAATAAAGCAGCAAATCTTCGATGGCATTTAAAACGGAAATGGAGTTGCTATCGTGTCTCCGGCATCCTCCTGTTGCTGGCTTGGATAGGATCCGTCATGGCCGCAGATTCCCGGACCCGGCCGGTGCGTACGGAGCACGAGGCCTTCACTCCGATCCGTGAATATGCCGACTGGGACAGCTGGCCTAAGCGCATCCGTCAGGATCTGCTCCTCGCGGCCGGGCTATGGCCTGCACCAAGCAAAACCCCGCTGCAGACCTGGCTCGGAGAGCCTCGGATTTTCGATGGCTACGCCGTTGCTGGCATCTGCTTTCAATCGATGCCGGGACACTGGGTCACGACGTTGTCATCATTGGGCCGGTACGGAGACCGGCGCTCCCAGGAACGCGTTTGGAGAGGTACCCTTCATGTGAACAGCTCTGCTGTCAGGCCCCGGCCACGCGCGGCATCCACATGATCTCCTTGCCCATCTCCGCATGCAGGAAACGCAGAAGCAGGTCGGACTTGATGCCGGCGTGGGCCAGATCCTGCCAGAGATTATGGCGCTCCTGGGGATCTGTTTCCAGATCGTAGAGTTCACCGTAATTGTGATCGTAATAGACGGTGATCTTCCAACGCCGCTCGACGAAGGTCTTCAGGTGCACGGTGGTGGGATTGTGATGATGCTCACAGATGGCGTGGTCGCGATACGCCGTGGCATCGCCGCACCAGGCGGCGAATTGATCGCGTCCGCTCATGCTGTGGGGAATGGGCAGCCCGCAGGCGGCGAGGAAGCTGGGCGCCAGGTCGACCTGACGGAATCCGTAGAAGGGCTGGTCGAAGCCGCGCCAGAAATCCAGATCCTGCAGCACCGGATAGGCTTCCAGCGAGGGATATTCTTCGGTACTGGCCAAAGGCTGGAAATGCGCCTTCCCGATCAGGGCCGTGTGATAACCGGCGGCATGGAAATCATCGCCCACGCAATGCGCCGATTCCGGCAACTTGGTTCCCAAGGTCCAGGCGCCGTGCTGGCTGGGATACTGGCCGGTGATGATGGAGGCGCGCGTCGGCGTGCAGGTGGGATTCGGGCAATAGGCCCGCCGGAACAGCGTGCCTGCCGCCGCCAGGCGATCCAGGTTGGGCGTGCGGATGCGCGGATTCTGCACGCCGAGCGTCATCCAGTGCTGTTGGTCGGAAGTGATCAAGAGGATGTTGGGACGGTTCATAGAGGTCCTTGTCTGTCCATGCTCGTGGTAAAACGGTTGTCGGCTTCGGCGGCGGCTGCGCGCACCGCTTCGATCAAGGTCGATTGGCGACCGTGCAAGCCGGTGAGCGGCAATGAGATACCGATGCTGCCGCAGAAGAGCCGACCACCGGGCCGGAACACGGGCGCGGCGATGCGGGCTACCGCGGGAGAATGCTCACCGCATTCCACCACCACGCCCTCGTCGCGCATGCGGGCACAGGCCTCCAGAAAGCGTTCCTCATCGGCTGGCGGATGCGCCGTGTCGCGCAGCCGCCGCAAGCGCTCATGCGCATCCAGATGCGCCATCCAGAGCTGGGCGAAACCGTGCCGGCAGACCTCCGGCACCTGGCCGCCCTCGCGCATATAATGCGTCCCATCCGGCATCTCGTATTTGGCCTGCAGCAGCACCCGCCCATCGACGACTTCATAAAAGGCAGCGGATTCCCCGGTCGCCGTCGCCAGGCTCTGCACCATCGGCCGCAGCAGGTCGACGATGCTGACTGGCCCGAGCAGACACCGCACCCAAGCCTTGGTGGCATCGGTGACCCGGTAGCGATCGCCCTCGTGCGCGACCCACCCGAGACCGACCAGGCTGCGCAGCAAGCGGCTCAGAGTCGGTGCGGGCAGACCGGTCTCCTCGGCACATGCGGAGAAGGAGCAGCCCTCTGCCTGCCGCGCACAGAGCAGCAGCACATCCCGGGCCCGCTCCAGAGCACGTGCCTGGCGATCCGTTACGTTATCGTTACTCATATCACGCTATCGTAACCTGTAGTCTCCTTCTGCCAAGGTCCCTACCGCTGGTGGCACAGCAGCTGGACGGCCGGCCGATGCCCAGCAGCTTCCGATCTGTGGTGAATGCCTGGCGAACAAGACGGCCGGCTGCGTCACTCTTGCACCGAGGCAGCGCCGTGGGCATCCAGATGCACGAGCCGCTCGTCCAGCAAGGCATTGATTATCTGGTACACAGCCAGCATCTCGCGTGGTGGCGTGGTGACGCCGCCACAGCGCCGGAAATGATCACCACGGCGGGCGCTGATCAGGACATTGTGGATTTCCACCAGGGGCGCGAGCACGCGATGTCGGATGGTGGTGATGAAGACCAGGGTCACCGCCAGAATGATCAGGGCCATGAAGACCACGCCCCAGGCTCCCGCCGCGCCCAATTGCTGGCCACGCTCGTCTGCCAGGCTTCGTCACTCCGCGACGGCCGCGTGTAACTGCTCCCGCAGGCCTGCGAGCCAGGCCTTGAACGCCTGGTTGCGTGCCTGATAGGCATCGGAATCGCGCAGATACCAGAAGGAATACAAGTCAATCCGATAGTCCAGAAAGGCATGCTGCGTTTCGCGTTCGAGATAGATGGCTTCCGCCGCCTGCCGGATCCGATCCTTGACCTTGGCATCTGCGGCCTGGTCCACCAAGGGCGCCATGGCTTTTTCCATGACTGTGAGCAGATGCGGCTTCTGCCATTTCAGACAGTAGAATTCGTTGGTGGCGAGGATCTTCTCTGGCAGGGGAAGCTGCCGGATCTCGGCGGGGATCTCATCCGCGTTGGCTTCGGAAGCCGCGACCAGTTCCTGGAGTCGTTGCCGCAGCTGCTCCTTCAGCTCGGAATGGGCCGGATCGTCGACCAGATTGTTCATCTGATAGGGATCTTCCTGATTGTCGTACAGCATCCAATCGCCGTCGCCGCTGACCGCGAAGGTGTAGCGGCTGGTGCGGATGGCCCGACAGGGCTGGTGCGCCAAAGGCTCCTTCAACGTACCGCGATAGCGATCGACGAAATACTTCGGATTGGCCGGCAGGGTGATCAGCTGGGCATCGCTCCGCTCGCCTGGCACATCCAACAGCAGCGGCGTCTGATCGATGCCGTCGCAGGCCACCGGCGGAGCGAAACCGGCGAGACCGCAGAGGGTGGGATAGAGGTCGATGGCGCCGATGGGCTCCTGGACCCGGCGGCCGGCCGCCACCTTGCCCGGCCAGCGGATCATGAACGGAACCCGCGCCGTCTCGTCGATGGGATCTGGCTTGGAGAAGAAACCGTTGGAATACCAGGCGCTACCGTGGTCACTGGTGTAAATGACAATTGTATTGTCATCCAAGCCGCGTTTTTCCAGCTCCGCCAGCAAGCGACCGAATTCCCGATCGATGGCGGTGATATGGGCGTGGTAGTGGATGTAGGGCGGATTGCTGGCGAGATTATCGCGCGCGTTGGGCCGCACCGACAAACGGCCGTCGCTATACTGCTCCACCAGCTCCTGGGGGGCATCGTCCCAGCGGGCGTGGGGAGGATTCCAGGACAACATCAGCATCCACGGCTGATCCGCTCCCTGCGACTGGTCCATGAACTTCAGAGCGTGGTCGGTCATGCCAACGGCATTGTAATTGGTGTCGTGATACCATTTTTCCGGATCGGCGACGACATCGCGCCATTTGGTGTCCCAATGCTTGTCGCCGTTCTTCCAATGATGGAAGAAGTCGTAGCCGGTCTGCGCACAAGTCGCATCGCCCAGGTGCCATTTGCCGATGTAGCCGGTGCGGTAGCCGGCGCCGGTGAAGGCCTGGGCGATGGTCGGCCGGGCAACGCCCAGGACCTGCTTGTCGAAGAAGATACCGTTGTTCACGGCGCTGTTGTGCTGCGGATAGAGCCCCGTCTGCAGGATGGCCCGATAGGGCACGCAGACCGGATGATTGCTGACGCAATGGTCGACAGAAGTCGCCTGTTCGGCGAAGCGCGCGAAGTGCGGCGCCTCCAGTTTTGGCATGCCGTTCTGGGGCAGACTGCACCACCGGTGCTCGTCGCTGAAGATGAACAGGATGTTGGGGCGCTTGCCGGACTCGCCGGCCGCGTCGAACAGTCCTGGCGCCATCATGCCCAGGCCGAGGGCGGAAGAATACTGGACGAATTGGCGGCGGGTGGGATTGCTGATATTCATGGCGCGCCACGGTAGAAGCGATCTCGGCCTGCAAAAGGGCAGCCGGTGCCGGAGAATGCGACATGATTCATACACGCACTCGCAGCACACCCAGAGCGCATCGCCTTGCGGCGCATGATGAGACCAGCGGTACCGGTGTCGGTGTCATCCATATGGTGGGCCTGCTGAATTTCCGATCGCCCAACGTGCGAGGCAAGTGCTCGACAGCGAACACGACATGGGCGGTGCCGTAGTTGACAATGATGATGTCGCTATCGGCCGCATTTCGGCTAGAAGCGAGTGGGCCGGGAGGATCTCCACCCCGAGCACTGGAGCCTTTTTGAGTTCTCAATTCTCTGCGTCTCTGCGTCTCTGCGTGACAAAGATGATTCGGCTTGCCTTCACGAGGGGATCTCCGTGCTGAGGGCCCGTCAATAAATAAAAATAGCGTCTCACTTGATCTTTTGCCGCCCTTCTTGCGTTGCTTATCGCTCACATATGCCGGATATGCTCACTCTTCGCGCCTTGAAGGATCGACAAAATCTCTGCGCGATCTGT
>CAYONM010000135.1:0-10266 GCA_964405325.1 uncultured candidatus Brocadiaceae bacterium | reverse complement strand
GCCAGCATGCTGGCCCTGGTCAGCCTGATCATCCTGCTGCTGCTGCTGGACCTGGGCCGGCGAGCTGAACAACCAGGTTGGCAAGCGTGGCTGGACCACGACCAGCATGAGCTGCTGCTGGACTCGTGGTCCGACCACCACTGACAGTCGTGCCCCGGCACCTGTATTTCGAGCAGCCGGATGCCGGCCACCGCTTTCCCGAGGATTCGGTCCAGCGCGCCGGATCGAGGTGATTCTTATCCTCGCTCGTCTTCAGCGAGTCAGGGCCGGTATTCCACCGCACCGGCGTCGCGACGTTCGCCCTGCACCACCTGACCGGAGAAATCCCGATATTGCGGGCCGTCGAACTGCCAGGTGTACAGTTCATCGATGCTGGTCCGGGAGCTGGCCAGGGTGCTGCGCGCGATACGCAGGAAATCCAGGCTGCCCTGCAGATGCTGCAGGCCTGGGCCACCGCCGACAAGCAAATCACCCGTGTTGTCCAGATCGACTTCCGCGCCGGGCACCGTACCGGTCAGGGTGGTGGCCACCGGCTTGCCCTGCAGATAACAGCGGATATCGGCGGCGGCGCGGTCGATCTCCAACACCAGGTGCTGCCAGTCGCCGAAACACAGCACTGGCGCGCTGGTGGCCGTGACCTGCACCGCGCCGTTGGCTGACAATTCACAGATCACGACACCATCGGCGCGGATCCGTATTTCGACACCGGCCTTGTCATCCCGCTTGCTCAGCAGGACGCCGGGCTGGTCGACCTGCAGGACCGCTTCCACCAGATAATCGCTGGTAGCCAATTCCGGTGTCTGCTTCTCGGCACCTGGCACCACCTGCTTGCGATCCCCCTTGCCCAGCTCGAAGGGCTGCTCGATCAGCTCCTCGCTGAGCACCGCGTATTGATCGCGTCCGTTCAGGCGCAGGGCGCTGGGGCACCAGTCGTCCAGGCGGCCGGCTTCGAAACTGCTTGGGCCGACGTTGTGCACCTGCATCGGATAGCGTGGGGTGGTCCAGTACATGGTGCGGCCGGCGTAGTAGGGGGTCATGTACCAGTGCTCGTCGATCAGATGTGCGGGATCGGCGTTGTTGCGACGAAAATGCCACTCGCCGACGGTGGCCTTCAAACCCCAGGGCACGAAGACCCGGACACCGCCGTCGACCGCTGGGGATTCGGCATGCGGGGTAAAATCACCATCCGCCGGGCTCTGCAGCGGCTGGCGCTCGGCAAGCACGCCGATGTCGTTAGCCAGCGTGCCTTGCCGACCGGCAGCAGCGCGAAAAGCATTGATATCATTGTAGTAGGCACCACCGGGCTCGAAGGTGGCCAACTTGGAACGCACCTTCCAGAACACGTTGCGGCCGTAGGCATTGGTGCTCAGCGCGAAATGCCCCTGCTCCTTGCCGGCATCAGCGGCATTGGCCTCGCGCACACCGCCCTCACCGTGTTTGAACACGATGTCGGAAATATCCAGAAAGGCGTTGCCCAAAAACAGATTCCGTCCGGCGTGCGGTGCCTGCCGACGGCTACCGGCGCCAAAGCGATAGGCGGTGTTGTTGAAGAAACTATTCTGGAAACTGTGGATTTCCTGAAAGGCGCTGGACGCCTGCAAGGGGCTGGAAGGATCGGCGGTCTTGCCAATGGCGATATTATTGAAGTGAAAATTCTTGAACGCGCCATCGAGATAATAGGCATGGCCGAAACGTGCCGCGGTGTGGCCGCGCCGCTCATCGGGCGGCACAATGGCCTTGTGCCGGGTGGTCACGTACCAGTAGCCGCCGGGATTGTCGACAATATTACCGTAGACGTAGAAATTACCGCCCTGCCAGGTTTCGATGCCACCCCAGTCGTTGGTGTTCAACAGCGGGTCGACCACCTTATTGTGGTGGATCAGGATGCGCCCCAGGGGTTTGTCGCGGCGCTGACCAGAACCTTTGCCGCCGAAGATGAACAGACCGGCGCCATAACAGCGGGTCAGGATATTGCCGGCGATCTCGGCGGTATCCGGGAAATTCACCCGGATGGCATGGCCATGACCGGACCGGATCGGTCGGAAGCCGATCCGGTGGAGCCGGTTGCGCAGGATCTTCAGATCGCGCAATTCGGCGAAGGGCGGTTGTGACTTGCCCCAGCGCGAAGAATCCGCCGCCAGGATGGCACCGTGATCGGTGTGCCGGATCTCGTTGTCGGCGATCACCAGGCGGTCCAGCACCTGATCATCGCTGGAGGCCTGGAACCTGACAGCCTTATTGACGTGTTCAAAGCGACAGCCGCGCACCTGCACATCCTGCATTGCACCCAGGCCACGCACGACCGCACAGTCCACATCTGGGGAGGTAAAATGCCGAGCATGCATGTTCCAGAAGGTGTTGGTGAAGCGGAAGCCCAAGCCGCTGACATGAATATGCTGGCCGTTCGGCAGATCGACCAGGTTCAGATGCCGGCCAGCCTCGATCACGGTCTCGTTGGGGTCGGCATCGCCGTGCAGACGCACGTACAAGCGGCCACCCTCGCCAGCCTGATCGAACCAGTACTCGTTGCCGGTATCCAGATAGCGCGCGATATTTTCCAGATAGAAACGGTCGCCGATCGACGACCTGGTATTTTTTCCAAAAAAACCTTTGAAGGCGATTTCGCCAGTCTCGGCCTTGAAATCCACGACCGGAGTCGGGTAGGGTGTGCTCATCACCGGCACGAAGGTGCTCCAGACCGTGGCACCCTTATAAAAGTCGGGATCGCGGGTCATGAATTCCGGCAGCTTGCCCCAGCCGGGATTGCCGTTGCGGACATCCTCCCAGCGCAGCCACTCGCTTTTGACATCGTCCTCGTTGGTCACTCGCCAATTGGGCGTGCGCGACAGGTCCATGCGGTAGATGCGTTCACCTGCAATGTGCCAGACACAGCGGGTCAAAAAGGGAATGTCCGCATACCAGACGTGCGCGCGCGAGCCCAGACCAGGATCGCTGGCCTCGTCCACCGGTTTCCAGTCAGTAATGCGCTCGGAGCCGTACATCCAGGCCTGACCATGCCCCCAGGTCGGATCGACGGTCAGCTGGATGGGCTCCTCGCTGCTGCCGGCATCGTCGGCACGCAGCGCCCCGCGATAGACCACACCCTTTTTGAACACGTAGGTCTGCACCCCCTCGCCGGCGGCAGCCTGGCCACTGGCCGCCGGATCCCAGGGATGGTGCTGCCAGGGCGCCGCGCGACTGCCGTCGCCATCGTCGGAGCCCTGGTCATAGTCGATGTATTTGATCGAGCTGCCCGGGCTGAAACGCAGCGGCTGCGGCTGCCAGTGGATATCGCCACTGGGATCAACCGCAGCATGAGTCTGTTGCCACGAATACTCGGCAGCCGGCAAGAGGCCGATACCACCTATCAGCAATATGATGGATAATCGCATGGAAGCTCCTTACGGGTCGCAGTGGATGGTGGGGGATACCGTGTAACGCTGGACATACCAGGCGGTGACCCGTCGCCAGGTCGCTCTGACGGAAGCTGTTCGCTAGCAGTCAGAAAACGGCAGATCCCGTCAGAGCTAACCGGCGCAGAAGGCGTCCGGTTGAGCATCTTGTTCGATCATTTTTCTCACAGAGACACCGAGACACGGAGACATCATGAGCGGCTACCGTTGATGGTTCGAGTGATACCGTTTTTCATGACGGCACCATCAGAGGGGGCGCTGCCCCTCGATGTAAGAGCAAAAACCGGACGCCGACCGATACGATTGAACCTCTGGGTTTTGGGCGGCGTCCGGTTTGTATCATTCCGCTTTTTCAGCTCCTGTCCTCCTGGGACAGGAGCTGCTGTGTATGTGGCCGGTCCAGCCGGCTTTTGGCACGCCACATGCCTCGTCCTCTTCGCACTGGAGCTGGATCGCCCGACTGTCGCAAGCCGCGACGTCGGGCGTCCGCTGCCTGGACACCTGCGAGGACGCCGCATGCCAGCTGATGCTGCCGCCAATCCCCTGACCTCGGTCGGGCGCCTGACCAAGCGCTCGGACCTGATCTTCGCCTTGCTGCTGATGGCGATCATCTCGGTGCTGCTGCTGCCAATCGGGCCGGTACTGCTGACCCTGCTTTTGACCACCAATCTGTCGATCGCGATGCTGGTGTTGCTGGTCTCCGTCTACACCAAGGAACCGCTGGAATTCAGCACCTTCCCCAGCCTGTTGCTGGTCACCACGCTGTTCCGACTGGCCTTGAATGTGGCCTCCACCCGCCTGATTCTGCTCACCGGCACCGGTGGCGCGATGATTGATGCCTTCGGTAATTTTGTGGTCGGCGGCAATCTGGTGGTCGGCCTGGTGATCTTCACCGTCTTGCTGATCATCCAGCTGGTGGTGGTCACCAAGGGCGCCGGCCGCATCGCCGAAGTGGCAGCGCGCTTCACCCTGGATGCCATGCCCGGCAAGCAGATGGCGATCGATGCCGATCTGAATGCGGGTCTGATTTCGGAATCAGACGCCCGCAATCGGCGCGAGAAGATCGCCGCTGAGGCCGAGTTCTACGGCAGTATGGATGGTGCCAGCAAGTTCGTGAAGGGCGATGCGATCGCCGGCCTGATCATCACCATCATCAATCTGGTCGCCGGCATCATCATCGGTATGGCGATGATGGACATGGATTTCAATACCGCCACCGAGACCTTCTCCATCCTGACCGTGGGCGACGGTCTGGTCAGCCAGATCCCCAGCCTGCTGATCGCCATCGGCTCGGGCATGCTGGTGACCAAGGCGCGCTCGGAGAACCCGATCGGCGTCGAGCTGCCGCGGGAATTCTTCGTCAAACCCAAGGCGATCGGGGTGGCCTCCGGCGTGATCGCAGCCATCGGCCTGGTGCCTGGCATGCCCACCATTCCCTTCTGGGTCATCGCTGGCGGCCTATTCCTCCTGTATCGGCAGATCCGCAATTACGAAACCGAGGCCAGTGAGGTGACCGCAAAAGAAAAAGCGGATGAAGAAGAGCTGAAGCAGCCGGAAGAAAAGGTGGAGGACCTGCTGTCCACCGATCGCATCGGCGTCGAGATCGGCTACCGCCTGATCCCACTGGTGGATCACGAGCGTGGTGGTCGGCTACTGGAACGGATCACCAGCCTGCGCAAGCAGATGGCGCGCGAGGATGGCCTGCTGATCCCACCGATCCGGATCAAAGACAACCTGCAGCTGGGGCCCAATGCCTACCGCATCTGCATTTACGGCAACCAGGTGACCCAGGGCGAGTTGATGCCCGAGCGGCTCCTGGCGATTGATGGCGGCAGCGTCGCAGCACCAATACAGGGCATGGCCACGCATGAGCCGGCCTTCGGCCTGGAGGCGGTGTGGATCGAGGAGAACCGACGCGCCGAAGCCGAAGGCCTGGGCTACGCGGTCACCGATCCGGCCTCGGTGTTCATCACCCACCTGACCCAAGTGCTGAAGAGCCGGGCCAGCACCATCCTCAACCGCGAAGACATCCAGACCATGCTCGAGAGCCTGAAGCGCGAGAGCCCGACCCTGGTCAAGGATGTGGAAGAAAACGTCAAATTCGGCCTGGTCCAGAAGGTGCTGGGGCATCTCTTGGATGAAAAGGTCCGCATCAGCAACCTGGAGAAGATCCTGGAAGTGGTCGCCGATCAACCGCAGGGCGACCCCGTGGCCCTGGCAGAACAGGTCCGCATACACTTGGGCCCAGCCCTGGTCACCCCCTTGCTGAGTCGCGACGGGCAATTGAGCGCCATCATCTTCGACCCCCTCACCGAACAACGACTGGCCCAGAGTTTCAGCGGCGCGCAAGCTGGTGGCCAGCTGGGCATTGCGCCCCAAGACGCCAATCGCCTGATGGACCGCATCAGCAGCCTCCTGCAAACGGCTGTCGCCAGCGGTGCCGAACCAGCGCTCCTCACCACCGCACCGCTACGCCGGCCGATGCGGCAGATCATCGCTCGTTTCCATCCCGAATTGCCGGTGATCAGCTACGCCGAGATCGGCGCTGCGATACCGGTGGACGTGGTCGGCACAGTCAGTCTCCAAGAAGACGCCGAAGCACCGCTGGAACAACCCACCGAGTAAACCGCCCTCACAGGAAACAGTCCCATGCACGTGCGTAGTTTCACCGGTCGAACCATGCCCGAGGCCCTGGAAAAGGTCCGGCAGCAATTGGGCCCCAACGCCTTGATCATCGAGACCCGCAACGTCAACGAACCCGGGCTATTGGGCCGCAAAGTGGGCGTGGAAGTGATCGCCGCGGTCGACAAGGCGGAGAACCGGCCCAGCCCCACCCGGCGCACCTCGGCGGGCTTGGCAGCCGTAGGCATCAGCCGCGACAGCGAGCCAGAACGGGCCTGGCAACGAATCAGCCTGCCCGAACTGCCAGAGCCGGCAGCACCACTGTTGGACGAAGAACCACAGGCGCATCAGGCCCAAAACCTGCAAAGCAGCCTACGAGCCTTGGAACGCGGCGAGGGCGTCAGCCTTGAACTGGCCTCCATTCGTCGGCAACTGGCCCGCTTGGCTGCCGGCCAGGGCACCCCCTCCGCACACCTGGGTGAAGCACTGCTGGAACGCCTGGAAGACCACGAACTGCCAACAGATTGCATTGCCGAATTGGACGAAGCCATCGCCCAGGCCGGTACTCGTCTGCCCACAGACAAACGCATCGCCTTCGCCGAAAAACTGCTGGCGCGCGGCCTGTCCTGCCCGGGGGCCATCAACTGGGCCCACTGTCACGACCTGCTGCTGGTCGGCCCCACCGGAGTCGGGAAAACCACCAGCATCGCCAAACTGGCCGGCGATCTGGTGCTGAAACAACGCCGTCGCATCGCGCTGATCACCATCGACACCTACCGCATCGCCGCTGCCGACCAGCTACGCGCCTACGCCGACCTGCTGGACGTCCCCTTCGAGGTTGCTCAGACCCCAGCCCAGCTGCAAACCGCCCTGGCCCGTTTCGCGCATCTGGACAACGTCCTGGTGGACACCGCCGGCCGCAGCCACGCCGATTCGGCACGCGTGCACGAGCTGAAAGGCTTCTGCAAACACCTGCCCGAACTCCAGGTCGCCTTGGCAATCAGTGCCACCTGCGGTCGGGCTGAATTCGCCGCCGTGGTCGAGCGCTTCTCCATTCTGCCCATCCAACACACCCTGGTCACCAAAATAGACGAATGCGCCGCGCCCGGCCGCCTCTACGGCTGCCTGCGCCGACACCGCCTGCCGGTGCAATACCTGACCACCGGCCAGGAGGTACCCGAAGATATCCAGCTGGCCACAGCAGCCCAACTCGTGGCACCCATCTTCACCCCAAGCCCGGTCCCAGCATGACAACACGTTCGGACCAGGCTTCGGGACTGCGCCGCATTGCCGGCGGCAAGCCGACAGCAAGCGCTGCCTTGCCCTGCCTACCGGCCCTGGCCATTACCGGCGGCAAGGGGGGCGTCGGCAAAACCGCCATCGCCAGCAATCTGTCGGTACTGCTGCACAAGATGGGTATCAGCCCGCTGCTGATCGATCTGGACATGGGCCTGGCCAATGCCGACGTAATCCTGGGTGTGAACCCGCAGACCAGCCTGTTCGAGGTCCTGGTCGGTGGCCAGCCGCTGCGCAGCGCCCTCTGCACCACGCCCCAGGGCTTCGACTTCGTCCCCGCCGCCTCGGGTCGCGAGGAGCTGACCCGCCTGAGTCACCGACAGTTCGATCGCCTGCTGCAGGACCTGGCGCAATTGGCCCAGGACTATCAGCTGCTGATCTTCGACACCATGGCCGGAATCAGCGCCGAGGTGATCACCTTCCTCCGCGCCAGCCGCCTGGTCGTGACCGTGCTGACCCCGGATCCCACTTCCCTGACCGACGCCTACGCCCTGATCAAGGTGCTGGAAGGCCAGCAGCCGGGCAAGGACATCCGAGTCATTGTCAACCAGGCCGGCTCAGACAACGAAGCCCTGCGCACCTTCGCCCGCCTGCAAAAGGTGGTCCGCGCCTACCTGAAACGCGACGTGCAGTTGTTGGGCCATATCCCACGCGATCGCCAAGTCACCGAGTCGGTGCGCAGCCGCAGCCCCTTCGCCTGCCATCCGCAGGCTCTGGCCAGTCAGGCTTTACGTGGAATTGCGCTGCGCCTCAAGGGGTTTGAGTGGCACAGCTGACCCGAGCTGGGCCATTCTGCCCCAAGGATGGGTTGTTTTAGGATTTCAGCGACTATAGTTTCATCCTTTAGAGGAGCTGATCCTATGCGTCGAAACGTCCTTTTCATCATGCTGTTGGGCCTGGTCTGTGCCCAAGCCCACGCCGCCGTCGAAGTGGTCTCCATGGAAAGCGCCCTGGATCTGGTCAAACGCATCCGTGCCGCCAGTCCTGGTAACGATGTGGTCGCCGTCGATGAGGTGGAAGTGACCCTCCGCAACGGCACCGCCATCCAGGTCAGCGCCATCTGGGATGGCAAGAATCTGGTCCTGCGTCCCAAGAACGGTGACCAGGTCAGCCTGCCCGACGGCGTGACCCTGTTCCAACGCTGCTCCATCTCAGTCCTGACCGACGATGACGATGTCGCCATCGCTAGCATCCTGGGCTGGTCCGACGGCGGCGCCTCGGTCACCGAGCTGACCTATAGCGGCAACACCGTCACCGAACGCATCGAAGATGGCGGCACCCAGCTGACCGACACCTACGATACCAACGCCGATCGCAATGCTGGCGACATGCTAGCGCAAAAGCCGGCCGCACAGCCCGACAAGCCGATCATCACCGAGCAGCCGCAGCAGCCGGTCGAGGAAGATCCCGTGGTCGCCGCGATTCCCGAGCCGGACGACTCCATCTATGGCGGCAACCAGCCGGTCAACGACTACCAACCCACCCGCGGCAACCTGGGTGGCGGTGGCGGTGGCGGTGGCGATTATACCGATCCGGATAGCCTGGTCGGCAGCAACCCGCCCGTCGAAGATACCGGCAGCGTCAGCCCCACCTCCCCCTGACCACCGCCTCCATCCAGCATTCCAAAGCCACGCGGTTTCCGCGTGGCTTTTTTCACCGCTTGCTAGTGCGCAATCGAGTCCGTCATCGATTGCGCTTTAATGTATTGATTCGAGTATCTAAATGCCGATAGTTATCCAGATTTCCTGGAGTCCGTCATGCCTCCCGCCGCCGCACTCAGCACTGCCATCCTGCAGTCGCCGTTGGCAATCGACCGCAACGCCTTGAATTGGCGTCATGAGGCCAAGTTCTGGGTCCCCGAGTTGCTCCTGCCAGCACTGCGCTGCGCCATCGCCCGCTTCTGCCACCCCGATCCCTGGCAGCCGGAAGCCGGCATCGGCTATCCGGTCCACAGCCTGCAGTTCGACAGCCAGAATCTGGCCTTCCACGAGGCCACCCGTTCCGTTCATCGGCAGCGCTACCAGCTGCGTGCCCGCAGCTTCGATCCCCTTGGCGGTGGCCCGGTCACCCTGGAGATCAAGAGCCGCCAGGAGGCCTGCTGGCACAAACAGCGGTGCCTGATCCAAGCCCACGGCCTGGATCACCGTCTGCCCATGCACGGTGGCGACGGCCTGGGACTGGTCGACGAGGCGCAGCGCGCTCTGTTCCACGACTTCTGTCGTCGGCTCCGGCAAAGCGCCGCTCGCCCGGTCACCTGGATGCGATATCAGCGAGAGGCATGGAACGCCCGCAACGGTGAAGCCGTCCGCTTCACCCTGGACAGCGAACTCTGCTATCAGCCCTGCCGGACCTGGTCCGACTGGGGCCAGGCTGGCCGTTGGCGGCGCATGGACCCGCTTACCGGCAGCGCTTCCTGCAAGGAATGTACCTTATTGGAGATCAAAAGCGCCACCACCCTGCCCGCCTGGGCCATCACCCTGACCCGACGCTTCAACCTGCGCCGCCGCCCCATCAGCAAGTACCTGATGGCCGTCGCCACGGAATACGGCACTTGAAGTGAGTGCCGCCACCAAGCCGCGCGACGAGTTCGAACTCTTCCACAGTTCCAAGGAGCCCTGGGAACTCCGCGACTGCGCCACACGACCGGAATACGCCGGCATCCGCGACGAGCTGGACCAGAAACTGCAGCAGTGGATGCGCGACACCGACGACCACGTGTTGCGCGACGAACGCCCCCAGCGCTACGAGGAACCGCGCTGGATGTTCCCGCTTTAAGCAGCAGGGGCGTTGCCCCCCTCACAACTCCGTCGCACCCGCCAGTCGGGCTCCGGTCCCTCGGCCTTGCTCGGGAGTCGCTCGCTGCGCGAGCGTTTTTCGACGGCACTTAGGGCCCGTCAATAAATAAAGGTAGCGTCTCACTTGATCTTTTGCCGCC
>CAYONM010000134.1:0-10361 GCA_964405325.1 uncultured candidatus Brocadiaceae bacterium | reverse complement strand
AGGGCGGCAAAAGATCAAGCGAAATGTAATGTTTATTTTTTGACGGGCCCTTAGTGCCTGAGTTTATAGAAGTGCCCTCAAAACAGATGAACCTTGTTGACGGCACACCGATGGTTTTAGCAGCGGCTGGTCAAGGTTGCCTGTTCGAAATCGGCATAGGCATCCAATAGGTCATTATAGACATCTATATTGGCATTATTCGGTTTGACGCTGCTGCCATCAATCGTGTTGGTAAAGCCGGCGACGATATCCTGCCAGGGGATGTCGGGCCTGCAGGCCTGGGCTGCACGTAGGGCGGCGCCGAGACCAGCAGAGTTGCTGGTTTGCAGAACACTCACCGGGGCCTGAAAGACATCGGCCATGATCTGCAACAAGACCAGGTCCTTGGAGGCGCCGCCAGTGGCGCGTAGTTCGCGGGGGTTGACGCCAGCCTGACGCAGGTGCAGGCGCATTGCCAGCGTCTGGCACTCATACACTGCCCGGGCCTGGGCTGCGGCATCGTCGGCTGCGAGATGGGCCGTCTGGACGCCAGGGTTCAGGACCTTGGGGACGATTTCCGGATCGAACCAGGGCAGCATCAGCGCACCTTCGTTGCCGGCCGGCCGGCTACGCACCAGTTCGCCAAATTGTTTCCAATCCGCGATGCCGAACTTGGCGCGGATCTTTTCCCGCGCGAGACTGCCGTTCTTGAAGCAGAGCAGGCTCATATAGCCATCGCAGGGGGCGGCGAACAGGTGACCTTCCTCGCTGAAAGCATCAGGACACGTGGCCAGATAGCTGAAGCAGGTATCCGAGGTGCCCAGGCTGATGGCGGTCATACCATCGCGCACCAGTCCCAGGCCGATCAACGAGCAGGGATTGTCGCCGGAAAAGGCGACCACCTGGCAGTCGGCGGCAAAGCCGTAGCGCTGGATGAAATAAGGGGACACCGTGCCCACCACCTGTGAGGATGGCACCGCTGGCGGCAGTTTATAGGAGAGGTCGAAGGCGGTCGCATCGCACAGGTCGGCATGCCAGGTCTTGGCTTGGATATCCAACAGATTCATGCCCGAGCCATCGCCGTAGTCGATGCCGACAATTTCGCCGGCGAGTACCGAAGCGAGGAAGGAGCTCACCAGGCAGATATGAGTGGTCGCTGCGTAGTCACCCTCGTGCTGCATGGCGAATTTCCGGATTTGCGGGCCGCTGAAGCGCTCGGTCGCCACCGAACCGCTGATGCTGAGCACCTGTTGATCACCGCCGACGGCATTCGTGATCTCTCGACACTGTTGACTGGTGGAGGAGTCCATCCAGACCGGTGCGGTGTCACGTGCCAGACAGCAGTGCATCTGAGAGTGCAGGGTTTGGTCCGGATCGAGCATCGGTAGCGTCGAGTCGACCTGATTGTTCAGATAGACGGTGCCGTGTTGCTGACCCGAGCCGGAGATGGCGCGGACCTGGGACAGCGGCCAACCAGCGTTCTTGGCCTGCCCAAGTAACAAATCGAGGGCTTCCAGCCACATCAGCGGTGGGGCATTGACCACCTGCGGATCCTCGTAGCGGAACACGCCGTTGTCGGTCTTCCAATGCGGCAAATCGGTAGCGAAGTTGACGCTCAATTCGCCCACGACCTGGCCCTGGTCGTGATCGATCAGCATGGCACTCAGGGATTGGGTGCTGCTATCGAGTCCGAGAAAGAGATCGCCCATGGTGTTCTCCAAATACGGGGTCGTGCTCAGTGTACCCCCGATTTTCGCGTTGTGCAGCTTTGCTCAATGCGAAAGCCGCGAAAAGACCGGAGCCTGACATGCAGGCTCCGGTCCCTTTGGTCGTTGAATGGTTGCCTGCAGGCAGGTGACCAAGGAAGCGTTACCGAATGTCAGTCGCCAGCAGGTAGCGGTTCCAGATGTTTTCGAGCAGTTCCTCGCGGCCGCTGCGCATCTCGGGCCAACCTTGGCTGGTGGCGTAGTCTTCCAGGTCGGGCAGGCTGGCCGTGCCGGCCAGGATCTTGGCTCCCAGGCCCTTGTTCCAGCCGGCGTAGCGCTCTGCCAACATGGCATCCAGCTTGCCATCTGCGACCATGCGCTCGGCAATCAGCAGAGCGCGGGCGAAGGTGTCCATGCCGCCGATATGGGCGTAGAACAGGTCTTCCAGGTCAAAGGAGCCACGGCGCAATTTGGCGTCAAAATTCAACCCGCCGTGTTTGAGGCCGCCTTGTTTCATCAGGATCAGCATGGTCCAGACGGCGTCCTGTAGCACGGTGGGGAACTGGTCGGTATCCCAGCCCAGGTCCGGGCTGCCGCGGTTGATGTCCAGGCTGCCCAGGTGGCCGGCGTCCGAGGCGAGCATCAGCTCGTGTTCGAAGCTGTGGCCAGCCAGGGTGGCGTGGTTGGCTTCAATGTTCAGGGCGAAGTCGTCCAGCAGGTCGAACTCGCGCAGGAAGCCCAACACCGTGGCGGCATCAACATCGTACTGATGCCGGCTGGGTTCCTTGGGTTTTGGCTCGATGAAGAAGGTGCCCTGGAAGCCTTGGCCACGGGCATAGTTGCGGGCCATGGTCAGCATCGCGGCCAGCTGCTGGCGCTCCTGACCCAGCTTGGTGTTGGTCAGGGCGCTGTAGCCCTCGCGCCCACCCCAGAACACGTAGCCGGTGCCGCCCAGTTGGATGGTGGCGTCAATCGCGCGGCGGATCTGGGCGCCCGCGTGGGCGGCGACTAGTGGATCAGGATTGGTGGCAGCGCCGTGGGTATAACGGGGGGCGGAAAACACATTGGCGGTGCCCCACAGCAGCTGGATCCCGGTTTCCTTCTGGTAGGCCGCGGCACGATCGACGATGGCCTTCAGGTTGGCATTGCTCTCGGCAATGCTGTCACCCTCGGGGGCGATATCGCGGTCGTGAAAACACCAGTACTTGGTGCCCAGTTTGCTGAAGAACTCGAAGGCCGCATCCAGGGTCTGGTTGGCGATGTCCATGGCATTTGAACCGTGGTCCCAGGGCCGGTCGTAGACGCCACCGCCAAAGGGATCGGCGCCGCTGCCCTTGAAGGTATGCCAGTAGCAGGTGGCGAATTTCAGGTGTTCGGACATGGGTTTGCCGGCGACCACGCGGTTCTCGTCGTACCATTTGAAGGCGAGCGGATTGTCGGAATCCGGACCTTCGTACGGAATGCGTTCTGTGACCATCGGGAAGTAGCTTGTCATGTGATGCTCCTTGTGCGCACCAAGCCTAGGAGCAGGCGCCTCCATCTGTCAAGATGCGGGCGATTGCTCGGCCAAAGCGTGCATGGTGCAAGGTCGGTTGTGCCGTGACGGGCCAGGCTAGACTGCCGTGACATGGATGATTTGACCATCAGTCTTGCCCGTGTTCCGCGCCGGTATCCGGCCACCTTGCAGCTGGACGCGGTTGGCCATCTGCAGCATAAGCGCTACCGCGTCCAGCAGCGCTTCGACACCATGAACTTCTCGCTGGTGCTGCGTGGTAGTGGCCGGTACCAGCATCAGGGCCGCTGGTACCGGGTCCGGCCGCCCTGCGTTCTGACGCAATGGCCGGATCAGGCCTGCGACTACGGTCCGGAGCAGGATTGGGAGGAATGCTTCCTGATCTACGATCGCAGCCGTTGTCCGGTGATCCACGGCATGGGTCTGTACGATGCCGATCGGCCCATTTGGACGGTCGTCGATGCCGCACCGCTCCACGCTGGCGTGCGCGACCTGCGCCGCCTGTTGGCGATTCGGCCTTTGGAGCGGGTGGTCGACCGCATCGATCGCTGTGCCGAGTCGCTGATCGTCGAAAGCCTGCTCAGCGCCGAAACCAGCGACAGCACCGAAGCCGCCGTCGGCAGCATCCGCGCTCTGGTTGAAGCAGATCTCTGGCGTGAGCACGATTTTCCGGCCTTGGCAACTGAGCAGGGCCTGTCCTTCACCCATTTCCGCCGCCTCTGGCAGCGCCTGGTCGGCTGCCCGCCGCAACGCTACCTGAAGCGCCTACGCATGGAATATGCCTGTCGGCTCTTGGCGCACGACTCGCGTCCGGTGGGCGAGATTGCCACCGCTATCGGTTTTACCGATCCCTTGTATTTTTCACGACGTTTCCGCGCCATCGTCGGTGAAACCCCAACGGCATTCCGCCGCCGCAGCCAGCAGCACCTGCGCGGCACCCGGCCAGCATAGCTCGGCAAAACTGAGAGCATCGTCATTGCTATCGGATCCGGTCAGGGTGCTCGGCCATTCTGGCTGGAGTTCCCGGCCAAAAACATTTTGGCATTTCTGCAAGCGATTCGTTCCGATTGGCGACGTGAAACCGAAATAAAACCAGAAAGCGATCGCCATGGCCCGGTCGGCATCACCGGCGAGGCATCGCGCCTGCAATTGCCGCACGCGGATACTGGCGTCGTGGTCTGGTTTCAGCGCGGTAGCGAGCTGTTTCGGCAGGATGTTGATTGTGCGGCCATGACGCCGCTTCTGGCTATGCACTCTTTGGGCCACGACTGGGTACCGCCCAGCCTGCATGCGGGTGGTTTGCGCTACCATGGCATGGCGCCGCTGGTCAGCCAGTCGGTGGTCGCCGGTTTGATGCAGCCGATGTCGGTGCCACAGATCGAGTGCTTCGATGCGGCCATCACCTGGGCCCGTTCCGAGGGCTTCATCCCGGCGCCGGAGACCAGTCATGCCCTGGCTGTCGTGGTCCGCACCGCCTTGCAGGCCAAGGCGGAAGGACGATAACAGGATATCCTGTTCTGTTACTCTGGACACGGCCTCATGGACCTCAGCAGCTACGAGAAATACCTGGAGGGCGATCTGCCGGCCTCGGCCCTGGACGATTCCGATCTGCATGCGGCCCTGGACAAGGTGCGCACGGGCTGCAAACCAGTTTAACAGCGGAAGCTGCCAGGACGGCCGTCTTGCGCTGTGGGTTCATCGAACATCATGCCGCACATGCCGATTGCCCAGGTCACGTCCTATCCCTATGGCATCGCCACCTCGGAGCCGGTCGACCTGCTGCGTCAGGCCGGCTTCGAGGTGCGCCTGTCACCTCATGAACGCAAACATACGCCGGCCGAGACCGCCGCCCTGTTGGGCGATGTGGATGTGCTGATCGCTGGTACCGAACCATTACCGGCTGAGGTACTGGCGCAGGGGCTGCCGCGCTTGCAGCACGTGGCCCGGGTCGGTGTGGGTCTGGACGGCCTGGACGCGGACTTCTGCCGGCAGCATGGCATTGCTGTCACCTACACCCCCGATGCGCCAGCCCGGAGCGTGGTGGAGCAGGTTTTCGGTTTGCTGATCTGCTTGGGCCGGCGTTTGGTCGAGGCTCACGAGGGTATGCGGCGCGGTGAGTGGAACCGACTGACCGGGACCCTGTTCACCGGCAAGACCCTGGGCATTCTCGGCTGCGGTCGCATTGGCAAACAGGTGGCCGAAATCGCTCGGGCCTTCCGTATGGAAGTGCTGGCTCACGATATTCTGGAGGATCCGGACTGGGCAGCGATGCAGGGGGTGCGTTATGTCGGACTGGACGAACTGCTGGCCGAGAGCCAGGCGCTGACGGTCCATCTGCCACTGGACGAGTGCACCTGGAATATTCTCAATGCCCAGCGGATTCGGCAGATGCGCTCCGGTGCCTACCTGCTGAACACCTGTCGCGGTGAGGTCCTGGACGAATCAGCGCTGCATCAGGCTCTGGTCGATGGCCATCTGGCCGGTGCGGCCTTGGATGTCTACCATCATGAGCCCTATCGCGGGCCCCTGACTGAGCTACCGAATGTGATCCTGTGCTGCCATCAGGGCTCGTGCAGCTTTGATGGACGTTACGACATGGAGATGGGCGCGGCGCAGAACACCATCGCCTATCAGCGGAGCGAGCCGATTGTCGAGGACCGGGTGGTGTATCTGCCGCCGTCGGGGGTGCTTAGGGCCCGTCAATAAATAAAGGTAGCGTCTCACTTGATCTTTTGCCACCCTTCTGCGTTGCTTAGGGCCCGTCAAAAAATAAACATTACATTTCGCTTGATCTTTTGCCGCCCTTCTGCGTTGCTTATCGCTCACATATGCCCGATATGCTCACTCTTCGCGCCTTGAAGGATCGACAAAATCTCTGCGCGATCTGCTACCTTTATTTCTTTCCGCACCCTTAAGCGGTGAACGCTTTCAACGCTTCGGACTGGTCGTCGTAGATATCGAAGATGCGGTCGAAGCGGGTCAGGGAGAGAATCTCCCGCAGACCTTGGGAGACCACGCCGCAGAGCACCATGGTACCGTGGGATTCCTGCAGCTCGCGGAAGCGCTGTACCAGCGGGCTGAGGCTGGAGCTGTCCAGGGTACTGACTCCGGCCAGGTCGATCACCAGATGTTTGGCTTTGGTGGTTTCTTCAAAGAAACGGTGATTGAAGAACGTCCGGACGGTGTCGAGATCGACACGTCGTCCGTCGTCATGGGGGAAGGACACGACCTGGATGCCGGTCTGTTCCACATCTTCAACGCGATAGCCGCTCATGGCAAGGGGTCCGTCAGCTCTTAGGGTTCTCTTGGTTTGTACCCTGCGCTACGAGTTGGCGCAAGGTGCGGTGGCCGAAAACGCTGGTGAACGTGCTCGATCGGATTTCGCAAACGATCGGCGGCTCTCTCGTTGCGATGACGACGATCCTGGGTCATGCTTTCCCATGCTGCCCAAGATCGACGTCAAGATCATCAATCCCTTCATCGAATCAGCCTTGGATTGTCTGCGGCAGATGGCCAGCCTGGATCCGATCCGGTCCAATCTGTTCCTGAAAAAAAACTCCAAGATGCTGGGTGATATCAACGGCATCATTGGCATCACCAATGGCCTGACCGGGAGTTGCGTGGTCAGCCTGCATCGGCCCCTGGCGGCCCGCATCGTGGCGGCGCTTTTGGGGGAGGATGTCGCCGAGGACGATGCTCTGATCAAGGACGGTATTGGTGAATTGGCCAACATGGTGGCCGGTGGCGCCAAACGCCGCTTCCATCAGTCGGAGTTCCGCTTCGAGATCTCCACTCCAACGGTGGTGATGGGGAATGGGCCGCTCGAGATGCATGATCCCACCGGTTCCATCTGCGTCTGCTGCGAGTTCAAGGCCCATCCCGATTGGGATGACACCTTCGCGGTCGAGGTGGCGATCAGCCCGAAATCATAAGGTGCAGAACCGGTTGACGGTTGGCGACCCCAGACGAAGGCTGCGTCAGGATGCTGCGCAGACGCGTTCCAAGTCCTTGAATTCGGTTTTCAGGTCATCAGCGCGGCTCTCCATGCCGGCGCGATGATACCAGTAGGCGGCGTTGCCGAGATCGCCTTCCACCCGGTGGAGATGTGCGTGGAGCCAGGCGGCGAGATGATCGTCCAGTTCCTGGGTCAGGCGGTGGGCGCCGGCCCAGTCGCCGGCGGCAAGTTGGGCAAGTGCCTTACGATGCGTGTGGGTATCGGACATGGTCGTCGCTCTCCGTGGTGATCTCGGTGAACACGTCTTCCAGACTCCGGCGTTGCTCGGTCAATTCTCGCAGGCCGCCATGCTTCTGGGCCAGATCGATCAGTCGATCCCGAACCACCTCAGGGCCTTGAACCAGCAGCTGATCCTGGTCGATGGTCGCCTGCTCGATGCCGTCGATGGTGGTGACGGCATGCTGGAGTTCGCCAAGGCGGCTTGGATCGCGCAGTCGCACGCCGAGTCGTTGGCGTTCCCGACTGCGCTCGCGCAGGTGTTCGATGTGATCGCTCAGGACAATGCGGCCCTGGTTGATGATCAGCACTCGGGAACACACCGCTTCCACCTCGGCCAGCACATGGGTCGAGAGCAGAATGCTGTGCCGCTGACGGAGGTCCCGCAGCAGGCCGCGGAGATTGTGCACCTGGGTCGGATCCAGGCCAGCGGTGGGTTCGTCCAGGATCAGGATGGGTGGCCGCCCCAGCAGGGCCTGGGCCAGCCCGACCCGTTGCCGGTTGCCACCAGACAGCTTGCGAATGTGTCGGGTCGCAACGGCCTCCAGATCGCAGGTGGCCATGGCATCCACCACCTCACGACGTCGCTTTGCCGCGGCTATGCCCTTCAGGCGCGTGACGTGTAGCAGATAGGCCTGTACGGTCATGTCCGGATACAAGGGGGGCGTTTGCGGGAGATAACCGACCTGGCGACGACAGGCCAGGGCCTCGTTCTCCAGTTTGTGTCCGGCAATGCGCACGCTGCCGGCGGTCGGTGCCAGGCAGGCGCTGAGGATGTTCATGGTGGTGCTCTTGCCGGCACCGTTCGGACCAAGAAAGCCGACCAGCTCGCCTGCAGCCAGGCTTACGTCGACGCCATGCAAGGCTATCAAGGGACCGTAGCGTTTGATCAGTCCATGCGCTTCCAGCATCGCCATGGTGCTGATGCTGCGCTGTGTTGGCGCGTTGACACGTGGTTTTTGCTGGCCCGCTCGCGGGTCCTTGCGCCAAAGGCGGCCGTCGGATACTGCCGCCTTTCCCAACGGCGCCGGTAGTGCGGTCCTCAGGGCCTTCTCCCAGCAGCGATGGTGCCAGAAAGCGCGAGGATCTGCATGCAGTTTATCGACGTGTCCGCGCAGTATCGGGCGTATCAGCCGGATATCGATCAGGCCATGGCCGCGGTCTTGGCGGCAGGACAATATGTATTGGGCCCGGAGGTCCAGACTCTGGAAGAACGGCTGGCCAAGCGGCTCGGCCGTCGTCACTGCATCAGCTGCGGCAGCGGGACCGATGCCCTGCTGGTGAGTCTGATGGCCCACGGCATTGGCCCGGGCGATGAAGTCATCACCGTCCCGTTCACCTGGATCAGCACCGCCGAGGTGATCGAGCTGGTGGGTGCGACCACGGTCTTCGTCGATATCGAACCTGATTATTTTTGCATGGACCTGGCCGCTTGTGAGGCGGCCATCACTGATCGCACCAAAGCGATCATCCCGGTCAGCCTCTTTGGCCAGATGCCGGATTACACCGCCCTGCGCGCCCTGGCTGAGCCCCGCGGCATTGCCGTGATCGAAGACGGCGCCCAGTCCTTTGGGGCGATGCGTGACGGCGTTGCCAGCTGTGGCGTGCCGGGGACCATAGGGTGTACCAGTTTCTTTCCGACCAAACCGCTGAGCTGTTTTGGCGAGGGTGGCGCGATTTTTGTTGACGATGATCAGGTGGCTTTGGGCCTGCGTCAGATTCGTACCCACGGCAGCATCGACCGTACCGGGCATCATCGTATTGGTATCAACGGTCGCTTGGAAACCGTCCAGGCGGCCGTCCTGTTGGCGAAATTGCCCCACTTCGATGCGGAGATCGCCTCGCGTCAGCGCCTGGCGAAGCGTTACGGCGACGCATTGACCAGTCTCGTCACGGTGCCGCCGGTGGTGGCAGACGGTAGCCATGTCTATGCCCAGTACACGATTCGCGTACCCGATCGCGATCGGATCCAGGCCGCCTTGCGTGAGCGCGACATTCCTACTGCCATCTATTATCGACGCGGTCTCAACGAGGAGCCCGCCTTTGCCCATGTCTCGGTGGCACCTGGTTCGCTGCCGGTGTGCGAGCAAGCCTGTGGCGAGGTGTTGAGCCTGCCCATGTATCCCTGGTTGCCGGAGTCGGATCAGGATCAGGTCATCGGAGCGATTCGGGAGGTGGTTGGCGCATGAGTTCGAATAGTCGTGTCGGGTTGGTTGGATGTGGTGCCTGGGGCAAGAATCTGGCCCGGAATCTGCACGCCAGTGGTGCGCTGGCGGCCTTGTGTGATCACAGCCAGAAGGCTTTGCAGCAACAATCAGCGCTGTATCCGCAGGCTCGCTGTTACAGCGAGGGCTTGGAGATGATCGATCATGGCGCCATCGACGCGTTGGCGATCGGCTCGTCCGCCAGCACCCATTTCAATCTCATCCAGGCAGCCTTCGACGCCGGTCTGGATGTGTACTGCGAAAAACCCCTGACCTTGGATATTGCCGAGGCCGAAGCCGTGGTGGCCCGTGCTCGTGACGAGCAGCGGATCCTAATGGTGGGGCACCTCCTGCAGTATCATCCCGTGTTCCGACACCTGTTGGCTCTGGTCCACGATGGCGCCTTGGGCGCACTGCGCTATATCGCCGCGCATCGGGTGAATCTTGGCGCTTTTCGTTATGAAGAGAGTGCGCTCTGGTGCCTGAGTCCGCACGATGTCAGCATGATTCTCGCTCTGGTCGGCGATCAGCTACCAGAGCGGGTGCTGGCCCTGGGTGGTGATTACCTGACCCCCGGCGTCCAGGACATGGTGCACAGCCATCTGCGTTTCGCGAACGGCGTTCGGGCGCATTGTTACGCATCCTGGCTGAATCCGTACAAGGAGCAGCGTCTGACTGTGATCGGCGAGACCGCCACCGCTGTCTTCGACGACGGCCAGGCCTGGCCG
>CAYONM010000133.1:0-10365 GCA_964405325.1 uncultured candidatus Brocadiaceae bacterium | reverse complement strand
GCTGATCTGCTCGACCGCGGAAGCCTGATTCTGGGCTCCAGAGGAGATATTCTGGGCCGAGGCCGACAGTTCTTCGCCCGAAGCGGCGGTCTGATCGGAAGCGGATCGAATTTCGGCAACCACGTTGTGTAATTCCTGAATGGTCTGATTCAGGTTGGTGGCCATGGCGCCGATCTCATCCTGGCCCTGAACCGGCACCCGAGCGGTCAAATCACCGGAGCGCAAGGCAATCAGGGCCTGCTCCATCAGACGCACCGGACCGACAATACCCTGAGTGATCAACCAGGCCAACAGCACGCCCAGGATCAGGGCGCACACGGTGACCAGGATCATCCAGAAATTGGCGGATTGGCTAGTAGCATCCAGATAGTCCTGCTGATAATGGACCAGATCCTGCACCGCTGCCACCAACTCCGCGCCGGCATCACGCAAGCCCTGCTCCTGCTCCTTACGGATATCCGTCAATGCGGTCAGTTCTTTGAATCCGGTCTGGTAACCGCTGAGTTGTCCCTGGACTTCCTGCAGCAGGTCCTTCTCGCGAGGACTCGCGTGGGGAATCAGACTGGCGATCACCTGCTGCATATCGGCAATTCCCTTGACCACCGCATCATTGACGACCTGTTCCCGATGCCAGCCATACAACACGACATTGCCTCGCACTTTTTCGATAGTGACCAGCAGGTTCTGCAACAGCAGATTATCCTCGGCATTTTCATCCAGCTCCGCCCAGAGGTGTTTTTGCAGTTCGTTCAATTCCTTCTGCTGTATCGCAAAAAGCTGCTCGCTGGATTCGACCACCATGGCCGACGCCTCACGAGCAGTAATTAATCCCGGATGATCGGCCGACACGGACCCGGTCTGTCTCCCTTCTTCGACCGCGGCCAGAACGTTTTCGATGTAGCGGCTCTGCTGCTGTCGAATCCGCTGCAAGGCCTGTTTTTCCACGGGCTCCAAGTCCCCCGCCAACAATTGTTCGACGATCACATCGACACCAGCAGCCTCCTGACGCATACCGTCGGCAAAGCGGTCCTCGAGTTTCCATAACAGATACAACGCCTGCACCCGCTGACGGTACAGTCCGAACTGCAGATCGAGCGTGTGCTGCATATATCCCGAACGGAGCTTTTCTTCCGCTTGGCTGGCTTGCCGCGCCGCGTTCATGTCCTGTTGGAGCTGATCACGCACCTGGTCGATGCTCGTACCCAGCTGCTGCACCTGCTCGGCCAACTGCGCATCCACGCGCTGCTGACGAGTGGTCTGCTCACGGTACTGGGTCAGGATCTGGCCGTACTGCTTGGCCGGCCGGATGGCCGCCTCCAGATACGGTCGCTCCTGAATCGCGGCATCGGCCAACAAGGCCTGGCCATCGTTGACCACCTGCTGCACCCCTTCGGCGGCGGCAGCACCATCGCTATCTTTCTGCATCGATAAATAATAGACCGCCTTGATCCGCGCTTCCTTGAGGGTCGCCTCCAGTCCCATGGTGGCGGTACTGCGCTCGGCGATCCGATCCACCTGACCCAGCGAGCGATAGCCCATCCCACCTATGAACAGGGCCAAGAAGAGTACTACGGCAAAACCACCACCGATTTTGGTGGCGAGTCGAAGATTGGCGAGCATGTCAGGCTCCTTGTTGCTCGGGGAGATCGCCAAGGGGCTTGGCGAGATCGGTTTGTTCATCGGTGGAGAGGATCCGCTCGATATCCAGCACCATCAGTAAACGCTTGTCCACCTTGGCGATCCCCACTAGGTAATCGCCTGCCAGTCCGGCAATGGTGTCCGGTGGATCCTGGATGTCTGAGCGTGGCAGTTTCATGACCTGGGACACGGCATCGACAATCAGACCGATGATCCGCGATTCCTGCCGCGCCACCACGATCCGGCCATGTTCACCCAATTCGACAATCGGCAGACCGAAGCGCTTGCGCAGATCCAGAACCGGAATCACGTTGCCGCGCAGGTTGATGATGCCTTCCACCCAGGACGGCATCTGCGGCACACGGGTAACGCCCTCCACCAGGATGATCTCCTTAACCGAGGTGATCTCGATGGCGTACTCTTCCTGATCGAGGCGGAAGGTGACCACCTGCAGGTAGTCCTGCATGGTCCGCTGTAGGCGTTCTTCCACCGCACTGGGTTCCGTACTCATGATGAAGCTCCTCCACTCTGGAACTGTTTGACCAGCATCACCACATTGCCGCGTGAATTGAACACCACGCGATCCATCATCGATTGTACTATACCCAAGCCGAATCCGCCATCACGCTTTCCAAGGCGCTGCCGACGCTCCTGATCGGCTTCCAGTTGCTCGGGATCAAACAGATGGCGGGTATCGAAACCGCCACCTTCATCGGCAATCTTGACCAGCACCTGATCCTGCAACAGCACCGTCGACACACGCACGTACAGATCGGGATCGTGCAGATTGCCCCACTCGATGGCATTGGTGGCCAGCTCGCGGACGCAATAGACGAGATCATCCAGGACTTCGGCCGGGATCGGCTGCCGGGCCAAAGCCTCCAAATATCGACTGAGCAGGTCGACGGCAGCCGGCGAGGAAGAGATGACAAAGTCGAACCAGTCATTGGCCAGCTGCTCAAAGGTGACCACGTCGGTCTCTGGATCGACATTGAGGGCATACTCAACAGCCCGGACCAATTCACCATCACTGGCCGGCAACCGGCAGAAGGAAACATTGCCCAGTTCGATCAGCGCATGCACCAGATGCTGTGCTTGCTCACTCAGCAGCACCAGGAGCGGCAAACGGGCATTGCGCTGACGGCTCGCCAGAATGCATGCTCGCAGGTCGTGCACCAAAGCGCTGTCGAGCACCAGCAGATCGGCCTGGAGTCCCGATTCCGGAGCCTCGGCACAGCTGCCCAGGCGACTGACCTGAGCACCATGCCGCAGCAGAACCAATGCCACCTGCTCGTGCTCGCTGACCACACAGATGCGACGATCCGGCAGCGTACGGAAATCCGGTGGCCGTGGCAGGCGCGGCGCCAACAGGAGCATGGTCAAATCGTCAGCGAAGGCACGCAACGGATTCTGGGCAATGGTCTGATCCAAAAACTGTTGGCTGACATCCGCCAATTCGATCGGGCCCGACATCGGCAACGCCTGAGCCACCCGCAGGATCTGCTGGGATTCCTCCGAGAGACCATCGCTATAGATCAGCAGCACCTCTCCCTCGTGCAGAACCGTCTCCTGTTGGCTGCGCTCCACCCCTAATCGCATGCCCATGGGAGCGCCATCACCCGCCAGGAGCCGGGGACCATGCTCAGACGACAGGCACACCGGCGGTGGATGCCCGGCCACAACGTACTGCAAGCGATGCCCCCGCTCCTGGTAAATCGCACAAAAGGCCGTGGCATAAAATTCCTCCGGAAAGATATCGCTCATCATCGCATCCCCCTGAGCGATCACCTGTGCCGGGCTCAGTCCCAGATCCACGGTCGCAAACCAGGTTTTCAAAGCGATGCCGCCGAAGGCCGCCGGGGTTCCATGGCCACTGACATCGGCCACCAGAATCAGCGCCTGACCGTCACCATAGGGGCGCAGGTCGGCATAATCGCCACCTATACCAGCCATGGGCAAATGCCGCAGGTGCACATCGGTACGCCGCAACCAGGAAAAATCCCGAGGAAAAATGGTGGCGTGCAGTCTTCGGGCGAAACGCCGATCCTGCTCGGTTTCCTTCCGAAACAGGCGTTCGGTGGCGAGAGACCGATCGAGACGACGGATTTTCGTGCGGTCCTTACGACGATCTTCGATCTGCTGCAACACCACTTCCAGATCCACCATTTTGACCGGTTTGCGCAAAAAAGCCGACGCCCCCTCTTCCAAGGCACCGTGCGTATCCAGACTCTCCGCATAGCCCGTCATCAGCACCGCATCGATATCCGGATAGGTCTCACGCATCTGCGACAACAGGTCCGGACCATTTTCGCCGGGCATGCAGACATCCGACAGCAAGACATCGACCTCGCCGCGATGCTGCTCGAGCAAGTGCATCGCCTCGGAGGCCGCTTTGGCACACAGCACCTGGTGCCCCGACATATCCAGAAAGGCGCCCAGAGTCTCGAGAATCAGGGGTTCGTCATCAACCAGCAGGATGCGCATAGCCCTTACCCTCCATCGGTAGATACACCGTAAAACGGGCACCTTCCCCGGGACGACTGCTCACCTCGATTCGACCGCCATGCTGGCGAACGATGGTCTCGGCTACGCTTAACCCCAAGCCGAGCCCCTGCAATTGCTGTTGCTCAGCAGTGGCAGCTCGAACCCCCTTGCCAGTGAAAAAAGGCGAAAAGATCAATTTGGTCTCTTCCTCGGACAAACCGACGCCGGTATCGGCCACGGCCAACCACTGCTCCCGATCGGTCGACCCGGTGGCAACGGTAATATGTTTCTGTTCACAATGATGACAGGCATCGGAAGCATTGCGCAGCAAGGCGAAGATCACCTGCCGAATCTGAGTCGGCACCAATCGGACCGGCGGCAGTTCGGCGAGTTCCAATTGCACCGAAATCTGCGCCTGTCGCAAACCACGCTCGAGCACCAGCAGCGTATGCTGGATCAATTGTGATAATTCCGTCGATTCCATCACCCCGGCGTCATGGCCAGCAAAGGATTCCAGGGTACTGGCCACCAGGGACGCGCGCGAGGTGGCTTCCAAGATGACTTCCAGCATGCGCTGCGACGGATCGGTCAAATCACCATACCGCTGCACGGTTTCCGCGGCGGTCTGAATGGAGGCAATCAGGTTGTTGAACTCATGCGCCACTCCACCGGCCAGACTACCGAGCGAGGCCAAGCGGCCCGAACGCACCAAGGCCTGCCGAGACTGTTCCGCTTCAGTGATGTCCACCAAGGAGGCCACACTATGATCGGTTCCGGGAATCATGCCGACGCTGACCGCTACCAGACGATCGGCACCATCAAAACGCCGGAATCGAAATTGATATACATTGGGCACCCGGTCCGGTTCCCGACGACGACGATGATGATTGGCGCGAACACGATCCAGATCATCGGGATGCACATGCTCGAAAAGATTCGGCAAACTCTGTTCCACCGCCAATCCTACCAGCCGCCAAAAACCCTGATTCGCCAGCAGGATCTGACCCGAGGTATCAAGAATCAGCGTTGCGGCGCCAGTGTGATTGAAAATGGCCTCGTAGCGCTGGTCCAGAGTATGCGCCATCTCGTTGAAGGCCTGAGCCAGTTGACTCAACTCGTCGCGACCGCGAACGGGGAGCGCCTGTTCGAAGTCCCCCCGACGGAGCTGATTGACGCCCGTCAGCAATTCGGCCAAGGGCAGACCGATGTATTGCCGCATCTGCCAGATGAGCACCAGCAGCACCAGGATGCCCACCGCTGCCATGGAAACATGCAATTGGTTCAGGCTACACAGCCCTTCCAGATAGATCGACCTCGGCAATTTTGTTGTCAACTGGGCGATCGCCACCCCCTGCAAATCACGAATCGTAATCTGTCCGACCATATGCTCCTGACTGACGACCTGCACAGCTACATCATCCCGGACGTGATCGAGATCAGCGGGTGCCAGCTGTACCTGCTGATTCGTACCCGCCACCAGCCGGTCCAGCACCTGCCGGTCGACCACGCGGGCAAACAGGACGGTACCCACGGTCTGTCCCGTGCCGCTGGAGGTCACCACCGGTCGTGCGGTGATCTGAAGGATCCGATCGTCCATGGCCATATATCCGCTGGTCCCCGCTTCGGGGTCGGGAAAAGACCATAATTCGACCTGCGCGGCAATGGTTGCCGCCAAGCGCTTCGGCGGCTCGGTCAAAAAACGACCAAGCTCCAGATCAAACCAAGCCAGATAGATCGGCTCGCCGACCAGATCCAGGAAGGCGACTGCCTGTACATGCTGGTCACGATGAAAATTAGCCGGCATGTTGTTTTTGATGAATCCGCTGCTCGGATGCAAAATGAAATTATAGGCATCGTCCCATTGCGACCAGTCGATCAGTACGCCATCCATGGCTTCCAGCTGCTGATTCAGCTTCCAATCAAGCAACTCGAGGCGGCTGCTGGCAATTTTCAGATCGTGTTGCCGGTAACGCTCCAAAACCGAAAAACGGAGCAGGATATTGATGACCACCGCCGACACCAGGATGGTCACCAGGATGATCAGGCCGAGTCGCATCACCAGGCGCATGACCTAGACCTTCTCGACATCGACGACCTGAGACCGAGGCAGGATCAGAGAGACCTGACAGCTCGATCGCCCCTTGGCCACCAGCAAGCGACCCGCATGCGCCGCACAGATCCGGCCCACGGTGGTCAATCCCATGCCGATATGCCCACCCTCCGCCTTGGTGGTATAAAATGGCTCGCAGGCCTTGTCTGGCTCGCTGATGCCGGGACCGGTGTCTTCGATATCGAGACGGTGCTTCTCTGCAGTGGCGGAGAGGCGCAGGTGCAGGCGACGCTCTTGGCCATCACCCAACTGCTCCATCACCTCTGCGCTATTGATCACCACCGCCTGCAGCGCCTCCTCCAGATCGAAGGGATTGCCTACCACCCAATGCTCCTCATCCGGAGCCGTCCAATCGATCTGGATACCCCGATGCATCAGACGCGCCCGGGTGGTTCGGAGCACCGCTTCGACCACGGTTCTCAAATCGATCCGAATGCCCTGTCGACTGCCACTGTCATTGCCAAAGGCACGCAGATGGTCGATCAGGTCGCAAAGACGATCCACCTGATCCATGATCAACTGGAAACGACGCTGCAGCTGTTCGTCATCGGGTCGCTGCTGCCGGTCGATCTGAAACCGGGATTGTTCCGCCAGCGCCCGGATCACGGTCATGGGCTGGGTGAATTCATGCGCCATGCCCGTTGCCATCCGTCCCAGCCCGCGGAGGCGTTCGCTCCGCAACGCCAGTTCCTGCTGTCGCTCCAGCTCCCGCTGGTTGCGACGGCGGACCAATTCCGCCTGCACACGGGTGGCGGCGATCGCCAGCAACTCCATGGCGAAGGGCGGTTGGTACTGCGGACCACGACTGACCGACAGCAGCAAACCGATCGGCACACCATCATGGCCGCAGAGGTTCTGCCCCATCCAACCATCACCTGACCGCCAGTCCGAATCCAGCACTACCGGCGTGTCGCTACTATACTCCAGACACGGTCCCTGCCGTTGTCGCAGCTGTGGCCAACACCCCTGCTGCGGGTGCACCACGGCCGAACGCCCGTAGGCCCGCGCCGAACAGATAACGAGTTCATCGCCCTGGTACTCCGCAATGACGATCAGGCGCGCGCTCAACCATCGCTGCAGGCTGGTGGTGACCTCCTGGAACAGCGACTCATCACTGCTGGCGATCAGTCCTTGGACCATGTCCGCGAAATCCCGCTCGTTGGCGATCTGCAGACTGAGATCCCGGATCAGCAGCAACTCAGCGGCTTCGTCTGGCATCTGGAACGGTATCCGCTGAATTTCCACTGGCAGCAGACGACCGCTAGCACGGCGCAGCTGACAGCGATACCGATTGGCAGCCGAGCCCTGCTTGGCCGGCAGCTGGAACAGCTCGGACTCGGCAAAATCCACCAAGGGGCCACTGAGACTGGGCATGCCACAGAGCCGGCGCACGGTCTGATTGACATAACGGATGCGACCACGACGAACCACCGCGATGCCATCGAGCCGACGCTCCAACAGATCACTGAAGGGGCAGGCCCTTCCTGCCAGACAGTCCAGACCTTCACCGCCAATCTCGGCCATTCCCGACTCCCGGTCCGGTACGCGCGCATCCAGACGGAACAGGATACCTTGGGAGTCTGCCTGCAGCAAATCGGGGTAGTTCCTCGTCGGGACGCAGCTAGAATGTCGGTATGCCGGCAACGAGTATCCGGGCCAATGCCCTGGCACGGACCGATCCCACCTTCCGCGAACCCCGCGCCTCGGCACGACCCGAGTCGATGGCCCGGCCCCAGAAACTGCTGGGGACCCGTCCGGGTCGTGACGTCGCCGAATTTACCGAGTTGGCTCGGGCCCTGTCTGGCGATCAGGCGGCCTTCATCGATGCCCACTTCGAGTTGCCACGCGGCAATCGCATTGATCTGTTGGCCTGATTTTTTCCATTGCCAGATCTGGTCTCGCCGGATCTGCTCAGCAACTGATGAGCACTCCCGAAACCGGCCCTTTCGACCTGGAACGCGCCCTGACCGCCATCGATCGCGTCGGACGTCGTTTCCTGCACGACATCCAGACCACCACCCGGCAACCGGATCCCCGTTTCTCCGAAGCCTTCCGACGCTGGGAAGAGCAACTGACGCATCTGAAACTGGCGCTGCATCGGGCCGAGCAGAAGCTCCTGCACTATCTCCTGGTCCCAGAGGACTTCCGACCCTGGCGCGATCTGCCCGGGACCATCACACCCCAGCAGAAGCGGCAGATCACCCTGGACTGGCATCGACGCATCGATGCCTATTTCCGCCTGCTGCACATCGATGGCCGTTTCCGACGCCTTCATGATCCGCTCGATCTTGTGGCGGAAGCGATCACGGCCGACATCCAAACCGACATGGTCGAGGTAGCGGCGTTGGTCCAGATCACCGGTCAAGCCCTCACCAAGCTCGCGGCGCCCGGTGACGCAACGATTCTGGAGGATCTTGCCTTTTACCATGTGATCAGCCCCTGGAAGCAGCGCGGCATGCCGGCCTTGTTCGACGTCCTGCGCTGGCTGAACGAATTCCTTGCTGAGCATGACAGCCTCTAGCAGCAGCGAAGACCGGGTGGCAACTGCTGCCTTGATCGGGCCATCAGAGATCGGATTCGAGCAACGTTTGCGGTTTCCCAGGCGAGCGCGTCCCAGCGCGAAGCCGTCCGACCGAGCGGCGGTTTTTCGGCGATCATGCGCGAAGCGCGCCGAAAAATGCCCGCGAAGCGGGCAAGTCGCGACGAAGGAGCGTGGGACCGGAGCCCGGCTGGCGGGTGCGACGGACGTCGCGAGGGGACAACGCCCCTTCTGATAATCGCCGCAATTCAGTCTCCCTTTGCAGGGCAGACATCACCAGTAGAGTCTTGGCCTGTTCGTACGAGGCGTCACGTGTCCGATAGCAAAAGCGCGATCATCGATTTCCCCATACTGGTCCAGACCCTGAGCAATCAGGGTCGAACGGGTCTTCTGTACATAGGCAGCGACGACAAGCAACGCCAGTTTCGCATCGCCTTCCAAAACGGTCAGATCTGCGGCAGCGAAGCCAATGATGGTTTCACCTTGTATCACGCACTACGCTGGATCGGACTGCTGACTCCAGAACGTTATGTCGAGTCCGGCGTGCCGTCAGAGGATGCCCTGGACGATCTGAGTCTGGCGCACTATCTGCTTGAGCGCAACGTCATCACCAAGGATGGCATCCGCGATGCCATCGAGTGTCTGATCGAAGAACGCGCCATCGCCATCATTACCAAGCTGAACCAACCAACCCTCAATTTTCGTGAAGACGAGGAGTTCTCCCACTGGCTGGTCTACCAGGCCGAGCTCGGCATCAATCTCGGCAACGGTGGCCTGATCATGGAAGGCGTCCGGATCCAGGACGAAATCGGCCGTCTGGGTGGCATATCCTTCCGCGACGACGATCTGTACATCCACGCCGAGACCTCCGGTGAGTTCGACCCCCAAGCCCCAGAAAGCATCCTGTTCCTGGGTTGGCGTAACCGGGAAACCGTCGCCACCAATCTCCGCAATAGTGGCTTGCCGCCATCCACCGCCAACCTGGCTTTCCTGTCCGTGATCAATCAACGCCTGCTGCGCCGGGCCTCGGTTGCCGAGCTCGTGATCATGGCCGATCAGCTCAAAGACGCCGGCATGGACCGCGAGCGGGAGCAGGTCTTGCGGCAGGCGGTGCAGATGGGCGCCAACAATCCCCGCCTGTTCCTGCAATTGGCCTACCTGGCTGAATCCCGCAAGGACTACCGCCTGGCCGCAGATGACAATTTACGCGGCGGCTTGGCCCTGGTGCACCAGAATCCCAAGGTGGCAGCCAAAGCGCTGACCAAAGCGCGCGAGTTCGGCGCCGAGCGCCTGGAATGCCTGCAGGGCATGCTGGCCTGCTACAAGAGCCAGGACGATGTCCAAGGCTCGTGTACCATCCTGCTGCAGATGGCCGATTGCCACGAAGGTGATGGCCACATCGAAGACGCCATCGATGCCGTGCGCGAAGCCCAGGAGTTGGGCGCCGATCCGGTCGCCTGCGCCCTGAGTCTGGCCAAGCTGCAGATGAACACCGAGGATCCCCTCAATGCGGTCATGCAGCTGCAGTCAGCCGCACATCTGGCCTTACAAGACCACCGCACCGATGCTGCAGTAAATGCCTGGGAAAAAATCC
>CAYONM010000132.1:0-10443 GCA_964405325.1 uncultured candidatus Brocadiaceae bacterium | reverse complement strand
CGATCCTTCAAGGCGCGAAGAGCGAGCATATCGAGTATATGTAAGCGATAAGCAGCGCAGAGGGGCGGCAAAAGATCGAGTGAGACGCTACCTTTATTTATTGACGGGCCCTAAGGCCCGCTGTAGCAGTAAACTCAGATCCTTTTGGCGGGCTGGCTTGGCCAGGAAGCCGAACAGCCCCTTGCGTTTGAGCTCGGCCAATTGCTGGTCGCCCAGATAGCCCGACATCAGGATGACCGGTCTATCCGTTCGGATCAGTTGGATGCCGTCGAACAGTTCGCTGCCGTTCATCACTGGCATGATCATATCGATGATGCAGACATCGATGTGCTCGTGTTCCTGCTGGAAACGTTCTAGCCCTTGTCTGCCATCGGTCGCTACCAGGACGGTCAGTCCCAATTCCTTGAGTATTAGCTGTAGAACATCCCGGATGGTCTCCTCGTCTTCCACCAGCAGTACGGTGCCGTGCAAGTGGGTTGGCGTGCTCGGTTGCGCCGCATCATGCGACCGGGTTGCCGCGCGACAGGGCAAAAGGATTTCGAAGCAGGTGCCCTGATGACTGCTTTTGGCCAGTCGAATGGAACCATGGTGTTCCTGAATGCTGCCATAGACGGCTGCCAGACCCAATCCGGTCCCTTTGCCAGGGTCCTTGGTGGTGAAAAAAGGTTCGAATATGCGGTTGCGGATCGATTCGGGAATACCGGTGCCGGTATCGCAGACCCGAATCCGCAAATAGTGGCCGGCCGGCAGGTCCGGGTGCGCATCGGCGGTCAGGTCCAGGTTGTCGCTCTGGTAGCTGACGGTGCCACCGTCCTGCATCGCATCCCTGGCGTTAATTCCCAGGTTCAGGAGCGCGTTATGCAGCAGCGACGAGTCGCCGTCGACAAAGGTCGTCTCCGCTTGCAGCTGGCATTCGATCTGGATGCGACGATCGATGGTCCGTTGCAACATATCGACGGTCTGTCGGATCAGTTGATGTACCTCGACGGCAGCCGTATCGTTCTTGCCCTTGCGACTGAAGGCCAGGAGTTTGTTGGTCAGATCGCTGGCTCGGTTGCAGGCGGTGGTAATCGTCTTCAGCAGGTCAGCTTGTTGTGTTTTGGCGCCAAGGCGTTTTTGTAGCAGTTCGGCGGCACCCTGGATGGCCCCCAGCATGTTGTTGAAATCGTGAGCGACACCACCGGCCAATTGTCCGATGGCATCCATTTTCTGGCTGTGCCGGAGCTGCTCTTCGAGATTCAAGCGGTCGCTGATGTCGCGAAACACCAGGACGCAGCCGCAGATGGTGCCGTCGCTGCTCCGGATGGGAGCGACGCTACTGTCGATAGGCAAGGGGAGCTGGTCGGCATCCAGCAGAAAGGCCGGGCGTGATTGGCTCAGGCGTGTGCCCTGGCCGAGGACGACCTGGAGCCAGTCGTTGTTCTCGAAGGGGCTGTCCTGGTCTTGGAAGCGGAGAATTTCGGTTGCATGGTAGCCGAGTATCTGGGTCTGATCTTTTTTCAGGACCCGACAGGCCGATGGATTACAACGGGTGATCTGACCGTCCGCATTGGTCGCGAAAACCGCATCGGCGATGGAATCCAAGGTGGTTGCCAGGTTGCTCTGACTTTCGCGCAGGGCCATCTCCATCAGTCGGCGTTCATCGATCTCATGATCCTTGTCGGCAATTTGCCGACGAATGGCGTGTTGCATGGCATCGAGGGTTTCGGCCAGAAGTCCCAGTTCGTCTTGCCTATTGGTTACAATATCGACATCTAGATTGCCATCCTTGATGGCGGTGGCAGCCAGGGTCATATCCTTGATCGGACGGAGTCGACGATTGATCAACCAGATCAGGGCGCCACTGGTGATGATCACCAGGGTCGACAGCAACAGGCCGAAAAGCTGTCGGAAGCGATAGACGTCCTGCAGGCGTTCGGATTCGGTCACCAGGAAACAACAGTGCCAGTTCCAAGGCGGAAATGCTTGATGATGGATCCACCAATGCTGACTGTCTTGATCCAGCCATTCACCATCAGGGATTGTCTTCGAAGCGGCAAATCTATCGGCAAGTTGGCGGGCTTCGGGCCGATCGTCGCCGAGTAGGATTGTGCCATCGGCATCGATGATGATGGGTTGGCTGCTGATGCTGTTGCTTGCTTCCAGGTAGGTGATACGCAGGCGACTGATGGCCAACTGTTGGAATTCCTGACGATAATGCTGAGCCAGGCCGGTTCGTTGTAGTCGTTGGTACAGGTCGGTCAGATGTTGCGTGATGGTTTTCAATCGTTCTTGGAAGATACGTTGCTGACTGCTGTCGACCAGGCTACGTAGACTGAGCTCGCCAATGATCAAGGCGCCAATGCCGGTAATCAGCATGGTGATGACCACTGGTAGGAGGATCTGTAAACGAAGTTGCTGTCTGATCATGGTTCGATGATCATCGCTTCAGCGAGGAGCCCTGGTTGGAAATGAAGATTCAGCCGACTGGCGAGTGAATGGTTTATGACGATCTGGTAGCCTTGGTTGTGGGTCACGGGAATGCTTCCGGCTGGGGTCCCTGCGAGGATGCGACGGGCAGTCTCACCGCTCCAACAACCCTGTTCTTCTGGCAATCGGATGCAGCTGAAGCAGGCGATCGGTGTGGTGGCGATGATGGTTCCGCCGCTGGGAATGCGGGTTTCCTGACGAACCAGATCCAGAATATCTGGTTCTGAATAACCTGCGATTTCGACTGGCGAAAGCCAGAACAGCATATCCACCTGTTCCTGAAGCTTGCGGTAGGCTTCTTGCAGCTCGGGCATGCTGCGGACCAGATGACCGGTAGTGAACTGGAGGTTTAATTGTTCTTGATAGGCTTTGAGGTTTTTATGAACGCTCAATACATCTGCACCTAGATAGCCAATACGCTCGCCATCGGCATGGTGGCGGAGTTCATCGATGACATTCATGATCGGGTCCATCTCCACCATGCCAGTACCGTTGGTGTCGGGAAGATTATAGATGGAAGCGTCCCAGTTGACCCCACAGAAAATGGTCGGAATGGTGATCTCATCGCGGTAGGCAGCGAGCAGGTATTTGGCTGCGGCATCATCGGCGGTGATCAAGAGATCTGGCTGCCATTTCCGCAGCACGCTCATCGCGGCGCTGGCGGCAGCGAGACGGGCGGTCTCGTTCTGTTGGTGCTTGCAGTCCATCCGGAATATATGTAGGGCCAGCTGCTGGCCGTAGCGGATGGTGCCGCTGGTATCGGTAATCCCCAATGCGTGGCAGAGTCCCGCTTCGATACCATCGCTCCAGGCGTAGCCGGCATGGTAGCTGTTCACGAACAGGATCCGAGGTATATCGGCACCGATGAGTCGGGCCCGGTCCAGCCATTCGATCGGGAATCGGATGTTCATCCGTTTCGCCAGGTCCATGTTGAGCGACAGCTGATGCTGGTGATTGTGTGCGATCGGAATATCAGCTGGTTGTTTGCCACGCAGGATGGCCAGTGCTTGGGTCGCGACCCAGTTCCCCATCTCTTCCGGACTTTTAGCAAAAGTCATTAGCACCAGGGGGGCGTGCCAGTTGCTGGTGGTGCCGCTGGGAATGCGGCAATGGTTGTGGAACAGCTCCTTGGCCTGGGCAAAGGCAGGGTCTTCGGCATCGATGATCACCGGGACCATGTTGCCGACCACCAGTATGTCGGCTATTTCATTGGCGTGTGACAGCTGTGTTTTCAGCTCTTCCAGGCTCTGATAAAAATACCTGGCAAGGAGTGTGTCGCCAACGGTTTGACTGAGTTCATCACATTGTTTCCGATTGGTGGCGGTATCGGCGCCGATGAAGGCGATCCGGTCGCCGGCGGCATAGCGGCGGAGCGATCGGATCATGTCGGAGAACAGGTTCAATTCCACCATCCCGGTCACCTGTTCAGGTGGCAGCTGGTATTCGTCCGCGCTCAGGTTGACACCACAGTAGAGCGCCGGCAAACCCATGGGAACCACGTGTGGCTTCAGGACTTGGCCCACGGCGTAGTCGTCGGTGCAGATGACCAGATCCGCCTGCCAATCGCGAATCTCCTGGGCGATCTGCTCGGCCCGATTGGCCATGGTGGTGGGATCGGTGATGCGCTTGGCATCCAGGTAGCGCAGGCGCGCTGAAACGGGTGCACTCCGGTCGTCGATCAGACCCAGGGGGCCTGGTGGGGTCAGGCCCAGCCCTTGCAGAATGGCTTTGGTTTCCCGGTCGCTGAAGGAGTAGCCGCGATGATAGGAGTTGACGATGAACACGCGGCCGAGGTGTCGGGATGGTATTTCGTTCCTCGGTGGACTGGTCTGCTGCTTGCTGTCACTCCCAGGTTGGGCAAAGCAGCCTGCTAGAACAGCAAGCAGCAGTGGTCCGATCAGGAGGACGAGGTGGTGGCAGGGCTTCATTTGTGGTTATAAATATACCCACCTCTCTGAGTGATTACAAGAATGACAAACCGGACGCCGACCGGTCCCAATGGCTCGATCGTATCGGTAAGCGCTCGGCTTTTGCTCTTACATCGAGGGGCAAGCCCCTCGGACCCCAGAAGCTCACGCCGGGCTCTTCAGGGTTTTGGGTGGCTAGAATTGAGCCTTTTCAGGGCGGTTCCCTCAAGCTCCACCAACAGGAAGGGGATCAAGAGAAGCAACGATGACGAGGCCCGGCCAAGATCGTTTCATAATGGTTAACATGAGCCCATACTCCCCGCCGGAAGCTGTTTCCTGGCTGAACGCTGCTCTCGAAGGCGGCCAAGTCAGCCACCCGAAATCCTGAAGCCCGCTTAATTTTAAAGAAGAAGTTCCGGCGTGAGATTATAAGTGTGTCCCTTTGCAATGCGGATAGTCCTGGCAGCTGTAGAACGGGTCGCCGCCATCCATCACCAGGTACATGCCTTTGCCGCAGAGGGGACAGGTTTTGCCGGGGGCCAGGGGGCGTTGGGACTGGGGGGCTGCTGCTGGCGGTGTTGACGCTGCTGGTGGTGCTTGTGACGGCGCGTTTTCCGTTTGCGGGGTTTTCTGCTTATCCTCTGGCCCAGGGCGAGTGCCCTTGCATTTGGGATAAGCGGCGCAGCCGTAAAAGACGCCGTAGCGGCTCTGACGGGTTTTCATCGCGCCGCCGCATTGCGGGCAAGTTACATTTTCGGCCGTTTGACTATCGAAGCGAGCTTCGCCGGCCAGCACATCGTAGCCCAGGCCAGCGGTCTGGGCTTTGCTCTGGACCGCTTCCGAGGCCTTGCGGACCACATCCTCCCAGGCCTTCTGGCCCGTACAGATGGCATCCAGCGCGGCCTCCATGGCGGCGGTGTAGCTCAGTTCGATAAAATCACCACGGAAACGATTGCGCAGCCAGTCGTTGACTTGCAAGCCCAGGTCGGTGGCGTGCAGTTTCCGTTTGATCTCCTCTACATAGCCACGGATCAGAATGGTATTCATGATGCTGGCATAGGTGCTTGGGCGGCCCACGCCTTCTTGTTCCAATTTCTTGATCAGGCTTGCCTGGGTGTAGCGCGGTGGTGGCTTGGTACTGCGCTTGTCGGCGTCCAAGTGCCGCAGGTCCAACACATCGCCGGCAGCCTGGGCCGGCAGTGCGCCCTGGGGCTCGTCGTCGTCTTTGCTCGTCTTCTTTTTTTCCTCGGTGGCATCGCCTTTGGTCAGGGCGCGCCAGCCGTCGAAGGCCACCACCACGCCTTTGGCAGTGAAGATGGCGCTCGTATCACTGGCGGAGACGACCTGATAGCTGGTGGTATCATCCAGAGCGGCAGCCATCTGGCAGGCGATGAAGCGTTCCCAGATGAGTCGGTAGAGTTTTCCGTCCTCTCCGCTCACGGCATTGGCACCGTTTTCCGGATGGGTGGGGCGGATGGCTTCGTGGGCTTCCTGGGCGTTGGCGCTCTTGGTGGCAAAGATGCGTGGATTCTTGGGTAGGAATTCCGGCGAGAAATTCTGGCTGATATAGCTTCGCGCCGCATCGATGGCCTCTGGGGCCAGGGCCACCGAGTCGGTACGATGGTAGGTGATGTGACCTGCTTCGAACAATCGTTGCAGCGCGGCCATGCTGGCTTTGGGGGTCATCTTCAGGCGGACCGATGCGGCCTGCTGTGCGGTGGAGGTGGTGAAGGGGGGCGGTGGGTTTTTGGTCAGGCGTTTTTTCTGGACGTCGACTACACCCCAAGGACCGGGTTCCAGTTGTTGTTTCAGGGCTTCAGCATCGGCTGCACTGGGCAGGCGATGGCCCAGTTCTTTGCCTTGCCAGTGACTGAGTTTGGCGCTGAAACGTTGTGGTTCTTGCGTGCCGAAGTGTGCGACCAGGACGAAGTAGTCTTTTTTGTCGAAGGCGCGGATATCTTCTTCGCGTTCGGCCACCAGGCGGAGCGCTACCGACTGTACCCGCCCAGCCGAGCGGGCGTCCTTGCCAAGATTGCGCTTGAGAACCGGCGACACCACCCAGCCGACGACCCGGTCCAGGACCCGTCGGGCTTGTTGCGCATTGACCAGGTTCATGTCGATGCTGCGCGGTTGGCTGAGGGCATCGTTGACTGCTTTTTTGGTGATCGCCTGGAAGGCGACCCGCTGGTACTGGTGGTTTTTCCCCAGACTTTCGGCAATATGCCAGGCGATGGCCTCGCCCTCGCGGTCCGGGTCCATGGCCAGCATGATGCATTCGGCGTTTTTGGCTTCCTGCTGCAATTTTCGCACCACGTCCTGCTTGGTGATGACGTAGTCCGGCTCGATCGCCTGTTCGGAAAACCGCACGCCCAGACCACCGCCGGTGGTTGGCAAATCGCGGATATGTCCAACCGAGGCAGATACCCGGATATCCTTCGGCAGCAGACTGCGGAGTTTTTTGATCTTGTTGGGGGATTCGACGATCAGGAGACGCATGGCGAAGCCGCCTTCGGCGAGCAGTTGACAGGTTCACAAAATTCATGTTTCCGGCGGATGTGGTCGATGCCGGTGTTTTCCCTTTTCGAGATTGCCGACGCTCGACCGCTCTGATTCCCGAGCAGATCCGGACCATGGCGCCGGTGTTTGTCTTGCGCCCTAAGCATTGAGTGCTCGGGGGCCATGGGGCGTCTGCAGGCGGGGGCGGGCCAAAAGTTGGTAACTGGAGGACCAGCCGGGTTGTTCCGGGACTTTCAGCAACAGGCGGAATAGGCCGTCGACATTCGGTGGGAGTGGATGTCGCAGGGAGGGGCCACGCCGGTTGCTGCCGGCGGGCAATTCCGGCACCGGCCAGGTGAGTACCTGGCTGCGCATGCCGTCCCATTCCACCACTGCGTGAACGGTACAGGCGGGAAGGTCTTCGGGGCCGTCGTTCAGAAGCCAGATCTCTGCTTCCAGTTCTTCGCCGCCGCGCCACAGGAAACGTGGCAGCCGGGCGCTGGCCAAGACCGGCCGGCAGGCCTGCTGCACGGCGTAATAGGCGGGCTTGGGGGTTTGCGGCCATTCCAGGATGGAATTATTGGCAACGCAAGGCCAAGGTTCGTTGAAACACCAGTTCAGCGCCATGCTGCAGCGCGGCGCTTGGCGGCGGCTTTCTTCGAAAATATATTGGAATCCGAGGCTCTGCAGCAACTGGCCATTCGCAACCAGGCTGTCGATATTCTCGGGTTCGCCAAAATAATGCCGGATGATATCCAGGCACAGCCAGGCTTCCGGCCGCCAGGAATTGAGGCCGTGGTGGGTTTCCCAGGCGGTGTTCAGGCGCGGTGGCCAGTGTTCGTCCTTGGGAATCATCGCTTCGATCGCTGCCACCGAGGCCGGACCCGGCGAGCCGAATTCCGAATGCGCGGTGCAGGAGCTACTGTTGATGGTGGCGAAGACTTCCTCGTCGGTCTCCAGATCGCGGAAGGTGTAGGGGCCGTGACCCATACCCATCACCGGGAAGGTGGGCAGCCAGGGGCGGTCGCGGTCCAGCTGGAAACACAGGTTGCCCAACAGGCGCAGGGCGTGGCTCTGATCAACCATGCCGGACCAGGCATTGAACAATTCGTTACCGCCGCACCACAGGGCGATGGACGGATGATGCTGCAGCTGTTGGATAATGGATCGGGCTTCCTGTTCCAGCACCCGCAGATAATCGGGATGGTCTGGATAATCGTGGCAGGCGAGAGGGAATTCTTGGAAGACCAGGATGCCCATCTGATCGCAGGCTTCATAAAATGCGGGTTTGTTGATAGGGCCGCCACCCCAGATGCGTAGCGTGTTGAAATGTGCCTTACGGGCCAGGTCCACCAGTTGCAGCAGACGAGTGTCATCGACGCGGCTGGGGAAGACATCCGGTGGTACCCAGTTGGCCCCTTTGCAAAAGATGGCGCGTCCGTTCACGTGCAGGCTGATGGGCGGATTGCTGCGGCTCTTGGGGAAGCGGTTTGGGTGGTCCCAGGCGCCCTCGTGCATACGCAGGGCCATATGCCGAAAACCGATCCGGCGTTGCAGCAGAGGCTGCTCGCTGCCGGCGCCGCGCACTTCGACGGTGTACAGGGCCTGATGACCATGGCCTTGCGGCCACCACAGGCGCGGTCGTTCCACCAGCAGGGTCACTTGGCAGCGCTGGTCGACGATGCTGGCATCACGCATGGCTACGGCGCGGCCCTGAGGATCGAGCAGGTGGAGCCGCAGGAGATGCTCGCTGTCCTGGCTGAAACGGAGGTCGACCTCGCAGCTGCCGTGCACCAGATCCACGTCCAGTTGGCTACGGACGTTGGCTTGTTGCAGGTGCAGGGGCTGGCGCAACACCAGGCCGGTATCGCGCCAAGGACCAGCCGGCACCAGCGAAGGGTGCCAGTCCCAGCCATAGGAGCAGGCCGGTTTACAGCTGGTGGCGACGGTGGTGCGCTCGGGTGGTTGGTGCCGCATGCTGACGGGCGCAATGCGGATCTCCAGCCGGCTGCCCGTGCGCGCGCGTCCAGTCAGATCGATGCAGGCGGGGGTGAACATGCCCTCTTGGGCATAGACTTCCTCGCCATCCAGCAGCAGTTGCCAGTCGTAGTCGATGCCTTCGGTGCAGAAATGCAGCCGTTGGCCGTCGGCCGGTACCGCTGGGATCTGGCAGCGATAGCGCCACCACTGCTCGTGCATCCAGCTGTAGGCCTGGACGTTGGAGCCGTGGAAGACATCGGGCCAGTTGCGCGCTGTCGCCCAGTCCAGCTGCACCGCCCCGGGCACCGTGGCGGAGACCCATTCGGCTGGCTCGTCCTCGGCGCGATCGGCATGGCCGAGTTCCCAGTGCAGGGGCAGAGCGGTGTCACCAGCGTGCATAGATCCTCCGGAGCGACGGTCCGTAGAAGCTGAGGCTGCGAGAACTTCGAGCAGAAAAAGTTGTTCTCGCAGCCTCGGCTTCGGGGTCCGAGGGGCTTGCCCCTCGATGTAAGAGTCAAAACCGGGTGCCGACCGATACGATCGAGCCTGTGGGCTCCGGGCGGCGCCCGGTTTGTGCACTGTTGGCGTTTTCTCGGGATGGCAAATCCTTGAATGCTGCCCAAGCCGGCGGCGAGATGGCTTGCTGCCGGCGGTTTGGCTGGGTCCAATGGCGGCATGCGCATCACCCTCGCCCAGGCCATGGGCACCTGTTTCGGTGTCCAGGACGCCATCGATTTCGCTCTACAGCCGCGTTTCCGCGATCGTCTGACCGTGGTTGGGCAGTTGGTGCACAATCCCCAAGTGGTCGCCCGACTGGAGGTAGCCGGCGTCACCATGATCGATCGCGATCAGTTGGATCAGATCCACACGCCAGAGGTGATGGTCACCGCTCATGGTGCTGCCGATCACCTGAAGAATCAGTTGCGCGAGCGCGGTCTGGTGGTGCACGATGCCACCTGCCCACTGGTCTTCCGGCTGCACAAAATGGGTCGTTTTTTACAGGGCAAGGGCTACCGGGTGGCGGTGATCGGCCAGGAGCAGCACGTCGAGGTCCAAGGCGTGATCGGCAACCTGGACCAGGCGGTGGTCATCGGTTCGCTGGCTGATCTGCCCAAGTTGGACGGCATCCAGCGCCTGGGGGTGGTTAGCCAGACCACCTTACGGGTGGCCCTGGTGGCGGAGATCATCAACGCTATTCGCGCCCTGCCGCACATCACCGATCTGCGGGTGATCGACACCATCTGCAAGCCGGTCAAAGACCGCCAGCGAGCGATCCACGATCTGATCGCCTCAAGCATCGACATTGGCGTGGTCATCGGTGGCAGCAACAGCTCCAATACCGCCAAGCTGCGCGAAATCATCAGCGCTGCCGGTATCCAGGTGCATCATATCGAATGCGCTGATGATCTGCGGCCGGACTGGTTTGCCGGCAAGCAGCATGTGGGTATCACGGCTGGCACCAGCACGCCGCAGGACGTGATTGAAGCGGTGCATGCCCGGCTGCGGACGCTGTTCCCAGCTTGCTGACGGAGTAAAGGCCCGTCAATAAATAAACATTACATTTCGCTTGATCTTTTGCCGCCCTTCTGCG
>CAYONM010000131.1:0-10597 GCA_964405325.1 uncultured candidatus Brocadiaceae bacterium | reverse complement strand
TTCTGGGGTCCGAGGGGCTTGCCCCTCGATGTAAGGGCCCGTCAATAAATAAAGGCAGCGTCTCACTTGATCTTTTGCCGCCCTTCTGCGTTGCTTATCGCTTACATATACTCGATATGCTCGCTCTTCGCGCCTTGAAGGATCGACAAAATCTCTGCGCGATCTGCTACCTTTATTTCTTTCCGCACCCTAAGAGTCGAAACCGGGCGCCGACCGCTATGATCGAACCCGTCCACCTGGTACCACCCACTTCGCCGACCAGTTCCTGTTTTGCCCAGTCCAGTTCCCGCGTCAGCCTGCCATTGGTCTTCTTCGCCGCAGGTCTTCCACAGCTTGAATTTCTCCTGCATCGTTTCGGGCACTGAGCTGGGCGGGCCGCCCGTGAGGCTCAGCCTGGTACCTGCCCGGGCCGTCCTGTCGGGATGTTCACAGAGACCGCGAGCATTGGTTCAGACCGACCCGATGCGTGGGTCATGAACCCGCTTCAAGACACGGCCGACGCCTTGGCCCGCAATCCATCCAGGCGGATGACGTTCTCATCGGCATCCACTTGGCCAAACTGCAAAACGCCAGTGGGGCAGGTCTGGACGCAAGCGGAACAGCGGACGCATTCCGGATCGGCCATATTGCGGCCCTTGTTGGCGAAATTCATGATATCGATGCCCTGATGGCAGACCGAGGTACAAGCATTGCAACTGATGCACTTCTTGGCCTCGGGGACAATGCGAAAACGCGAGAAGCGGGTGTAGATATGCATCAGCGCCGCCAGGGGACAGGCGAAGCGACACCAGATCCGGCCGGAATACCAGAAATACAAACCAACGCCCAGCGCGCCAGCCAGAAAATAATCCACCACCGGTTTCCAGAAACCGCCCAGCACCGTGGCATGCAGCCACTGCCAGCGCTCACCAACGCTGGTGGTGCTCCACATCACCACATGCAGCAGCAGGATGATCAGGGCGATGCCAAGCAGCGCTTGTCCGACCATATTCATTTTGTTCCAGACAGAACCATGTGGCATTTTTTCCCGATGCCGGTCCCCCATGGTCTCGGCCAGGGCGCCACAGGAACAGATCCAGCCGCAATAGGCCCCCTTGCCCCAACGCCAGATCAACAATGGAATCAGAACAAAGGTCTGGACAAAGGCGATCGCCAGCCACCAGGGCAACATGACTGGTGAAAAAACAATCCATGCCAACAAGGGCCAAGCCAGAACAAAACCGTAGGCATGCCAATACGCGGTATAGCTCTGGAGACTGCCATCGGTGGCGTAATACCAGCCCGTGAACAGGGCCTCCTTCATACTGGCAGACAAGGCGCCGTTGGCGTCCAGCCAAGGCAGGACGATCTCTGGTAAAATGAACAGGGGTAGCACCTGAATCGCCATCAGGGTCAGGGTCTGCACCCGGACATAGGGCGTTCGACGGCGATTCAGCCGGTCGATACCGAAGGCAACGACCGCCGAGGAATACAACAGGGTCACCCAGAAACCCGGCTCCTTGGCGGACCCGGCGATGGTGCCGAGTACCGTGCTGGGATCGGAGAAACTGCTGGCCAAAGCCGTGCCCCAGGTACCGGGATTGAACCAGGCACCGGCAAACCAGCCCAGGGTCTTCATGCCATACAGACCGGCGGCAAACAGCAGGAAGGCGATCAGACCAGCGTAAGCCGGAACCGAATATTCACCATGGATCGGAATTCCGGAGCGGCGGAAGAAATCCAGAGGTGCCTCGCGACCGATCAGGGCGAACACCGCGTCGTTGTCGATGGCTTCCGTTTCATCAGAGCCACGCCGCTGCAGGTGCACCTGTTGTTCGCTTATTTTCACTGGCTCGGTGCCCAGGCGCAGGTCGATGTGGCCCGCTGCCGCCAGGGCGTGCACCCGCTCGACATTGCCGGGCTTGGGACGGGATAATTCGGCACCGCGATAGACCAGGGTCACCTGGACGGGATGTTCGCGATCGCATTCGGCCATGGCGATGGCGGCTTCGCAGGCGGAATCGCCACCGCCGACCATACAGACCTGCTGACCACAAAAGGCACGCGGATCGTGTAAACGGTTGGAAACCTTGTCGAGCTCCTCGCCGGGAATATCCAAACGTCGAAAATTGCCGCTGCGGCCGATGGCGATGATGGCGGACTTGCACGCGATCGCTTCACCATCGACCACATGTACCAAGACGCCGCGGCCGTTTTTGCTGACGTGGCTGACCTGGGCCTGTTTGACTTGCACCGCATGATCACGCGCCTGTTGCCGCAGCTCGTCCAGCAGGGCCTCGCGATTTTCTGCCGAAACCTGTACCTCGCCCGCCGGCTGCATATCGACCGGATAGGTATAGATCGGCTTGCCGACCGGAAAATTGACAATGGTGTTGAACAACTGTGACGCATCCAACAGCCGGTAGTCCATTCCCAGACGCTTCGCTTCCACCGCCGCGGCCACACCGGCAGCACCAGCACCGATGATCACCAGATCGCAGTCACCCTCACGACCATCCAACTGCGCATGCAGGGCCCGTGCCGCTTTGGCGCCGGTATCCAAGGAGAATTTCAACAAGGGGACGCCGGTCAGATCGCCGACGATCATCACCCCGGGCAACCGGGTCCGACCGTCCTGATGTTTCGGCAGGCGTTCAACGTCACCGGCAGGCCACTGACCGTGCAGCCACTGATAATATCGGGACAACATCTCTCGCACTCCTCGCTGCCTGGCTCTGATTCCTATCTACGGCTGGACCATGACCCTCGTTTGCCGACAAACACTGCTACACCAGTCACGTAAGAGCAAGCAATGGCCCAGCATACCGACCCGCATGCTTCAGTCACCGCCGTGATGCCCGCTTGGAACGAGGCCGACAGCATCACGCGGGTGATCGAGGGCCTGCAACAGGCGGGCATCGACAGCATCGTGGTTGGCGACAACGCCAGCACCGATGCCACCGCCCAGGTCGCGGCCGCGGCTGGCGCGACGGTGGTCCCCGTCCCCCAGCGCGGCTACGGCTCCGCCTGCCAGGGGGCCCTGGCCGCGCTGCCGCCTGGCTGTCGCACGGTCTTGTTCTGCGATGCCGATGGCGCCGACGATCTGAAGCGGATCCCGGCATTGGTGGCGCCGGTCCTGCGGGGCGAGATTGATCTGCACGTCGGCTCCCGCGCCCGTGGCCGCTGTCAGCGTGGCGCACTCAGTTTTCCACAGCGAGTCGGTAACGTGGTCTGTGCCACCTTGATGCGCTGGCTCTATGGCCAGCGGGTTTCCGATCTCGGCCCCTTCCGCTGCATCGACCGTACCGCCCTGGAGCGCCTGCATATGAGCGATCCCGACTTTGGCTGGACCGCCGAGATGCAGGTGAAAGCATTTCGCCTTGGTCTTCGCTATGCCGAACTGCCGGTCGACGCCAAATGCCGCATTGCCGGGACCAGCAAGATCAGCGGCAAGCTCCTGGTTGGCCTGCAGGCCGGCTGGATCATCATCCGCACCATTCTCCGCCACCATCGCCGCCCCTTGGAACCCGACGCATGCTCAGCGCCATCGGCATCCTAGCCGCCATCATCTATGGCCTTGCCCTGACCCTGCTGGCCGTCTACGGCCTGCATAGCCTCTGGCTGCTGTGGCGCTTTTTCCGGGTACACCGACAGCAACGCCAGATCGAACAAGACGAAGCCGCTGGGATCCTACCTGTGCAGCTGCCCCAGGTCCTGGTGCAGCTGCCGGTGTATAATGAACGCGATGTGGTCCGCCGCCTTCTGGATGCGGTGGCCGAACTCCGCTGGCCACGGAACCGCTTGCACATCCAATTGCTGGATGACAGCAGCGACGACTCGGTTGCCATCGGCGCCCAGGGCGTGACGGCACTGGTCGAACAGGGCCTCCAGGCAGAACAGATCACGCGCCGCGATCGCACCGGTTTCAAAGCCGGTGCTCTGCAGGTGGGGATGGCTCGCAACCAGGCCCCCTTCATCGCTATTTTCGATGCCGACTTCGTGCCGCAGCCGGACTTCCTCGAGCGCGCCATCAGACCCCTACTGGCCGACGACGGCCTGGCCTTGGTCCAAGGCCGCTGGGAGCATTTGAATCCCGAAGAAAACGCGCTCACCCGCGCCCAGGCCATTGGCATCGACTCCCACTTCGCCATCGAACAAGGCGCCCGCGCCTGGGGTGGCCTGGCGATGAATTTCAATGGCACCTGCGGCCTGTGGCGCCGCGCCGCCATCGACGATGCCGGTGGCTGGGAGCACGACACCCTGACCGAGGACCTGGACCTGTCCTACCGGGTGCAGCTGCGTGGCTGGCGTTGCACCTATCGCCTGGATCTGGCGGTGCCCGGCGAGTTGCCCAGCGATATCCACGCCTTCCGGGCGCAACAATTCCGCTGGGCCAAGGGTTCGCAGCAATGTACCCGCAAGCTCACCGGACGGGTCTGGGCCTCCGCCTGGCCGCTGCATAAAAAAATCGCCTCGGTGCTGCACATGAGCCACTACGCGGTGCACCCCGGCATGCTGTTGAGCCTGCTCACCGCGCCTTTGGCGCTGCTGCTGTGTCCGACGCCGTCGAAATGGGTTCTTGGCCTGGGCGCGCTGGCTTTCGTGATCGGGGTGTCGGCACCCATCATCACCTATATCGTGTCGCAATATCTGCTGCGCGATCGCGCCTGGTACCGGACCCTGGCCCGCATCCCCTTGCTGGCGGCCATCGGCACCGGCATCGCCATCAGCAATTCCCGCGCCGTGGCTGAAGCCTGGCGCGGCGTCGTCAGCCCCTTTGTCCGCACGCCCAAGCGAGGCGCCCGGCAAGGCTCCTACCGTGCCGCCACCAGCACCGGCCTGCCGGAGCTACTGGCCGGCTGCTGGGCGGTGGTCGGCGTGATCGCCTCGCTGTCCATCGGCCGACCCTGGGCCACGCCCTTGCTGCTGATCTATACCAGTGGCTTTTTCGTGGTCGGCGCGGCCTGCTTACAAGCCAGCCGCCCCGCCTTGGCCCCCAAACTGGCCCTGACCGCTTGCGGCCTGGTCTGGTTGCTGGGGATTGGTAGCGTCGCCTGGCAGCCCCAGGCCTTTGCCCAGCAGCCGCTGGCCTACGCCGGTTTTGGCCTGCTGAGCGGTAGCGCCTATCTGCTGGCCAGCCGCTGGCGGCAGTGCTCCGGGCGCGGCGTGCTGGCCCTGATCCTCGGTTTCGCTCTGCTCGGCCGGGTGCTGGCCCTGGGCCTGCCAATTTCGGATGATCTCAATCGCTACGTCATCGAGGGACGGCAGCTGGCCCTGGGGCAAAATCCTTATGTGGTTGCCCCTGCCGAAGCCGGTGAGCTGTTGGCCAATGATCCTGCTGCCGAATTGATTCCTGGCGCCAATCATCCCGACTGGACCGCCATCTATCCACCCGCAGCGCTGTATGCGCAGGCTCTGATCGCCGATATCAGCCCCAACGTGACCGGTATGCGCCTGGCCATGCTGGTCGTCGAAGCCCTGGCCCTGCTCGTATTGGCAGCGCTGTTACACGCGCGTGGCCTACCAACGGCCATGCTGCTGCTGGCCGCGTGGAATCCGGTGCTGCCCTTTTGGATCAGCGGCGAAGGTCACAACGACGCTCTGATGCTGCTGGCCCTGGTGGTCGGCCTTTGGGCCTTTCAGCGCGGCCGCGGGGCCATCGGTAGCATCGCCGCCACCGTCGCGGTGCTGTGCAAGCCCTTCGCCGTGGCGGCGCTGGCACCATCGCTCGGACAGCAGGGACGACGCTGGCTGTGGCTACCACCACTGCTCACCCTGGCACTACTGCTGCCGGTGCTGGATGCCGGCAGCGGCCTGCTTGGCAGCCTGGGCCGTTTCGGTACCGAAAAACACTTCCATGGCGCCCTGGAGCCACTGCTGCGCGGTACCTTGCATGCCGCTGGCATCGACGCCGAACAGGCCGGCAGCCTGGTGGCCGGCGCCCTGGTGGGCCTCCTGATTCTGGGCAGCGTTGTCCTGATCCGCCAGCATCGTGGCGATGCCATGGAACTGGGCGCGAAGCTCATGGCCTTACTGCTGCTCTGCCTGCCCACCCTGCATCCCTGGTACTTGGCCGGCCTGGTGGTGATGCTGCCCTTCCTGCCGCATCCGGCGCTGTTGCTATGGACCGCCTGCGCACCCCTTTACTGGCTGCATGGCCTAGCCATGGACGATGGCCGCGCCTGGATGGAACGCTACTGGGTCACTGCCCTGGCCCATGGCCCAGCCGTCTTGCTGCTGCTGTGGACCCTGCTGCGCCGACGTCGTCTGGAACTGGGACTCACCAACGCCAACGCCAATGCCCAGGTGGCAGCGACGTATTCTTCCTGAGGGAGTTCATCCGAACATGGAAAATCGCTTCAACCCGTTGCTTGAAAAACACCATCCCACCGGCCTGCAGGCCAAGGATCTGCGCATCCTACAGTGCAACATCATCCGCACCTGCAACATGGCCTGCCGGCATTGCCACGTGGAATCATCACCAAAACGTACCGAGCGGATGAGCTGGGACACCATGGCCCGGATTCTCGACATGGTCGACGCGCATCCCTGGCAGCAGGTTGACATCACCGGTGGCGCACCGGAATTGCATCCGGATTTCCGACGCTTCGTGGCCGCCCTGCGTGCGCGCAAGATACCGGTGCAGGTTCGCAGTAATCTGACCGTCCATCTGCTTCCAGAACTGGAAGGCTGCCTGTCATTCTTGGCAGAGCAGCAGGTTGCCATGGTCGCCAGCCTGCCCTGTTACCTGGAGAGCAATGTTGAAAAGCAACGCGGCAAAGGCGTGTTCTCCAGCAGCGTCATCGTGCTACAGCGCTTGAATGAACTGGGCTATGGTCGCGATCCGCAACTGCCGCTGCACCTGGTCTACAATCCCGTCGGTACCGGCCTACCCGGTCCACAGGCGGACCTGGAAGCGGCATATCGCAAAGAATTGTATCAGCGCTACCACATCAAATTCTCGGGGCTCTACACCATTACCAATATGCCCATTGGTCGTTTCGCTCAGGATCTGGCCAAACAACAAGGCCTGGACGATTATCTCGACCGGCTCGCAAACGCCTTCAATCCCGACACCATCGACGGTCTGATGTGCCGCCATCAGGTGGAGATCGACTACGACGGCAGCCTGTACGACTGCGACTTCAACCTGGCCCTAGGCCTACCCATTACCGGCGCAAGTATCCACGACCTCGATCTGCGCCAGCTACGCCAGCGTCGCATCATCACCGGCACCCACTGCCTGGGCTGCACCGCTGGTTGCGGCTCCAGCTGCGGCGGCGCCCTGGTGGATGGCCAGAACGGCAGGCGCCAAGCGGGCTAAACCGGGCGCCGCTGGCCAGCGCCTGCCTGGCCGCTGGGGCTGGTTGGATTAACCCGGCCGTAAAACAAAGGCCTTGTCCTTGCGACGGACCGTTGCCGTACAGGCGATGCCCACCGCCTGTCCCTGCTCAGCTTCGGACACGGCCTGGCCGTCGATCTGCATCGATTCGATGGGCTGCTCGTGGACACCGGTCGTTTCACCGATCACCAGCAGGATATCACCGAGTCGGATCGGCGTGCTTTGCACCTGGATTTCGGCGACCTGCGGCTTGGCGTAGAAATTGGTCACAGGACCAACAAACATCTTTCGGTGGGTGGCTTGATTATCTTGACCTTCGCTCCACTGCTCGATGGGCCGGCCCATAAAAAAACCATCGCCGAAACCGCGATTGAAAACCCGCTGCAGACGCTCGAGCCAGCCGGTCTTGCGCTGCTGGAATTCGACATCGGCACCGGACTGGCACCAGTGATCAATGGCCTCCCGATACACGCTGACCACACTGTGGACGTATTCGGGTTTGCGCATGCGGCCTTCAATCTTGCAGGAAACGAAGCCCGCTGCCAACAACTGCTCGAGAAAGGGCAGCGTGCAGAGATCCTTGGGACTAAGGACGCTGTCCTGATCGATCAGAAATTCATGCCCGTCCTGCACATCGGTGATGCGATATTCGCGCCGGCAGGGTTGCCAGCAGGCACCACGATTGGCGCTGCGGCCATAACGCCGTTCACTCATAAAGCAGCGACCGCTGGTGGCCACACACATGGCGCCATGCACAAATATCTCCAACTCCACCGGCACCCGGGCTGCGGCCAAGGCCTGTTGGATGGCAACGAGTTCCGGCAGCGTGCATTCCCGCGCCGACACCACCCGCGCAATCTGGAAGCTCCGGTACAGCCAAGCGATGGCCGTGGCATTGGCCATCGACAGTTGGGTGGAGGCATGCAGCACCAGGTTCCGCTCGCGAGCCAGGGTCATGATGCCGAGATCCGCTGCGATCACCGCGTCGACGCCAGCAGCAACCGCCACATCCAAGAGCCGAGCAGCCTCAGCCAATTCGCTCTGGAAACAGGTGACATTGACCGCCAGGTAACTTTTCACCCCAGCATCATGGCAGCGCTGGACCGATTCGGCCAACTGCTCCGGCGCCACATTCCTGGCCGCAGCCCGCATGCTGAAATGAGTGCTGCCCAGGTACACGGCATCGGCACCAGCATCGATGGCAGCCTGCAGACAGGCACGCTCGCCGGCAGGTGCCAGCAGTTCGGGGGCTATTCGCGTCATCGCGGCAGGCTATACAGCCAGCCAGGATTGTCTGCCCCACAGCCCCAGCGAGGCTGCCCACATGAGCACACCCATCGAACGCGCCCAACAGGCCTTGGACCAGGCCAACCGCCACGATCCCAAGGTCCAGGCCCTGGCCCATCGAGCACTGGCTTGGGCACCTGCGCTCCCCGCTGAGCCCGGCCCTGCAGATTGCCGCCCGCGGCCAACACCTGGAACGCTGGGTGATCCCTCGTGAGAGCCACCCCATGAACCGAGCCGGCTATCACCGTTGGCGGCAAGCCGTACACGCCAGACAGGGCGAACAGTCTCGCGAGCTGCTACAGGGGCTGGTCGAACCAGAGCTGGCTGAGCGGGTCGCGCAACTGGTCAGCAAGCGCGCAAGCGACGAGGATGGCCAAGCTCTGGAAGATGCCGCCTGCTTGGTCTTTCTGGAGCGCGAGATCGCTGGCTTTGCCGCTGAGCATCCGGATTATACCGAAGAGCGCTACATCCGGATTCTGCAACGGACCATGCGCAAGATGAGCCTGTCCGGGCTGGAGCTGGTGAATGCCATGGACCTGCCAGCCCTGATCGCGAAGGCGCTGCCAGAGCCGAACTGAGAGGGAATGCCGCACCAAGAGCGGTCGATCAGCCGATGGCAGGCCGCCATCACCTCAACACGGTTGACAGCCCTTTCTACAGCATACAGTTCTGCGCCCTCCCAGAGCTGGATCTTGTCCGGTTCGCGGGTGATTGGTTGGAGCAAAGCATGAACGATCTCATCAAAGAAGTCGAACAGACCTACGGTCAACAGAACGATCTGGGCCTGTTCAATGTCGGTGACACGGTCAACGTGCACACCCGCATTAAGGAAGGTGACAAGGAGCGCGTGCAGCTGTTCAACGGCACCGTCATCCGCATCAAGCGCGGTCACGGCCTGATGAACGCCGCCTTCACGGTGCGGCGGATCACCGATGGACATGGGGTGGAGCGCACTTTCCCTGCCAACAGCCCCAAGGTTCAGAAGGTGGAAGTTGTCCGCGAAGGCCGTGTCCGTCGCGCCAAGCTGTACTACCTCCGCGACCGCGTCGGCAAGGCGACCCGGGTTAAGGAAAAAATCCGCCACAAGCACGACAAATAAATCGCGCACCCTGCCTTTTGATACGCGCCGCTTCCTGCCGGGAGCGGCGCGTATTGTTTTTATTCGAACAACACGACCATAGCCGCCATGCCCGCCCCCCATCTGGTCAAAGGTGCGCAAGCCGAGCGCCAAGCCGCCCGGCATCTCTTCTGGCGCGGTTGGCGTATCCAAGCGCGCAATTGGTTCGGTAAACATGGCGAACTGGACATCGTCGCCAGCCGCTGGCGAACGCTGCTGATTGTCGAGGTCCGTCGCCGCGCCAGTCTTGATGCCGCCTGGGCCAGCATCGATGACGACAAGCGCGCGCGACTGCAACGCACCGCGCGCGAATTGGTCGAAGCCTTTCAACTATGGCGCTACCAGATCCGTTACGACCTGATGGCCATCGATGAACACGGTCGCCTGGCCCGGCGACGAAATGTCTTCCGCTAGGCCGGACCCCTCATCACATTCGTCGCGAAAAGCCGATAAGTGCGGTCAGCATGCCCAATGAGCATGAGCAGTTACCTCTGACGCTTCCCTCAGAGGGGGCGTTGCCTCCTCGCGCCTCCGGCGCACCCGCCAGCCGGGCTCCGGTCCCACGGCCTCGGTCGGACCTTGCTCGCTTCGCGAGCATTTTAGGCCAAAAACCGATCCTCGGTCGGAGGTGCGGACCGCAGGTCCTCGCGCTTGGACGCGCTCGCCTGGCGGGCATCGAGACCGAGCTTTTTCGACTTTTAAGGGCACCTCTGATCTTTAGAAGCTGAGGCTGCGAGAACTTCGTAAAGACAAAGTTGTTCTCGCAGCCTCAGCTTCGTGGTCCGAGGGGCTTGCCCCTCGATGTAAGAGCCGAAAACCGGGCGGCGCCCGGTTTGTAATTCATTCAAGACTTCGCCACTCTTCGCCGGGTG
>CAYONM010000130.1:0-10685 GCA_964405325.1 uncultured candidatus Brocadiaceae bacterium | reverse complement strand
TACGTGAAGATGGCAGCTTCGCAGTGGAGGTGCCGCCGGTACGGGCCTTGTATCTGCAATTGCTGGATGAACGTGGCCGCTGCGTGCAGACCATGCGCTCCTCGTTCCACGTCATGCCGGGAGAGGTGCGCGGTTGCCTCGGCTGCCATGAAACCCGCAGCAACGCGCCGGGCACCGTGGTCAGGCCCCAGGCCTTCACGGCGAAGCCGACCGCCTTGACCCCGCCAGCCTGGGGTGATCAGACCGTCAGTTTCCCACGCTTCGTCCAACCCATCCTCGATGCACACTGCGTCCGTTGCCACAATGACGTCAAAACCGGTGGTGGTTATGATTTCCGCCACCGCACCCAGGGGGACGTGCCCATCAGCTGGCCCTACGTCCTGCTGGTCTTCGGCAAGCCGCCCTTCGGCAAGGATGACGACCTCCAGGAGCGCAGCATCGCCGGCCCGCTGTTCCCGTATCGGGTCTACGAGAACGAGCGGGTCGAGATTCCCACACTGGACACCGTGGCACCGCCCATGACCGCCATGTCCTACCGGAGCCGTCTGCTGGACCTCGCCACCAGCGGCAAGCACCATGACGTCCAGATATCGCCGGAGGAGGAGGCCCGTCTGGTGGCCTGGATCGATACCATGACCCCGTATTGGGGCCAGGAGGAGATCCTACACATACCCGATCCGAAAGGTGGGCGCCGGGGAACCTATTCAGCACGCATGCGCACGGCCCCACGGGTATTTCGCGCCTTTGCCCAGGACGCCTACCGGAGCCAGGAGGACCGTGTGCCGACCGATGCGCAGGGAAAGGAACTGCCGTCGGTCTTCCTTGAGAGTGGACAACGACGTTACCGTCTTCCGGAGACCGACGAATGAGTATATTGAGTCTATTACTGGTTCTGCTGCCCGTCCTTGCAAGCACCGTCGAGCCACCGCCTCTGCTCGTTGCCGATATCCACGGCCAGCGTCTGTTCCGACTAGATGCAGGCGGCACCGTGGTCTGGGAACACCGGCAGCGGAACATTCACGACTGCTGGCAGTTGCACGATGGCCGCGTGCTCTACGCCTTTCCCAGTGAGATCCGTATCGTCGATGACGAGCAAAGCGTGGAGCGGCGCTATCGCGCCCCCGAGGGATATCGGCTCTACAGCTGCCAGCCACTGGCGGAGGGCCGCGTGCTGACTGCGATCACCGGACCAGAGACCCGGATCCTGGAGATCGATTCCGCGGGCACCGTCGTGGTCGACATCCAGACCGAGCGGGCTCGGCAGATCCGACTGGTCCGCAAGACTCCGACCGGCAGCTATCTGCTGGCTGCACGGAGTGAACAGGAAGTGTGGGAATACACTGCCGACGGTCGCCTCCTGCGCCGCATTCCCGCGCCTGGGAATGTCTATCTGGCGGTACGCCTGCCGAACGGCAATACCATGATCGCTTGCGGCGATGGTCACAGCCTGGTGGAAGTGGATATCGAGGACCGCGTGGTCTGGCATCTCGCTGAAAACGACCTGCCGGGCATCCCCCTGCGCTTTGTCGCCGGATTCCAGGCCTTGGATGACAATACTCTTGTTCTCTGCAATTGGGGGGGACACGGGCATCTGAATGGCCAGGCGCAGATCCTTGCGGTGGACCGCGCCAAAAATGTGCTCTGGCGGATCGAGGATTGGCAGCGCTTTCAGACGCCTTGCCACGTCCAGGTACTGCTGCCGGATGCGCAGCCACTGATGCGCTGATGCGCTCCGACAACGACGGCATGCAGCACCGCCAGCGAGCCACTGCCCACCCTCACCGGATGCGGATCCGCTCGTGAGGCCTGTCGGCTGCATTGACGGTAAGAACGGCCTGGTCCAGCCCCCCGGCACTGCCTGCGGGCGTATACCCGCACGAATACCCTTATGGCCCTGGATCGCGTCGACACCACACTGTCCCACAGGCAGAAGCCATCGTGATGTTTGGTGGTGATGACCAGATATTCCATGCCGACGCGCTGCGCGAATTCTACAATGGCGTCGGCGTCGAATGCCTCGGCCGTGAATTGCGGCAGGTAGTGCTCGGCATACGCGCTGCGCTCCCAGCTGAGGTTCCTCTGTTCCTGCTCGTGATATTCCCCGTTGGCGTAGAGCCCGTAATGGAGGAAGAGCCCCCAGCGGCGCTGGAACAGCTTGAAGTGTGCATGCATCTGTGATCCCTCCGCGAACCTGGCGCGCGTTTCGCGCCTGCCTCGCTCTATCCATGCTAGGGTGGCACCGCCGAGCGCTATTGACGGAGCCTCCGTTTCTACGTGTAATCCCACCACATGTCGCATGTCATCGAGACCCGGTCCCTCGCTTCCTTCGATGCCTATCTGCCTGAATTCCACCTCGGGCGCCTGGTGCACTACGGCAATGGCACCATGATGCCTTACGCGCACCCCACTGGCGCTTCTATTACTGCACACCGGGCCATGCCCAGGTCCGTTGCGCGGACCATCCCTGGCAGACGCTGGAGCCGGATTCCGTCTATCTGATTCCGCCAGAGACCGCCTTCGCCGCCCGCTGCCTCGGAAGCTTCCGCCAACTCTATGTGCATTTCCAACTGCCGGTGTGGCGGAAGGATGCGCCGTCGCGACAGGTCTTCCGCGTCCCGCTCTCGGAAGCGGCGCCACGGCACCGCCAGGCATTGCTCGGCATTGAAGCGGAGGCGATTCCAGACCCGCGCGAGCTGCTGGCGATCATCTCCTGGGCGCTCGCCGCGCTGCCGGGTTCGCCCGAATCGGAAGCGCCCCCCGACGCTCGCTTCCGTTGGATCCTGGACTTCGTCCGGGCCACGCTGCCCTACCACCTGAGCAACGCGCAGCTGGCCGAGCGCGCCGACATGAGCGCGAACACCCTCATGCGATTGTTCCAGCGCCACGTCGGTATGAGTCCACAGCAATACCTGCTGCACCTGCGCATCGAGCGCGGCAAGCCGGTGATGATCGGCGAATAGACGCCGACCAAGATCGGCGTCCACGCCGACAAGGTCTGGCAGCGTTGGTATGTGCCTTACTTCGACCTGATCCGCCGCAATCCCGGCATCAAGGCGATCTGCTACATCAACCGCAACTGGCGCTACAACAATCTCTCCGACTGGGGCGATAGCCGCATCGGCGCAGTGCCAACGATCCGGAATAACTGGCAGGCGGAGATCGCCACGCCAATCTACCGTCACGCCAGCGGCGAACGCGGCGGACGGCTGGTTACTCGTGTCGCGCATGGCGACGCCGCCTCGCTGACCATCGACCAGGAGGGGCTGAACCTGGTCTTCGAAGACCTGCCCGCCGCTGCCAGCCACCTAGCGCTCAATATCGCGGTCGATCCGCGCAGCGGTGGCGAGCCCGTCGAGCTGGTCGTCAGCAGTGGCACGCAGACCGTGCGCGAGACGGTGAAGCCCGACAACGGCTATCGTCTGGAGACCTTCGCCCTGCCGGCTACGACTGCCAACGGGGGCAGCCTCTGCCTGCACCTGAGCTGCTCGCGGCCACTGCGCATAGACGGTCCCGCAGTGGGCGGCGATGGCGTGCCGCCCACCGTGGTGCTGATCGCCCATGCCGATCGTTGAACCGCCAGCGCGCCGAAGGGACTCCCGCCATGCTCCGCCTGCTCCTCACCGCCTGCCTCGTCCTCGCCTGGTCCGCTGCCCTGCGTGCGGCCGAGCGGCCCAACATGATCCTGATCATCAGCGACGACCTGAACACCCAGCCGCTGCGCGACGGCTCGCCGGTGCGGGTGCCGACGCCCAACATCGATCGCTTGGCCGCCGCCGGCGTCAGTTTCAGCAACGCCCACGCGGTCTCGCCGATCTGCGGACCCTCGCGTGCCGGCTTCCTGAGCGGCTATCTGCCGCAGACCTCCGGCTACTGGGGCTGGAAACAGCAGCGCAACGACTGGCGCGACAACAAGCTCCTGCGTCGGGCGCCGACCTTGGCCCGGATCGGATTCAGATCGACATAAGCCATGCAGGCAATCAGCGCTGCCTGATCCAGGAGGGGCACCGATTTGAAGCGTCCCTCCCAGAACGCGCCCGAGCAGCCGTCTTCATGATTCGCTCGCCGCGCCAGGTTCTCCTTGAGCGCCTTCATAGTCCAACTCAAGTCTCCCAGACGTTCCCGCCAGCGCGCCACCATGGACGAGGCCATCGAAGGTCTCAAGCTGCCGGCATGAGCCACCTGCTGCTCTTCAACAAACCCTACCGCTGCCTCTGCCAGTTCTCGCGCGACGGCGACCGCCCCTGCTTGGCCGATTTCATCAGCATCCCCGACATCTACCCGGCCGGCCGCCTCGACCACGATAGCGAGGGCCTGCTGTTGCTCAGTGATGACGGCGCGCTCATCCACCGCATCACCGACCCGCAGCACAAGCTGCCCAAGACCTACTGGGCCCAGGTCGAGCGCATCCCGAACGACTCGGCGCTACAGCGCCTGCGCGACGGCCTCGAACTCAAAGACGGCCGCACCCGCCCGGCTCAGGCCCGGCTGATCGATCAAGCCGCCAGCCTCTGGCCCCGTGAGCCGCCGATCCGCGAGCGGCAATCGATCCCCACCGCCTGGCTTGAACTGACCATCCGCGAGGGTCGCAACCGTCAGGTCCGCCGCATGTGCGCAGCCATCGACCACCCCTGCCTGCGCCTGATCCGCGCCCGCATCGGCGACTGGTCACTGGATGACCTTCAGCCCGGTCAGCACCGCTGGTGCTCTCTTTATGTGCATCACCGCCCAAGGAGTTCCGGCCAAGAGCGCAGACTTTCATGACCAGCCCTGTCGCCGTGTAGGACAGCAGTCTCGTCCTCTGTCAATTCCTTGCGCAGTCTGAACCCGCCACGGACCTTCGTCATTGGCACGAGGGATGCTAAACAGACCTCCGGCCGGTTTCCGGTCTCCCGTTTCCTTCCTTCTTTGTACCTCATCCAGGAGTCCGCATGCATCCCCTCCATCTCCTCAGCGCCCTCGCCATGCTCAGTCTGGCGGTCGTGAGCCCGCAAGTGCAGGCTGCCGACACCGTGCGCGTGATCACCGATCGCACCGAAACCCACCTGGCACCTCTTTTCCGCTACTACCAGGAAACCACGGGCGACACCGTGCAAGCGGTCTATGTCGGGAAGGGTCTGCTGGCCCGCTTACAGGCTCAACCGACCGAGGCCGATCTGCTGATCAGTTCGACCGCCGAAATCGTCGAAGCGGCGCGCACCAAGGGCCTGCTGCAAGCCTGGAATTCCCCGGCCCTGGCCGCCCTGCCGGCGCGTTTCCGCGATGCCGACCGGGCCTACATCATCACCTCCTACCGCGCCCGTGGTCTCTTCGTCAGCAAGGAGCGCGTCCCCGTCGGCCAACCCCAGCGCTACGAGGATCTGATCACTCCGGCCTGGAAGGGCCGGGTGCTGATCCGCGCCGGCACCCACCCCTATAATCTCAGCCTCTTCTGCCAGATGGCCGAGGCCTGGGGACTGCCACGCACCGAGGCCTTCATCACCGGCTTGAAAGCCAATCTCGCCCGTACGCCCAAGGCCAACGACCGCGGTCAGGTCGAGGCCATCTTCCAGGGCGTGGGTGATGTCTCCTTCGGCAACAGCTATTACATGGGCATGATGCTCGCCCGTGATGACCAGCGCCCCTGGGGCCAGGCCGTTCGGTATGTCTTTCCCGATCAGGACGGCGAGGGCACCTTCGTGATGCGTGCGGCCGCCGGCTTGACCACCGCCACCGCCAACACTGCCGCCGCCACCCGCCTGCTGGAGTTCCTGGCCGGCGATGTGGCCCAGATCTACCTGGCCAACACCCTCGGCGAGTACCCGATCAACGACAAACTACCCCTGAGCGACTCCGCCCGGAGCCTGGGCCAGGAGCAGCCGGGCATCAGCGACGGCCGCTTCAAGATCTGCGAGGTCGCAGTTCGCGACAGCACCAAGCACCTGGCCGCCATCACCGCCATCTTGACCAAAGTCAACTTCAACCAGTGATCTCGCTGCGCAGCATCTGGCCCCACGCCGTCCTGGCGATGGCCTGTGGGCTCTGTCTGCTGCCGATCGTAGCCATCGCCGTCACCGCCCTCAGCGGTGACGGCGAGACTATCTGGCAGGCAGCCCCGGAGCTGTTTCGAGGCCAGTGCTGGAGTAGCACCCTGGTCGCCTTCTGGGGCAGCCTGGGCGCGCTGATCCTGGGCCTGGGTGCAGCCCTGGCCGTGACCGACGCACAATTCCCTGGCCGACCCATCCTGTCAGTGGCCCTGAGCCTGCCCCTGGCCATCCCTGGCTGGCTGCTGGGGGCGATCTGGATCGGGGCCGCCCGCCAAGGCATGGTTCCGGCCCCACAGGGTATCGGCGCAGCGGTTCTGGTACATGCCTTGACCCTCTACCCCTGGGTCTATCTGCCGACGCGCGCAGCCCTGAGCGGACAGAGTGCGCAGTACCGCGACCTCGCCCGCTCGCTCGGTCTCGGACCCTGGCGACGATTCTTCCAGGTGCGCCTGCCCTTGATCGCACCGGCCCTGGGCATGGGGGCGCTGTTCGTGCTGGTGCAGATCCTCGGTGACCTGGGCACAGCTGAACTCTTCGGCATACCCTCCCTCTCCGGCGGCATCCACGACGCCGCCTTCAGCCTCTGGCGGCGCGACTGGGCGGCCCAGACCAGTCTGGTCACGCTGTTGCCGCCGCTGCTGGCGGTGGCGCTCTTCGCCTGGCTGTGGCGCCGGGCCGCCTGGCACAACCCGAGCAACCGCTTCGCCGCCGCCGCCCCGCGCCGCCTGTCGCCGCTGCCGGGCACCTTGCTGACCGTTGGCCTGACTGCCCTGCTGCTGCCCGCGCTGCTGCTGCCGCTGGCCCTGCTCCTCTGGTGGGCCTGGCTCAGTCTCGGCTCCTGGCCGCTGAGCGGCTTGGCGTCGATGACTTGGGGCAGCCTCGGCCTGGCGCTGGCCGCCTTGCTGCTCGTGCTGCCGACGGCCCTGCTGCTGACCACCCTGCTGGCCCGCCGACCGGCTCTGGCTCGCTGGCGGGTGCTGTTGCCGATCGCCGCCCTGCCCTTCGCCCTGCCCGGCGCGATCCTGGCCCTGGGCCTGCTGGCGGCAGCGAGCGCGGCGCCCGAGGGCTTGGCTCGCAGCCTGCTGAGCAACAGTCCGGGGCTGCTCCTGATCGGGCTCTGCGCCCTGGCCTTTCCCCTGGCGCTCTTCAGCCTGCGTCTGGGCTTCATCCAGCTTGGGCCGGAACTCGGCGACCTCTGCCGCTGCTGCCGCATCACCGGCCTGAGGCGCACCTGGCGGGTCGACATGCCGCTGCTCGGTCGGCAGATCGGGGCGGCGTCTCTGCTCATCCTCATCACCCTGCTCAAGGAACTGCCCGTGACCATGATCGTCCAACCCTTCGGCCATCAGGCCCTGAGCCTGCGCATCTATAGTTTTGCCGGCATGGACCTGCTGGAGGAGAGTGCGATCTACGCCCTGGTCATCGTGTTCCTGGTCGCAATAGCGGCCTGGCGTCTGGACCGGCTCTGCGCGGAGGCACCCCATGCTGCGGATTGAAGGCCTGGACTGGAGCGTTGGCGGCACGCCCATCCTGCAAACGGTGGAACTCGAACTTGCTGAGGGCGAGGTCTGCGCCCTGCTCGGACCCTCGGGCTCGGGCAAAAGCAGCCTGCTACGCCTGATCATGGGCCTGGCCACGCCGACCCACGGCCGCATCCACCTCGACGAGCACCTGCTGGCCGAGGACGGCCACGATCTGGTGCCGGCCGAACAGCGGCCCTGCGCCTTCCTCTTCCAGCATTTCACTCTCCTGCCGCACCTGGATGTACGCGGCAACATCCTCATCGCCCTGGGCGACCTGCCGCGCGCCGAGCGCCGGGAGCGCCTGGAGCAGGCGACGGCCTTGCTCAGTCTGGAACCTCTGCTGCGGCGCTCGGTGCACAGCCTTTCCGGTGGCGAGCAGCAGCGGGTCGCCCTGGCCCGCACCCTCTGCCGCCGCCCGCGCCTGCTATTGCTGGACGAACCCTTCAGCAACCTCGACCAGATGCGCAAGGAGGAACTGTACCACGAGCTGCGCGAACTGCTGCGCCGTTTCGGCATCGCCGCCCTGCTGGCCACCCACGACCGCCACGAAGCGGCCCTCTTCGCCAATCGCTGGCTGTTGATCGATCACGGGCACATCGTCGCCGATGACCATCCGGAAACCCTCTATCGCCACCCGCCCAGCCGCTGGGCCGCACGCTTCACCGGCACGGTCAACCTGCTCGACGCGCGCCAAGTCGCCCGGCTCTTCCCTGACCTGCCGCCCTACGACGACAACGAGACCCTGCTCCTTCGCCCGGAGCAGATCCTCCTGCAGCCGGGCGATCAGGCCAGTATCGAGGAACTACGCCATCTCGGTGCCACCAGCCAAGCCCACATCCGCTGCCAGAGCGGACCGGCGATCGTGGCCACCCTGCTCAGCCCGCACGACTGGCAACCCGGAGCGCGGGTTTCGCTCGCCCTGCGCGGCGCTCCGTGGAGGCTCCCAACATGAAGATTCTGCGCCGCCACCTCGGCTTCACCACCAACAGTTCGGCCTCCTCGGAGTGGTCGGATATCAGCCAGATGATACGCGAGAATCCAGAGAAGTTCGGCCTGCCGCCAAAGGAGGACGACGAGCAGGATGCCACCGAGGAAAATGCCGCCACCCCGACCTCCGATCGCGAACCCGAACCGCCACCGTCCTTCCTGGCCGAAAACCTGCTCGCCATCGGTGGCCTGCTCCTGGCCCTGCTCGGCATCTTCGCCCTGGAACGGATCCTCCGCCGGGCCTGGGCTCGCCATCGCGCCCGCGAGGACGACGATGACTGACCCCGCCCTGGCTCCGTCGTATCTCCTGCGCCGCGAGCCCTTCGGCGGCATCGTCTGGGATCCGCTTGATGGCACCCAGCTCGAACTCGACCACGAGGGCTACGGGGTGGCCCGCGAGCTGCTGTGCGGACGAGGCATTTTCTGGCGCGGCGAGAAACGGGCCTTTGCGCGGCGCCTGCGCGCGCAACTCGGCTGGCATCGCCTGCGCTGCGCGCGTGAGATCGACCCGGGCAACTGGGAGAGCTTGGTCGAGGTGCCCAGCCTGAGCCTGCCCAGTCTGGTCGATTTCCAGATCACCGACCGCTGCGACATGGGCTGCCCGCACTGCTATGCCTCCTCAGGGCGCTCCGGCGAGCATGTGCCCTGGGAGGATCTGGTGCGGGTGGTCGATCAATGCGCCGACTGCGGCGTCTGCCAGATCGCCATCGGCGGCGGCGAGCCCTTGCAGCATCCGCAGATCGTCGAGCTGTTGGCCTACTGTCGTCAGCGCGGCCTCGTGCCCAACCTGACCACCGGCGGCACCCAACTCGACGACCCGCGTCTGGTACGAGCACTCAAGCGCCACTGCGGTGCGGTCGGCCTCAGTTTGGAGGGCATCGGCGAACACTACGACCGCTGGCGGCACAGCGGCTGGCAGCGTTTTCTCCAGGCCCTCGCCACCCTCAAGGCCGCCCGCGTGCCGACCGTGCTGCAGATCGTCGTCTCGGCCGCCAACCTCGAGCAACTCGATGAGATCACCGCCTTCTGCGCAAAACAGGAGCACCTCTACGGAGTGATCTTCCTCGCCTACAAGCAGGTGGGACGCGGGGCCCAGGCCGGGATCGGCCTGGGCAGCCTCCCGGCACCACGAGTGACCGCCGCCCTCAAGGGTGCCTTCGACCGCCTCCACGGCCGCATGCGGGTCGGCTACGACTGCTGCCTGACCCCGGGTATCGCCGGCGTCGAGGAGGCCAGCGCCTTCGCCCAGGCCAGCAACCTCGAAGGCTGCTCGGCCACCCGTGGCTCGGTCGGGGTCTCGACCGCGCTGGAGGTCATTCCCTGCACCTTCACCACCCAGATTCCCTTGGGCAATCTGCGTGACCGCCATCTGCGCGACATATGGCGCGATCACGCCGCCGAACGCTTCCGCGCCGGCATCGCCAACCACCGGGGTTCTCCCAGCTGTACGGACTGCGGCAAACGCTCCGCCTGTCTCGGCGGCTGTCCGGTGATGCCCCTGGTCAATTGTCATCGCGACCATCTGCATCGACGGACCTATCCGGCCTGACGGTTCGCGTGGCAGCAGTTCATCGATGTCGCCGCACGGGCAGTTACTGATAGTTGCAGTTACTGATAGTTGCTTACTGATAGTTGCCATGCAGATATTATTGCAGCGCCAACGCTTACGACTTCTGGACGGATCAACGGAAGGTTCCGCGACTGTATTCAGATCCCAGTGAATTATTGGAGGTCGATCGGCGACCTTGGCCCGGATCGGATTCAGATCGACATAAGCCATGCAGGCAATCAGCGCTGCCTGATCCAGGAGAGGCACCGATTTGAAGCGTCCCTCCCAGAACGCGCCCGAGCTAACGTCACAAGCCGCCTGTTGCGCCAGCAGGCGTAAACGTTGCTCAATCCACTGCTTGCGATGCTCAAGATCGTTGCCGTTGTGATCAGAACCGCACAGGAAGGCACGACGGACACAGCGCGAAATGCAGTGAACCCAAGGTGGCTTCGCGGCGTCGAATTGAAGTCTGCGTGGGCGAGGCAAGGAGGTGACTGAGCTTACAAACCGGGCGCCGCCCGGAACCAACTGGTTCAATCGTATCGGTTGGCGCCCGGTTTTTGCTCTTAGGGTGCGGAAAGAAATAAAGGTAGCAGATCGCGC
>CAYONM010000129.1:0-10755 GCA_964405325.1 uncultured candidatus Brocadiaceae bacterium | reverse complement strand
TAATGGCAGTGCGATACGGCTTTGCAGCAGATTGCTCATGAGGGATCCGGGCTAGTCCTCTGGGCTGTCGTCAACGAAGCGAAAGGGGATACTGTGCTCGCGAAAAATGGAACTGATGCGTTTCAGCACTTCATCGCCCGGTTCGGCGTCGAATTCCAGCAGCAGGGCTTCAGGCGGAAAACGTTCGTCATAGCAGGCGCCGGCAATGGGATCGCGGTTGCAACGGATGCTGGCACGGGCGAAACGGGCATAGGGCCCGCCCATGTAGTCGCTGGTTCCTTGCTTGGCATCGCCAAGGGCTGGCTGCAGCCGCTGGCAGAGTTCCGAAAGCAGGTCGACGGGCTGGTGGATGGCGTAGCGCATGCGACGAGCCTGTCGACCGTGCTGGCGGTGCAATCTGGCATGGGGGGCGGATGCGATAGGCTGTGCCAGTCATGAGCGAAACGTATCGAATTCTCTGTCTGGGCGATGTGGTCGGCAAGCCGGGCATGCAGGGCATCAAGCGGCATCTGCGTGATTGGCGGCGGCAGTTGGCGATCGATTTCGTCATCTGCAATGCCGAGAATGCGGTCGATGGTTCTGGGGTCACACCGGCGGCGGCCAAGCTGCTGTTGGCATCGGGTTGCGATGTGCTGACCTCCGGTGATCACGCCTGGAAACGCAATGATTTCATCACGTGCTGTGAGGATCCGCGCATCCTGCGACCGGCGAATTTCCCCGATGGTGGTCCCGGTCAGGGTTGGGGCAGTTATGCGCTGGGCGAAACTCGGCTGGGCGTGATCAATCTGATGGGACAGGTCTTCACCCGCGCCTGCGATAATCCGTTTCGGCTGGCGGAGTGTGCCTTGGCGGCCGTGGCCGATTGCCCGCTGATCGTGGTCGACATGCACGCCGAGGCGACCAGCGAAAAAGCCGCCATGGGCTATTTTCTCGATGGCCGGGTGACGGCGGTTTTTGGCACCCATACCCATGTCCCCACCGCTGATGAACAGATTTTGCCGAAGGGGACGGGCTTTATTACTGATATCGGTATGTGCGGGCCGCACCATTCCATTATCGGGCGTAAGATCGAGCCGGTGGTCGAGGCCTTGTCCACCTGCCAGCAACGCATGTTCAATGTCGCCACCAAGGATCCGCGTTTGAATGGCGTGGTGATCCAGATCGAGCGCGGACGTTGTGTCGGCATGGAGCGGGTCCGCTTCGATTGCCCGGTGGAGTAACGCGTTTCGGCATGACACGACAGCAACAGCTTCTGGCCTGGTACGAGCAGCATCGACGGTCATTGCCCTGGCGGCAGATCCGTGATCCCTACCGGATCATGGTCTCGGAGGTGATGCTGCAGCAGACCCAGGCAGAACGGGTCATCCCCTTTTTCGAGTGTTTCCTGGCTCGATTTCCCGATGCCGCGGCGCTGGCCGCGGCCGATGCCGATACGCTGCATCGGTTATGGAAAGGCCTCGGCTATCCCAGTCGGGCCGATCGCCTGCAGGCGGCCTGTCGGCAGGTGCTGGAACAGGATGCCTGGCCGAAAACCGCGGTCGAATTACAGCAATTGCCCGGCATCGGTCCCTATACGGCGGCGGCGGTGGCCTGCTTCGCCTTTGGTCAGCCGGAAGCGGTGGTCGATACCAATGTCGCGCGGGTCTATGCCCGGCGCGATGGTTTGCGCCTGCCGGTGGATAAAAAAGCCATCTGGCAGCACGCGCAGGCGGAATTGTCCCAGGCCGATCCAATCGCCTACAACAATGCCCTGATGGAATTGGGTGCCACCATCTGCACCGCCAAGGCAGTGTACTGCGAGCGCTGCCCCTGGGCGCGTCGCTGTGTTCGCAAAAACGACGATGCCGCTCTGTTGGCCAGCGCCAATCCTTTGAAGGTCGCCAGCCGGCGGCAGCGTTACGGCGAGGCGCCGCCAGCCGCCGGCGAACATCGGCAGCATATCGTGCTGGGTCTGATCCATCACGACGGTCGCTATCTGGTGGCACGGCGGCCACCGGATAAACATCAGGGTGGTTTTTGGGAATTGCCTGGTGGCAAACGTGACGTGGGCGAGGACGACAGGGTCGCCTTGGCGCGGGAATTACGCGAAGAACTGGATGTCGAATTGCTCGCTGCCCGGCCCTTTGTTGATTATTTCTTCCGCTATCCGGACCGGCTGCTGCAATTCCACGTCTATCGTTGTCGCCTGTTCGATCCGGGTTGCGCCAAGCCCATGGCCAGCACCACGTTGCGCTGGGTGACGCCGGCAGAATTCATGCGCTTGGCATTTCCGGCGGGCAATGCCGCGATCCAGGCCCGTTTTCGGGATTATCACCGTCTGCCATAGATCTGGCTCAGCACCTGGCTGCCCAGGTCTGACAGCGTCGCGCGGAAGGCGCGGCCGCGGCTGACCTGAACCAGACGGGCGACGAAGCGTTCCAGGTAGGGATCGGCGGCGACCATGCCGGTCATGGCGGCCAGGATCCATGGCAGGTCGACCGACCGGGCTGGCCAGCGATGGTCGGCTGAACGTTCAGCTGTCTTGCGAAGTCGGCTGAGGCCCTGATCATGCCGGCATGCGCCTCATGGTCCTGCTGTTCCTCGCCACCTGCCTGCCCGCCGCCCAACTTCAGGTGGTGGTGACCAGCCAGGGGGTGGCGGAGGGCACTATCCAGATCGCGCTGTTCAACGATGCCGACAGCTTTCCGACTCCGGACAAGGCCTGGCGGATCGTCCGGCAGGTGCATACCCTGCCGGAGACGCGTTTTGTGATCAGCGACCTGCCGGCCGGCAATTGGGCCATCGCCGGGTATCATGATGAGAACGATGATGGCGTCTGCCAGACCTTCATGATGATCCCGCGCGAGCCCTGGGGTTTGTCCAATAAGATCAGGCCTCGGCTGTCGCCGCCGGATTTTGATGACTGCGCGTTTCCTGTGGTCGAGGAGATCCCGACAGAACACGGTGTCGAAATGCGCTGAAAAAAACCGCTCGTTTCCGAGCGGTTTTTTTCAGCAGCATACAAAGGTCGGGCTTACCCGAGTGAGGGCGTGACCAGCTTGGCCTGCTGCAGCAGATCCTGCAGCGAGCGTACTTGGTAGGTGCGATGCTTTTCGGTGCGGATCGCACCCAGCAGGGCATCGGCCGAGGCCAGGGTGGTAAAGTGGGCGATGCCCTTCACGGCACAGGCGGAACGGATCTTCGATTCGTCGTAACGGGCGCCGCGATGGTTGGGCGTGTTGATGGCGAAGGCCAGCTCGTCCAGGTGCTCCAGGATATTTTCACCACCGTTTTGGATCTTGTCGATCACGGTGCAGGCGATGTCGTTGCGTGCCAGCACCTGGCCGGTTCCGGCGGTGGTGAAGATCTGGTAGCCCAGGTCGGCAACGGCGCGGGCCAGGCTGATGACCTGACGCTTGTCGTTGTCGCGGACAGAGATGAACACGCTGCCCTGGCGGTCGATGGTGTTGCCGGCCGACAGCTGCGCCTTGTAGAAGGCCTCGCCGAAGCTGGTGCCGGTGCCCATCACTTCGCCGGTGGAGCGCATTTCCGGGCCAAGAATGGTATCTTGGCCGGGGAATTTATTGAACGGCAACACCGATTCCTTGACCGAGAAATGCTTCGGCCGTGATTGGTCCTGGACGCCCAGTTGCTGCAGGGTGGCACCGGCTTGCACCCAGGCGGCGATCTTGGCCAAGGGCAGCCCCGTGGCCTTGGAGACGAAGGGCACCGTGCGCGAGGCGCGGGGGTTGACCTCGATCAGGTAGACTTCTTCGTGCCGCACGGCAAACTGTACGTTCATCAGGCCGCGCACGTCCAAAGCCAGCGCCAGGGCGGCGGTGATCTTGCGCATGCGGTCGAGGATGCGATCCGAGAGTGAGTAGGCGGGGATCACGCAGGCCGAGTCGCCGGAGTGGATACCGCATTCCTCGATGTGCTCCAGCATGCCGCCGATGACCACGTCCGTGCCATCGCAGAGCGCGTCCACATCCACCTCGGTGGCGGCTTCCAGGAATTTGTCGATCAGGATCGGCGCGCCGGGATTCACTTCCACAGCGTGCTTCATGTACTGTTCCAGGTCTCGGAGGGTATAGACGATTTCCATCGCCCGACCACCCAGGACGAAGCTGGGCCGCACCACCACGGGGTAGCCGATGCGATCGGCCTGGACCAGGGCTTCTTCGTAGCTGCGGGCGATGCCGTTGGCCGGCTGCTGCAGCGCCAACTCCTCCAGCGTGGTCTTGAAGCGCTCGCGGTCGCCGGCTTTGTCGATGTTGTCTGGGCTGGTGCCGATTATGGGCACGCCAGCGGCTTCCAGGGCCAGGGCCAGATTCAGCGGCGTTTGACCGCCGAACTGCACGATCACCCCGGCTGGCTGCATGCGTTCGTGGATCTCGAGCACATCTTCGGTCGTCAGGGGCTCGAAAAACAGATGGTCGGAGGTGTCGTAATCGGTGGACACGGTCTCGGGGTTGGAGTTGACCATGATGGTCTCGATACCGGCCTCGTCCAAAGCCATGGCCGCGTGGCAGCAGCAGTAGTCGAATTCGATGCCCTGGCCGATGCGGTTGGGACCACCGCCGAGGATCATGATCTTCTTCTTTGGCGTCACCCGCGCTTCGCATTCCTGCTCGTAGGTGGAGTAGTAATACGGCGTGATCGCTTCAAACTCGGCGGCACAGGTGTCGACCAGCTTGAACACCGGGCGCACCCCGAACTGCCAGCGTTTCAGGCGCACGACTTCTTCTTTGGCGCCCCATAGAATGGCAAGCTGCTTGTCGGAAAAACCGTTACGCTTGGCCAGGCGCATCTGTTCGGCATCGATGCTCTGGAGATCCAATTTGGCCAGCCGGCTTTCGTGTTGGACGATCTCAAAGATGTGCCGCAGGAACCAGGGGTCGATCTTGCTGGCGTTGTGGGCCTCTTCCACCGTGGCCCCGGCCAAAAAGGCCTGCCGAACTTTGAAGATACGGTCGTCCTTGGCCGTGCTGATGCGTTCCAGCAGGCGGTCTTTGGCGCCATCCTCGGGGAAATCCTTGGCGTTTTTGGGCCCCAGGCCAGTGTGGCCGGTTTCCAGGCCGCGCAGCGCCTTCTGCAGGCTTTCCTTCATGGTCCGACCGATCGCCATCACCTCGCCGACGGATTTCATCTGGTAGCCCAGACGGTCGTCGGCATCGGGGAATTTCTCGAAGGCGAAGCGTGGGACCTTGGTGACCACGTAATCGATGGTCGGCTCGAAGCAGGCAGGGGTGGCCTTGGTGATGTCGTTCTTCAGCTCGTCCAGGGTGTAGCCGGCGGCCAGCTTGGCTGCGAATTTCGCGATTGGGAAGCCGGTCGCCTTGGAGGCCAGGGCCGAGGAGCGCGACACGCGCGGGTTCATCTCGATCACCACGATGCGGCCGTTGTCGGGATGCGTGGCGAACTGGATGTTGCTGCCACCGGTCTCCACGCCGACGGCGCGGATGATCCGCAATGCGGCATCGCGCATGCGTTGGTATTCGCGGTCGGTCAGGGTCTGGATGGGGGCCACGGTGATGCTGTCACCGGTGTGCACGCCCATGGGGTCGAGGTTTTCGATGCTACATATGACAACGACATTGTCATTCTTATCGCGCATCACTTCCAGCTCGAATTCCTTCCAGCCGCGCAGCGATTCTTCGATCGAGATCTCATTGATGCGCGACAGGTGCAGGCCGCGTTTGGCGATGGTCTCGAACTCTTCTTCCGTGGTGCAGAAGCCGCCGCCGGTGCCGCCCATGGTAAAGCTGGGGCGGATCATGCAGGGCAGGCCGATTTGTTTTTTGGCTTCCAGGGCCTCTGCCCAGCTGCGCACGCGGCTGTGTCGAGCCATGCCCAGATCCAGGTCGCGAATCACGTCGGCGAACTGCTCGCGATCCTCGGCGCGTTTGATCACCGTGGCATTGGCGCCGATCATTTCGACGCCGAATTCCGCCAGGGTGCCGTCCTCGTCCAAGGCCATGCCGATGTTCAGCGCGGTCTGGCCGCCCAGGGTCGGCAGGATGGCGTCGGGGCGCTCTTTTTCGATGATCCGGCGCACTGCCTCGGGGGTGATGGGCTCGATGTAGGTGGCATCGGCCATCTCGGGGTCGGTCATGATGGTGGCAGGGTTGGAGTTCACCAGGATGACGCGAAAGCCTTCCTCGCGCAGGGCCTTGCAGGCCTGGGTGCCGGAGTAATCGAACTCGCAGGCCTGGCCGATGATGATCGGACCCGAACCGACGATGAGGATGCTCTGGATATCACTGCGTTTGGGCATGCTTCGCTGGCTCCGAGACGCCTCGCCAGAACCCCGGCGTGGGGCTCCGCGGGCAAATTGTTCCGCACGCTAGGCAAACGCCCCGAATCGCAAGGGGGCAGGGGCTGCTGAGGCCGTGTTGTCGACCCTCGCTTGCCGGCGATTCCACTGCTCAGGGGCTTGTCGCCACTGCCGGCACCTGGCGAGGCTGCTGGGTATCCAGAAAACGCAGTCGGCCGGTGGGAATGCGGCTGAAGGGGGTCTGTGGGCCCTGCCAGCTGACGAAGAGGCCGAAATCGTTGCTCAGCTGCAGATAGTCGACCCGTAGCTCGTAGTCGCCAGCGGCCAGCTGGATCCGGCCCATGCGGTCGGTCCAGACGTGCAGGTCGTCGTTGTCGATCAGCTGTTGGCCATCCAGCCACAACCGGCTGCTGTTGTGCGAGCGCAGGAAGAAACGCCATTCGCCGCTGTGTGGGACCTGCAGTCGAGTCCGGAAGCTGGCTCCCCAGTACTCCTTGCGACGATCGATCTGCCAGGCCAGGCGATGCACGTCAAAGCCGGCATGCCGCCCGCACGCTTGTGGGGACAGGCGAGCATAATCAGGCAGGTGCGGGCTGGCATCGGTGGGCAGCTCGTAGTAGCGATAGTGGGTGCCGTTGACGTTGGGGTCGTAGGGATCGATCAGAGCCTGGACTAGGCTGCTGGGTTCCCGTCCTGGCCGAAAGGCCCGGGCACGGACGATGCTGCTCTGCGTTACCCAGATCGGCTGTTGGAACACCGGCGATTGTTGGTTTGGGAGCGAGCCGTCGATGGTGACCCGGAGTTCGGCCTCGGGATCCGGACAGGCGACCGCCACTGCCACCTGCGACGCCCAGGGATGCTCGCTGTTGCCCGGCAGGATCTGGGGGGTGGCGATCCGCATCTGGCGGGTGGCCGCCGGATCGGCGAAGACGAAGCGGTGTTCGCCAGGCTCCAGGCTCTGCCCGCCCTGCGGCAGCAGCAGCTCGGCCTGCATGCCGGGCGGGATCTGCAGGGTCAGTTCGATGCGGCCATCACGGCGTTGCCAGCGGCTGGCCAGCCGGCCGGCGGGGGTGTGGCGTTCGGCCTCGACCCACTCCAGGCCGGCCACCCACACTGGTGCGATCCGAGCCCGTCGGAAGCCCGGGGCGGCGTCGCGCAGGCCGGCCAGGTCTTCGAAGGCCCAGGCGACGACATCGCCGGCGTGCATCGGTTGCGCCGTGGAATTCATCGCCGGATCGCCGCAGTGGCCGTTGAGCAGCTCCCACATGGCGGTGGCGCCATGCCGGATCATGTAGCCCCAGCTCGGGTACTGTTGGCTTTCGGCAATGGCCAGGGCGGCGTCGGCCCGGCCCAGGCGCGACAGGGTGCGCAGCAGCACCTTGGCGCCAACCATGCCAGTGGGGATCACCGCGCCCTGACTGCTGAACACCCGGTCCAACAGCCGCGACAGCACTCGTTCGCGCTCGGCTGCTGGCACCAGATCGAAGGCCAGTGGGAGCAGGTTGGCGGTGGCTGAGCCGTTGCCGTAGCTGCCGTGTTCAGGGTCGAAGAAGCGTTCGTTCAGGCCGCGCTTCAGCTGCGCGGCCAGTTGTTGCCAGTGGCTGACGGCGGTGGGTTCGGCTACCGCGGCCAGCTCGGCCATCATCCGTGCCTGGTCGGCAAAGAAGGTGGTGGTCATGATATCGGCCAAGGTGCTGCGGCTGGGATCCATGGTGTGGATTACTTCTGGTGCTTCCGGCCCCGGACACCAGTCGCCCAGCATGTCGATGGGCACGATGTCGCCGTCCATTTGCGCGCTGATGAAGTCCATCCAGCGGACCAGGGCCGGATAGTGTGCGCGTACCAACTCGGCATCGCCGTACAGCCGATAATGCAGCAGGGTGAACTGGACGTAGGCGCCGCTCCAGGTGGCGCTGGGCAGGTAGACCGGCCAGAAGGCCGGTGCCACCCCGGAGACGTTGCCATCGTCCTGTTGGGTGTCGCGCACGTCCCGCAGCCATTTGCGGTACAGGCTGTCCAGGTCGAACAGGCAGGCTTCGCTTTCTGAGAGGAGATTGTGATCGCCCATCCAGCCTTGGCGCTCGTCGCGCGCGGGCGAATCCAGGGGCACGTTGCGATAGTTGGCGATGAACACCCGCTGCACGTTGGCGATCACCCGGTTTAGCGCCGCGCTGGAGCAGGCGAAGCGGCCGCCTTCGGCCAGTTCATCATGCAGGGCGTGGATGCGGACATCGTCCTCGTTCAGCTGCGGCAGCCCCTCGATCTGGACGTACTCGAAGCCATGAATGGTGAAACGGGGCTCCCACTCGCGTTGGTCACACCTGCCAGCAATGAAGCGGTCGGTGCTGATCGCCGAGCGCAAACTGTCCTGGCTGATGCGGCCGGCTTCGTCCAGCCGTTCGCCGTAACGCAGCACCACTTCCTCGCCAGGCTGCAGGCCGCGTAGCCGAAGGCGCAGCCGGCCACTGATGTAATGCGGGCAGCGCAAAATCCAGATGCCGGCCTGCAGCTGCCGGAGCTGGGTCGGTGCCAGCCGATGGCCGACATGAATGCCCGGTATGGGTTGGGCCCGCAGGTCGCCGCCGGGGCCGGGCAGTACCTGTGCCGGCTGCCAGTGTCCGACCTGGGGCAGGTCGGGCCGGTTCCAGTTGGGAATTTCGCGGCGCTCGTCGTAGTGCTCGCCGGTATATTCGCTGTTGTGGCCAATGGGGCCGTTGTCGCAGAGCTGCCACTGCCCGTCGCTACCCAGCAACAGTTGGCTGCCGTCCTCGCCGTGCACCGTTAGGTGGAGGCGCAGTTGTGGCCGCAGGGGGCTGGTCTCGGCAGCCTTGTCGTGGCCTTTGGCATCGGAGAAGCGGCCATTGCCGAGCCAGGCGCCCAGGCAGTTGTCGCCGGCTTGCAGCAGTGCGGTGATATCGGCGCTGCGATAATTGATCAGGCGGCGGTAGTCGCTGATTGCCGGATCCAGGCAGCGATCATCCACCCGCTGGCCGTTGCAGGAGAGTTCGCACAGGCCCAGTCCGCTCCAGTGCACCACGGCACGTGCCGGTCGGCATGGCAGGGTGAATTCCCGTCGAAGCAGCCGTGCGGGGATGGTGCCGGTTGGTCCTTGGTCGCAGCCGATCCAAGATCCGTGCCAGTCACAGCCGGGTAGACGGCCGGTCAAAAAGCGCGCCTCGGCGGAGCTGAGCCATTCGCTGGCGATGCGCACTCCGACCTGCCAGATATAATGACAACTCGATTGCAACTTGTCGCCGGCGTAGCGGATCAGGTGGCAATCGGTACCGTTGTGTTCGCCGGAATCCCAACAGGCCACACGCTGCTTCTCTGGTGTCAGTTGCCAGACCCGGATCCGCCAGGCTTCTTGGTTATGGCCACTGGGTACGTCTTGCAGCTGCCAGCTGAAACGCGGGTCGGGCCGATCGATGCCATCGGCTCGCAGCAGGGATTCGACGCGGAGATGACGGATGGACGGCATACTGTTCCTTTCCCGATGCCCGTGGTATCGGTTGCCTGTCGTTATTTGTTTTTTAAGATCGCCGTCTACGGTCGGATCATGACCTGGTCGGCTTCCGGCAATGACCGGCAGACGCAGTCGTTGGCGTAGGTCCGCTCGGGCAGGACGATCAGCACGTCCAGGGGCTGATCGTCGAGCGCGAAGGCGGCATGGTGCCAGACGCCGGGCCGCAGGATGACCATGGTCTGGCGTGGAAAACGGAAGGCTTGCAGCTGGTTCAGCGGCGGCGGTGCGTCCAGCGGTACCGCCGGTGCAACGTGAATGATCATGTCGCCTGTCAGCGGCAGCATGGCTTCATGGCAGTGATTGTGATGTTCGATGGTGTCGATCAGCAGTGGGCGCGGCTGCATCCGGCAGATGCTGTAGCTGGCTGTGCTGCCGGTCGGCTGCCCAATCAGATCGCGGAAGAAGGTGATCGGTGGCTCGCCGATGGCATTGGCTTCCGGCTCCGGCAAGCGTCGATACCAGCCGAATTGCTGGAAGGCGGCCTGGCTCAGGGGGCTGATCGATAGATTACGCATGGCTCATTGTATTTTCGACTTCTTGCCAGGTCGGGATCGCCGGGATGGCGCCGGCGCGGCCAATGCTGAGCTCGGCAGCGCGACTGGCGGTGGTCAGGGCGGCTGGTAGCGCGTCGCCGGCCAGATGGCGGGCCAGCAGGTAACCGACGAAGGTGTCGCCGGCGGCGGTGGTATCGACCACTGGTACATCGTTGGGTGACACGAAGTGCCGATGCTCGCCCTGAGCACAGTGGACGCCATCAGCACCCAGGGTCAGGACGATGATCGCCTGCGGCAACAGCGCTTGCAGGGCGTGCAGGATGGTATCCGTATCGGCGCTGTTGCCGCACTGGGACAGCTCGCGGCCTTCGGTCTCGTTGACAATCAGGGTGTCGATGTCGCTCAGTGGCCAATCGCGTACGGACGAGTCGAAGGGGGCCGGATTGCACCACACCTGCAGGCCGCGGGCCTTGGCGGCACGG
>CAYONM010000128.1:0-10845 GCA_964405325.1 uncultured candidatus Brocadiaceae bacterium | reverse complement strand
AGGCAGGGCCTCGCGCTCCGGGTGGGCCAGCGCCGAGAATCCATGGGGCCTGAGTAGTTAACCTAAATGAAACGATACCGCCAGTACCGCAACCGGTGACGCTGATTCGCCCAGGTCGCCAGCCACCAGCCATACTGGTAGGACCGGCAGGAGCTGACCACCGCCGCCGGGGCCACCCGAAAACCGACCGCTCCCAGACGATATCCGGCATCGGCGGTATCATACGGTCCAACAGAGCGGAAACCGCCGATACGCCGCAGTGCCGCCGTCCTGAAAAACGGCGCTTGGTCCATGTAAGCACCACCGAGCCAACGCGCCCGCCACAAAGAGAAACAATCCTGACCATGCATGAAATTCCTGCTGGAATATTGTCGCAGACACCCGTGATTTCCGTCATTGGATTCGACGGCGGTCTTAACCGCACCAGACAAGCGTACATCCGCAGCTACCAACAGCATCCAATCGCCGGAGCAGGCTGACAATACCGCATTCAATTGCCGGTGCCGACCACCCGTTTGCGCCAGAACCAGATTCGGCAATACATGCGCCTGGGCCACGGCCACGCTGCCATCGCTGCTGCCACCATCCACAACGATCACCTGCTGCCACTCCGCGAGGTACGCCAGATGATCCAACAAACCGGGCAAATACCGTTCATCATTCAGAACCGGCACCACCACGCTGATGCTCATCCCCGACGCGCTGCTTCCCAGACCGGCAAATCCTCCGGCCGGTCCACATCTGCCAGGGGCGGCAGTTCCGCCAGACTCAGGCCTCGCTGCCGACAACGGGTACGGGTAAGCGCCGCCACTTCCGTCCCACCCCAAGGCATGTCGATAAACAGCTCCGGCGTCGACTGGCACAGGCCCAACAAATAATAACCGCCATCCAAGGCCGGCCCCATGACCACGTCATGCGTGTCCAGTTGTCGCCTTGCATCGACCAGATGGTCCAGATCGATGCCGGGTACATCGCACCCGATCACCAGTGCCGCCGCTGCCCCAGTGGCAAAGACCTCCTGAAAGGCCCGCTGCAAGCGCTGGCCCAGATCACTGCCGACCTGCTGCCGGTAGGCCCATTCCTCACCCAGCCAACGGCGCATGGCGGCGGCATCATCGCCAGCGTACCAGATGATCGGCTGGGCCACGTCCAGCTCGGCCGCTCGCCGGAGGCGAGTCATCAGATGTTCGGTCATCTGCCGCTGGAGATCTGCCGCCGCTGTGGGCCCCAAGGCGGGAATCAGGCGCGTCTTGCTGCTCCCAGGCTGCGGCAGACGGGTGAAAACCAGGACCGGGATCGGCATATCTTCCATTTCGTTTCGAAGGATCTCTTGCCCCAGCAGACGACAAGATCATGGCAGCCTTGCCCAGGCAGAACATTCCCCTGTTGACATATTCCGACATGGGAATAGAAGAATAAATAAAGGAGCCTCCCATGCATTGTGAAAGCCTGATCCGTATCCTAGCCGGCGTCATGATCCTACTGAGCGTCAGCCTGGCTCATTGGCACAGCGAGTGGTGGCTGTTGCTCACCGCTTTTGTCGGCCTCAACCTGATCCAGTCAGCCCTGACCGGCTTCTGTCCACCGGAGCTGCTGCTCCGCCGGCTGGGCTGCAAGGGCGGGTGCTCGGTGTAGGGTCGGGTCTTCGGCGGCGTGCCGTCTTCAGCCGGTGGTCGATAGCACCGAAGATCCGAGCTGGTGCGTATCCGACAGCAGGGACCGCCAAGGTCAGCTTTATCACCATCATAAGACAAGTAGCATCCACCACATCTGTCCCCCATCGGAGGAATCCCCCATGGCATTTCGTTGCCTTGGCCTGGTGCTTGGCACCAGCCTGCTGGCGGCCGCTGAAGCGATCAGTCTGCCACAGGCCGTTGACCGCGCCCTGACCGACAATCCCGAAACCAGCATCGCCGCCGCCCGTGTCCGACAGGCCCAGGCCATACTGGCGCAGACCGGGGCCGCTCGCCATCCGCACATCAGCATCAGCGCCGACTACAGCTACATGGACCACCCGCTGTATGCCTTCGGCACCATTTTGAACCAACAGGCCTTCAGCCCGACGGTCGATTTCAACGATACCCCCATCGTCGATAATCTGCGCGTCGGCCTGCAGGCCGGCTACCAACTCTACGATGGCGGTCTCGCCAGCGCCCAAGCAAATGCTGCACGCGGCGGTGTCACCCAAGCCGAGGCCGGGCAACAGGCCACCGCCAGCCACTTGGCGCTGATGACCACCCGCACCTGGTTGCGGGTGTACCAGGCTCATCAGCAGCAGGCCGCTGCCCAGGCGATGCATGATGCCCTGCAAGCCCACCTGGCCACGGTGCGCAGCCTGCAGCAACAGGGCACCGCCCTGGAGGCTGACGTCCTGGAAATCCAGGTCCGGCTGCAAGAGGCCGAAGAGCAGTTGATCCGCACCCAGGGTATGGGACGCCTGGCCGCAGCTGCGCTGGGCAACCTGCTCGGCAGCTCGGAGCCGGTCACCATTGCCGCAGAGTTGCCGCAACTGCCCATCCCGGCTGCCGACCAGGCCGCCACCCGCGCCGAGCTGATGGCTAGCCAGGCCGGGGTCGAAAGCGCCCAAGCCCAGATTGCCGCTGCCGCCGCCGGTAAGCGCCCCACCCTACAGGCCATGGGCCAGATGCAGGCCGACACCGGCTTGGAACTGGAAAACAGTGATCCGCGCTTGAGCTGGATGGTTGGGCTGAAGGTGGAATGGAAGGTTTGGGATGGCCGACTCAGCAGCAACCGGGTACACCAGGCCCGCGCCGGCATGTTGATGGCCGAGCAACAGGCCCGGGCGACGGAACTGCGCATCGCCCTGCAACGGCAGGAGGCCACCGTCAACCTGCGCAACACCCAAGAACGGGTGCGCGCGGCCGAACAGGGCCTGAGCCTGGCAGCAAAACGCGTCGAACTGGTCAGTGCCCGCTACGCCGAAGGCTTGGCCACCACCACGCAGATTATCGACGCCGAAAGCGCCCGCACCGGCGCCCGCATCCGCCTGGCCGCTGCCGCCGCCGAAGTGGTTGCCGCCACCGCCACCCTCCGCCACGCGCAAGGCCTCCCAATTATTGTCGAGTAGACTCTGGGAACAAACACACCCCTCCTCATTTGACCACAGAAGCCACAGAGACTCATCTTTCTGTGTTGTTCACAAACACGACCCTTCGAGTCAATCGATGCCGAAGCGAAAGTAACCGGTCAACAGCTCCATGCCGGTAGCAAAGGCCCAACCGATTCCCGCCAAACAGGACAAAACAATCCTTCCCTGCCTTTGTGCCTGCTGTGTAACAAAAAATAATAATACTGACGACAAGGACCACCCCATGACCCGACTACTCCCCATCCTTCTATTGGCCGGATGCACTGCGCATCAGGCCTCCCACTTCCCCGCCGCGCCGCACCAGCCGGGTCCGCCGATCCAGGCCGAGTTGCTGCTAGTCCAGAGCCAGACGGTGCCCATCGCCGAAGAGGTGGTCGGCACAATCATTTCCCGACAACAGGCCGACATTGCTGCCCAACTGCCGGGCACCATCGCCACACTGCTGGTGAACCTTGGCGACCAGGTTGCCGCAGGCGATCCGCTGATCCGCATCGATGCCAAGGAGGTGCAGGCCAAGCTGCGGCAGGCCGAAGCCAGCCGAGATCAGGCTGAGCGGGAACTGGCTCGCTTTAAACAATTGCTGTCCGATGGCGCCGTGACCCAGCGCGAATACGAAAATGTCGCCACTCAGGCGGATATCGCTCGCGAAGCCGTGGCCGAAGCCACTGCCATGCTGAACTACACCACCATCGCCGCCCCCTTCGCTGGCGTAATCACCGCCAAGCAGGCTGACGCTGGCGATCTGGCCATGCCCGGCCAGCCCCTCCTCACCCTGGCGTCACCCAAACAACTGCGGCTCCAAGCCAACGTCCCGGAACGGGTGATCGACCATCTGAGCGTGGGAGAATCGCTGCAAGCCAGCATCGAAGAACAGGCCATCAGCGGCACCGTTGCAGAAATCGGGCCGACCGCCGATCCCATGAGCCGTACGGTACTGATCAAGGTGGACCTGGAACCACATCCGGTCCTGCGCATCGGCCGCTTCGCTCGGCTGCGGGTGCCGGTCGGCGAGCGGAACTCGATCCGCATCCCCACCACCGCGCTGCAACAACGCGGCCAATTGCAGGTGGTCTTTGTCGCCAACGAAGGCCAGGCACACATGCGACTGGTCCGCAGCGGTCGCATTGATACGGGTCAGGTGGAAATCCTTTCCGGCCTGGATGTCGGCGAACAAATCCTGCGCAGCCCCGACCGCAACCTGGTTGACGGTCAAGCGCTGGCGGGAGATGCACATGTCGACTGAACACGAAGGCTTCGCCGGCAGCCTGGCCGGCTCGTTCATCCAATCGAAATTGACACCGCTGGTGGTCATCGCCTCCATTCTGCTGGGCTTGTTCTCCGTCATCATGCTGCCGCGGGAAGAAGAGCCGCAGATCAAGGTGCCGATGATCGACGTGCTGGTGGCCATGCCCGGCTCCTCGGCTTCGGAAGTGCAGCAACGGGTAATCCGCCCCATGGAACAGCTGCTGTGGGAGATCGACGGCGTCGAATACGTCTATTCCACTGCCATGCCTGGCCGCGCCATGACCATTGTCCGCTTCGAAGTGGGCGAGGACAACGAGCGCGCCCTGGTCAATCTGCACTCGAAATTGCAGGCGAATTTCGACATCATCCCTCAGGGCGTCAGCATGCCCCTGGTCAAACTGAAAACCATCGATGATGTGTCGATCCTGGCGCTGACCCTGCATTCGGACGAGCTCGATCATTATCACCTGCGGCGCCTCGCCGCGGAAATGGAAAATGCCATCAAGCAGGTGCCCGATGTCGCCGAGACCAGCATCATCGGTGGCGTCAATCGGCAGATCCGGGTCGAGCTCGATCCGGTGCGCCTGGCTGCGCATCAGCTCTCGCCAGCGGCGCTGATTCCCGTCCTCCAAGCCGCCAACGCCCAATACCACGCTGGCAACCTGATTGCCGACAACAAGACCATTCGCATCGAATCCGGCGGCTTCTTCCATACCGCCGAGGAAGTCGGCAACGCCGTGGTCGGCGTGTTCCAGGGGGCACCGGTCGCCCTACGCGATGTCGCCGAGATCCGCGACGGTCCGGCGGACGTCGACAGCTACGTCTTCTACGGCAGCCCGAAAACCAGCGACCAAGCGGCAGTCACCCTGTCGGTGGCCAAACGACCGGGCACCAACGCCATCACCGTGGCCGAGGAGGTACTGCAGAAGGTCAGCACCCTCCGCGGACAATTGATTCCCGACAACTGCGAGCTCAGCGTTACCCGCCATTACGGCGATACCGCGGCTGAAAAATCTAACGAGCTGCTGTTCCACATGGGTATCGCCATCATCTCGGTGAGTCTGCTGATCATGCTCATGCTCGGCTGGCGCGAGAGCCTGATCGTATTGGTGGCCATTCCCACCACCCTGGCCCTGACCCTGTTGGTGTTCTACCTGTACGGCTACACCTTGAATCGCATCACCTTATTTGCGCTGATCTTCAGCATCGGCATCCTGGTGGACGACGCCATCGTGGTGGTGGAGAATATTGTCAGACACCGACACTTGCCAGAAAGCCAAAGTAAGAGCCTGGCACAAATCGCCGTGCACGCCACGGCCGAGGTCGGCAATCCGACCATCCTCGCCACCTGGGCGGTCATTGCGGCCATCTTGCCCATGGCCACCGTCGGCGGCTTGATGGGGCCCTATATGCGACCGATTCCCATCGGCGCCTCCGCGGCCATGTTCTTCAGCCTGATCGTCGCGTTCATGGTCACCCCCTGGGCCGCACTGCATGTACTGAAACGACATGGGCCAAATGCCAACCAACCTGCCAACCCACACGAGCAAGGCGAAGGATGGTTTACCACCAGTTATCGCTGGTTCATGGGCCACCTGATCCATTCGACCATCTGGCGCTGGGTCTTTTTGGGCCTGATCAGCCTGCTGCTATTGGTCGCCATGGCCTTGGTCCCGGCCAAGCTGGTGCAGGTGAAAATGCTGCCCTTCGACAACAAGTCGGAATTCCAGGTGATCGTCAACATGCCCGAGGGTTCTTCTCTGGAGCAGACCGCGCGAGTCACTCGCGAATTGGCCGCCAGTCTGCGCGATGAACCTGAACTAGAAAATTACCAGGTCTACGTCGGCACCGCGGCACCGTTCAATTTCAATGGCCTGGTCCGACATTATTTCATGCGATCCGGTGCGCCGGTGGCGGATATACAGGTCAACCTCAAGCCCAAGCACGATCGCGCCGCGCAAAGCCATGCCATCGCCGGGCGCGTGCGACCGGAATTGAAGGCCATCGCCGATCGCTACGGCGCCAACATCGCCGTAGCCGAGGTGCCACCCGGCCCCCCCGTATTACAGACGCTGGTGGCAGAAATCTACGCCCCCGACCAGGAACAGCGGATCGCCCTGGCCAGTGCGGTGAAAGATATCTTCGAAAGCACCGATGGCGTGGTTGATGTGGATTGGTACGTGGAAGCACCGCAGGAGCAGGTGCGTTTCGTCATCGACAAGGAAAAAGCAGCCCTGCATGGTATCCCGGCAACAACCATCGCCACCACCCTGGAAGTGGCCGTGGGCGGCACCCAGGTTGGTTTGCTGCACCAGGCCCTGGAAAAAGAAGACGTCCCCATCCGTCTGGAACTGCCGCGCGCTCAAAGAAGCTCGGTCGACGACATCCTTGGTCTGCGCCTGCATGCACAGTCAAACCACGGTCCGCAATTGGTTCCGCTCCGGGAATTGGTCCAGGTCCGTCGCGAAACCCTGGATCAGAGCATCTATCACAAGAACCTGATGCCGGTCACCTATGTCACGGCCGATGTCGCCGGCACGATTGAAAGCCCCATCTACGCGATCCTGGAAATCAACCAAGAGCTGGCCAAGCTCAAAGGCAGCGATTTTGGCGGCAACAAAGAGCACATCGACCTGTACAATGCCAGCCTGCCGACCAACAACCTGGAACCGGCCATCAAATGGGATGGCGAATGGCAAATCACCATCGAAGTCTTCCGGGATCTGGGAATCGCCTTCGGCATGGTCTGCATTTTGATCTACCTGTTGATGGTCGGCTGGTTCAAGAGTTTTATGACACCCATCGTCGTCATGAGCGCCATCCCTTTCAGTCTGGTGGGCATTTTGCCAGCCCACGCCGGCATGGGTGCCTTTTTCACCGCCACCAGCATGATCGGCTTCATGGCCGGTGCCGGCATTGTGGTACGCAACAGCATCATCCTGGTGGACTTCATCGATCTACGCCTGCGCGAGGGCATGCCTTTGGATGAAGCAGTCATCGATGCCGGCGCAGTCCGCTTCCGCCCCATGCTGCTGACCGCTGCCGCGGTGATGGTTGGCGCCGGAGTGATTTTGATGGACCCGATTTTCCAGGGCCTGGCAATCAGCCTGATCTTCGGCGAAATCGCCAGCCTGCTGATATCACGCATGGCGGTGCCAGTGCTGTATTTCATGGCGAATCGGCAAGCGGCCAGATAAGCCCCAGCAAACAAGACCGGACGCCGGTGCGCAGGAGCAGACGCCGGTGCGCAGGCGTCCCGCCTGCGCACCGGCATCCTTCCTGCTGGCCGGCATCCCGTTGCTCCCGCCCCTTGGCTGGCGGGTTTCCCGCCTACACTCCTCACCCATGGATCAGCTCGACATCATCCGGCAACACAGTCAGGAGTTGGACGCCCAGCCAACCGGCCTGGAACCGCGACTGCAGCCGTTACCCGATATCCGTGTGGTCGTCTGGGATGTCTACGGCACCCTGGTGATCTCCGCCTCTGGCGACATTTCCATCGCCGACGAAATATCCGAGGGTAGCGCCATGATCGCCGCTCTGCAGGCGGTCGACATCACCCTGACCGGCAATGCGGATGCCGCAGCGCGCGTGCTGATCGAGGCGATCCACCAGCACCAACAGGAAGCCCGAGAGCTGGGCCACCCGGTGCCCGAGGTGGATATCCGGCTGTGCTGGCGTAGCTGCTGCCAAAACTTGCACGAACGTGGCCAGATCGATCGCCTCCCCACAGACGAACAACTGCCGATCGTGGCCTTGCAGTACGAATTGTTGACCAACCCGGTCTGGCCCATGCCCGGTTCGCAGCAGGTGCTGGCCCGACTGCGCGATGCCGATGTGGGTATGGGCATCGTCTCCAATGCACAGTTCTACACGTCCTTGCTGTTTCCGGCCCTGTTCCTGGCCGGCTTGACCGAACTCGGTTTCGACCCGGAACTACGCTGGTATTCCTACGCCCATCGCCGGGCCAAACCGGACCGCTGGCTCTATGATCAGGCGGTCGCCGCCTTGGCCGAACGGAACATCGAGCCACGGCAATGCCTGTACGTCGGCAATGACAAGCTGAATGACATCCTGCCGGCCAGCCAAGCCGGCATGCGCACAGCCCTGTTCGCTGGCGATCGGCGCTCGCTGCGCCTGCGCGAGCAGCACGCCGAAGCCCATGCGAACGAGCCAGACCTGATCCTGACCTCGCTGGAACAACTGCCGGACTGCGTGCTATAGGCCCAGTCGCACGGTTTGGAGCGGAAAAGCCCTATTTCTCCTGCTCCGGAACGATCACCGTGCAGAATCCCGACGGATCGACGGCATTCTCGGCACTGCCACTTGCAGGCAGTCGGATTGATGGGACTGCCGCCCCTGATTGCCGCTGGGGTGTTGTGTTATCGTCAACAACACCAGTCCCTGGCCTGGTCACTGCGTCTGCTGCTGACGTTCTCGTTGATCCTGGCCACCAACGCCATCATGACCTTCGCGTCTGATCCGAACGCCGGCTTCTGGTTGCGCAGCGCGCCGTGGTGGGCCGGCCTGATACTGGGCCTAGCGGCCCTGCCGCTGCTGTGGCGACGCCTGCCCCTGTGGCCACGTTTGATATCGGCTGCGCTGCTGCTCACCGCCACCGCCATCGCCCTGGCCGGCTATCTGATCGAGCCGGAAACCGACGAAAACAATTCCGGCTCCTGGGACTATGGCAGCATGGCGATCAAAAAAGCGTCTGCGTATCCAGCAGATACTTCAGTTTGATCCGCAAGGGCTTGTAGCTGAAGTGTTCCAACGCCACCTGGTAGTTGTGCTCGCACAGGTCAGCGGCGTAAGCTTTATCCAAGATACAGCGTCGCGCCTCCTGCGCCGCTTCATCGGTGATGAACTGGTCGATCACCACCGCCCGCAGGCCACAGGGCTCGATATCCTCAACAAAGGTCGTGTAGCGATTGATCAAAAACGGTTTGCGATAATAAATGGTCTCCAGCAAGGCATTGCCGAAGCCCTCGTAGATAGAAGGGTAGGTGACGAAATCGGCAATGTGATAGGCATCGCCCAGTGAATAGATCTTCCGGCCCTGCTCATCGCGACGGCGGAACTCGTCGATGCGCTCGTCGATAAACACCAACTCCACCCCACGCCGTTCGGCCATGGTCTGCAGAAACTGTTTGTAGGCCACGCCTTCGTCGCCGGTCTTGTGACTGACCACCAGCTTGGCGTTTGGAATAGCGAGCTCCTCGACCAGAGCGATGGAATGCGGAATACCCTTACGCGGAATCACTCGAGTCGGCTGCAAGATGATGACATCATCGTTGTTGAAACCGAGATCGATCTTCATGTCATCCAGATACTCATCCTGGGATGGCGCTTCCTGCTCGAAATTATGCACATTCGGCACCACCGTCGATGGTACCCCACGCCGAGCAGCCAAGTCCAGACGGGCCAGGGTATTGATCACGACATGTTGCATCGCTGGCAACACCGGCGGAAAAGCCATGCCCAGGTAATCGGAAATAGCATTGCGCTTGAAGCGATCGCGCTCCCAGTAGAAGTCGTGATGATGCCCGACCGCCGACATATTGGTTTCGGTCAGGAAACTGGTCAGGGCCACACCCAAGGGAATATTCATCGGTATACAGAGCGCATTCTCGACAACCAAGGAGTCAAGACTGAAACGATTGACAAACTCGTAAAGAGTCTCCTTCAATCGTTGGCTGTAGAACACGATACGTTGAGTCACATCCTCCGAGCGGGTATGCACCCCCCAAACCTGTTCGTTGATCCACTGACATTCGTCATGGCCAAAAAATGCCTCGGGCACCAGCATACTCCTCGCAGGATCCCGATCGAGCACGCCGCCATACCAGAACACCTCGCAAGCCAGTTCCTGATAGACATCCGCCCATTTCTGAGCCTCCAGACTGACGCCGTCAGTACCAGCAAAGCGGGTGCTGACGAAGCCGATGCGATGACAGGCCATGGACCAATCCTCCGTATACGCGAGCGTAAACCCCTCGGCAGACAGACAATGGCGGGTGGAGCTCAGGCCTCAGGGCGAGTCAAAGCTCTGAGGTCGGCAGGCGCTCATTGCTCCAAGAGGAGGCCTCCTTACCAGTAGGCCCACTTCCCTTTCAAACCATAGGACCTGATTGTCTCTCACAGAGGCACGAAGACACAGAGAAAAAAGCTGCTTTCTGGGCTCTTGCTCCATGTTCTCCGCGCCTTTGTGAGTGACACCATGAGGCGATGGCGGGATTGGGGAGGAGTAGCTACCCCGTGCGCCGGCCGGCGGCAAACTGGCCGCCTTCACCCGCGACCCGCACGACGTGCCCTGCCAAGGTGGCCTCAGCGTGGACAGTGGCGCCACCTGGAGCCCCATCGTCCGTCTCACCGACAGCGATCGGAAACTGCTGAATTACGGCTGGAGCTGGGGCACGGTGTGCTGGCAAAAACCGGATCTGATCCTGGCCCGCCGGCATCACAGCGGTTCGGTGTGGTTTTCCGAGGAC
>CAYONM010000127.1:0-10969 GCA_964405325.1 uncultured candidatus Brocadiaceae bacterium | reverse complement strand
ACTCTTCGCGCCTTGAAGGATCGACAAAATCTCTGCGCGATCTGTAATGTTTATTGCTTTCCGCACCCTAAGCCTTCGACAGATCGGCAAGCCGATCTGAGCCAGAAAAATCCCCTGATCGTATGGTCGGGATTTTTTTTGTGTTGGACAGGTGGGGGACGTTTGGGCGGTGATCAGCGACACGCCGCCGGCAGTATTATCGGTCGCTGATTTTAACCAGCCAGATGCAGGCGGCGTTGCCGCGTTCTTGCAGCAATTGCAACAGCCCGCCGCACGTGGACAGATCACCGGAACGGGCTTGGGTTTCCAGGTTCTGGCAGGTTTCGCCCAGAGCGACCAGACCCAGGGTGCGGCTACTGCCTTTGACTTTGTGGGCAGCACGCATCAGGCGATCGCCATCGCCATCGGCATGAGCTGCGCGGATCAGCTCCAGGTATTCTGGCCAGTTGGAACAAAAGGAGTCGATCACCTCGCGGTAGGTATCGGGATCCATATCGTAGATTTCGTTCAGAAGTTCCTGATCGAAGGCTTGCTGATTCACGACTGACTCCTTCCTGGCGCGGTGGTACGACTCCTCTCGCGCACCAACTGACCGATCGCTTCTGCCATCTTGCCGATGGCGACTTGACGTTCGACTGCGCCATTATCATACGCGGCTTTTGGCATGCCGTAAACCACACAGCTCGCTTCATCCTGGCCCAGGCTCCGGGCACCGGCCTGACGCATGGCCAACAGGCCATCAGCACCGTCCTTGCCCATGCCAGTGCAGATCACTCCGATGGCCTGTGGATCGACCAGGTCGGCAACACAACCGAAGGTGGTGTCCAGGGCCGGACGCTGGAAGTGGGCCCGGGGGCCTTGGTCCAAAGCCAGTCGGTAGCCGGAGCCGTGTCGGCGCAGCAGCAGATGATAATCGCCTGGCGTCAGGTAGGCATGGCCTGGCTGGAGCTCCTCACCACCTGCGGCTTCCAGGACCCGCAGGGAGCAGGTCTCGTTCAGGCGAGCAGCGAAGGCGGTGGTGAAGTGAGCGGGCATGTGTTGGATCAGCAAGACCGGGGGACAGAAGACCGGTAGGTCGGCGACCACGGTTCGGAGTGCCTCAATCCCACCGGTCGAGGCGGGTCTGAGTTGTTACAGCGGGTCATGCTCCTCGCGACGTCCGTCGCAACCGCCAGCCGGGCTCCGGTCCTTCGGCCTCGCTCACTTTGCGAGCGTTTGGGATGGCGCCTCGCGCCTTTTACGCCCAGAAACGGTCCGCGGTCGGGCCGGTCTTCGCACTCCTTTGGCCTGTCGTCAGTAACGGCGGACCGATGCTGAGAACGACTGGTGCCGTCTTTGGCGTACGGTCGAAAGTCGAGATCGCCAAAAGCGATCACTGCAGCAGACGCCAGACTCGCAGGGCTTCGGTAACGCCCCATGCCTGGGCCAGGCAGCCGCGTTGCTGATGTGGTGCGTTGCCATCGAGGAGCTCCGGAATCTGGCCCAGGCAGCCGGCGTCCAGCAGGTCGGCCATGCTGGCCAGGTAGGCGCGCGCCGATTGTCGGGCTTCGGCATCGTGCTCGAAGGCGCGCAGGTAGGCCTCGCAAAAGCTGGGGAAGGGCCAGGTCCAGGCGGTGCCGTTGTGGTAGGCCGGCTTTCGGCGACTGTCCTCATCACCTTCGTAGCGACCGCGGTAGGGGTGCTCCGGATCTGCCAGGACGTGGCCCTTGGCGTTCAGGATGCGTAGTGGCGGTTGTAATGGCTTGGGCGCCAGCGAGCGGATGGCACCGGGAACGATCAGCCAGTCGCGGGCGGCGGTGACGCTGGCGCGGGCGCGCGGACCGCTGATAACACCCAGGGCCACCGCCAGCAGCATGTTGCAGCGCAAGGCATTGTCGCAGATGCCAGCGGTGGCGCTGGTGCCGGCCGGGGCGTGGATGCAGTCGCCGTGATAGCCAGCTTCCTCTTGCCAGTAGAGTTCGTCCAGGCTGACGCGAGCCAGCTGTTCCAAGCTGTGCCAGCTGATATCGCTGGGGTCAGGGACGTGCAGGCGCTGGAGTTGGGCCAGCAGGCGGATCCATAGGGCCTGAATTTCGATCGGGTAGCCCATACGCGGTGTGCCGGCGGGATGGTTGGTGTCCATCCAGGTGAAGTGCGAGGGGCTCCAGACCAGACTGGTACTGCGATCCACTCGGATCCCGTTGGGTGTTCCGGTCAGATAGCCCTTGGCCAGGGCGGCGAGCACGTCGGTGACGGTGCGGCCATGTTCATCGAACTGACGAGCGTAGATTGCGCCACCATCGCGTTCGGCCAATTCCTCCACCACCACGCCATACCACAGCGGTGCGTCGGAGGTGTCGCGATTGCTGGCATCGTCGCCGAAGATGCAGTTGGGCAGGGTGCCGTCTGCCTCGAAGCGTCCGAACACCGTCAGGATGTCGGCGACCTCGTCCAACATGCCGGCAGTAAGAAGGCCACGGGCGCAGATCAGGGTGTCGCGCCCCCAGTCGAGGAACCACGGATAGCCGGCAATCACGCTGAAGCCATTGTCGCGCCGCACCAGGTAGGAACGACAAGCGATGGCCAAAACCTGACCGAACCAGTCCGAGGTGCCGCTGCGCTGCACGGTGATGGCCTGGTCGTGTTGGCGCCGTGCGAGGATGGTCTGACCCTCCTCGGTGCGCGGTGACAGGGTCTCAGCGTTGAGCATCAGGCACATGCTCGGGTTGTCATCCAGGGGGAGTTCGAAATAGCCTGGGGACCAGGCGTCGCCGCTGCCGCGTTGGCCACGCGTGAGCTCGTGCGGATGCGGGATGTTGCGGGAGATCTCTTCACCCTCGTGATAGTGGCCGTGATCACACCACACTTCCAGCCACCGTTCTGCTGCCGGCTTGAAGAAGAAACCACGGCCCGAGCCGGAGCTGCGGGTATGTTTGCGGAAGTGGTTTTGGGCGGCCCGGCTGCTCAGGTCGGTCTCAGCGTGGAAGCTGCGATCCTCGCAGTCGATGCGCAGGATCAGGGCGCAGCGTGGCGGTGTCTGTTCAGGACGGTGGGTGAAGCGGATGGCAACGGTGTTCTGATCTGGCAGCAGGTCCATTTCCATATGCAGATCGATCCAGCTGCCGCCAGACGCGGCAACGCGCCAAAGCCAGCGTGCCGGTGGACCGGGGCGGCAATCGACGAGCGCGTTGTCGTCCAGCGGGGCATTGAAGCCGTCGATGCTGACCCAGATTCGTAGCCGTTTGGCCAGCACATGGCGGTCTGACGGCACGCGTGGATGCAGGTTGGCCCCCAGCAGGCAGTGGTATTTGCTGGTGATCAGGTGCGGCAGCACCGGGACGTAGGCCATGCCGCCGCGGCCATTGGTCAGCAGCACGCTGGTATCGCGCGGGGTGGTGCGCGGCTGCAAGCTGTCGGGATCCAGCTGCTGCAAATGTCCAACCACGCAGCGACCGTCCTGGCAATCGTGCAGCGCGATGCGGGTGGCATCGGTCAATTCGCGCGGGGTGAACGCGGCAATGTGGCCGCTGGCGGTGGCCACCGAGCGACGGTGCGCCCGCACCCGTGTGGCTTCCTGCAGATGCACGGTGAAGGGATGGGGGTGTCGCACCGCCAAGCAGTGGTGTTGCGGCAGCGGCAGAATGCGATCCGCATCCCGCACCAGCCATTGGCTGAGCCGGGGGGTTCCGGCGCGTTCCATGTGCTGCTTGAGGTGGTCCAGGGTGAGTTGGCGCTTCGTGTCGACGCGCATGCAGGCCGCCACATAACCGAGCGGATCCCGATCCACCAGGGAGACCAGGTCCTGCCAGGGCTCGGTGGGTAGTAGATGCGGCGGGCAGAAGGCTCCCAGCATGCGGATGGCCCAGGCCTGCACATCGCGCCGTCGACGGTACTCCGTACCGTCACAGGGGCTGGTGTTGCTGGCTGCCAAGGCATAGCAGCTGAGGGGGGGCAGGTGCACCTGGACACTGCCATCCACGTCCTGCTGCCAATCCGGGACCTCCTGGCCGGTAAGGTCGTGGATCTGGCAGCCCAGGTGCGACGCCACCTCGGGCGGAATGCGGTAGGTGTGGCCGTGTTCGCGATCAGGGTTGGCCGCCACCAGCACCCGTTGGCCAGTGGCGTTGGGGATGCGCTCGATCAGGACCACCGGATCGCTGTCACTGGTGAGCAGATGCAGCTCAGCGCCATCGCGGAAGGCCGGCTGATTGGCCAAGGTTTTGGTCAGGGTGGCCAGTTCGTGGCAGATGTGATCGTCGGCATTCCAGTTCATGCTGGTGCAGGCGTGCACCTCCAGTTTTTCGGTTGCCAGCCACTCGACCCCACCGGTGTAGCCATAGGCGCCATCCACTGAGCACAGCGCGCACAGCCGGGTCCGGAACAGGGCCCAGGCTTTACCGCTGGCGGCCAGGCGACTGTTATCATGAGTCTCGGCGTAATGTACCCACAGACCGCGTCTGCGGCTTTGTGGTAGGCAGTAGCTCAGGTAGCTGTTGATGGCCTGGGCGTCGTAGTTCTGGAACAACTCCGAATAGGCCCAATGCATGCCGCCGGTGGTCAGCAGGTCCTCGGTGATCTCCCAGGCGCCACCCAGGCCTTCTAGCAGGAAGATGGTATCCGGGAAGCACTGCTGCACCTTGGCGATGATGTATTCCCAGGCCGGACGCGGAATCATATAGCCGGCATCGCAGCGGAAGCCGTCCACCCCGCGCTGGCACCAGGTCAGGAAGCAGCCGGCAATGTACTGCCACAGCTCGCGGTGCGAGTAATCCAGTTCCGACAGATCCTCCCAGATCACCCCCCAGGCACCGGGCGAAATGAAGCCACCGGGGTCCTCATCAACACGCTTGAACCATTCTGGATGATCGTTTTGCAGCTTGGAGCCCCAGCCGGTGTGATTGATGGCCAGATCGATGAACAAGCGGGCGTCCTTGCGGTGGATGGTATCCACCAGCTCGCGGAATTGTTCCGTGGGGGTACTGCGGCGGTCGTGTTCGATCAGGGCCGGATCGATGGCGGTAAAATCCAGGGCGGCATAGGGGCTGCCGTAGCGACCATAGCGGGCGAAGGTGGTGGGGCTGGGGTTGATGGGCAGCAAATGCACGATGCGGCAGCCCAGGTCGTCGACGATGTGCGGAATGGTGCGGGTCAGATCACGCAGGGTGCCCGAGGGGGGAATCACGGCGAAGTCGTGCTGGTCGAAGCCGCGCATCACATCCTGCAGGATCGGATCGCGGGCGATGCCGCGCTTGCTTTGGCCGAACATGCGGGTGAAGGCGCAGTAGATGCTGTTGGCCGAGCGGTAATCCGCCGGATGCACGATGATTGCAACGTTGTCGCCCTCGGGCCAGACGCGACTGCCATCAGGGAGTTCCAGATAGGCCTTGGCGGTATAGCTGCCGCATTCCAGCAGGGTGAGGGTGCTGACCCATTGCTCCTGTTGTCGTTCCATGGGAAGGCTGTGCCAAGCCCGTTGCGGCTGTGCCGGCCGGCCCTCCACGGTATCGATCACCGCCCGCCGTTGATACGCACTTCGGCCCAGATTGGTGCGCAGAAAAGCCCGGGCCTCTTTCGGAACATCGTTGGCTGACAGCACGAAGTGGACCTGGTCGCCAACGTGTCGACGCAGAACGCTGTTGGTACGCGGGGTCATTTGCGGGTGGTTCACGGCAGGCTCCTCAGGCACGAGTCGGCAGTGTGGAAGCCACCGGCTAAGGCGCAAGAAAAGGGCGGAGAAAGGTAGGGGGCTCTGGCGTGGACGGTCGACCTGGGACGGCACGAAGGCGACCGCCCCTGGTCGTGGCCGGCGTTGGGGCTAGCATTTCGCCGATGCAAGAACGATGTTTCGATGTGCCCGCCAGCGACGCGGGGACCCGTTTGGATGTTTGGTTGGAAGATCAACTCGAGGATCTGACCCGCAGCGGCATCGGGCGGCTGATCAAGGATGGCTACTGCGAGTTGCAACCCGGTCAGGCCAAGCCGGGCCTGAAGCTGCGCGGCGGCGAACAGATCCACCTGCGAATTCCTGAGCCGGAGCAGTTGGACATCGTCGCCGAGGATATCCCCCTGAGCATTTTATTCGAAGACGACGATCTGTTGTTGATCGACAAACCGCCGGACATGGTGGTGCATCCCTCGCCGGGGCATCCGCGCGGCACCTTGTTGGGCGCAGTGCTGGGCCATCTCGGTGGTGGCGAGCCAGCCCTGGTGCATCGCTTGGACGAGGACACCAGCGGCGTGATCGCCGTCGCCAAAAACCCCCAGGCACACACCTTTTGCCAGGCGGCGTTCCAGCAGCGGCAGGTGCGCAAATGCTACTTGGCCTTGGCGCATGGGCGTTTGAAGGCGGATGTCCTGGAAAACCAACGTTGGCTGACCCGGCATGGCAAGGATTTCCGCAAGCGCTGCGCCTGCGAGCCCGAGACGCCGGGGGCGAAATCGGCTCGCACCACCATCGTGGTCCGCGAGCGGCACGACGGCTATTGCGTTGTGGAAGCACGACCCTCCACCGGCCGCACGCATCAGGTGCGCGTGCACCTGGCAGACCTGGGCCACGCCGTCTTGGCCGACCGCTATTATTCCCGATCAAAAATATTTCCGGTCGACGGTGGGTCACCACAATTGGAACGGCAGGGCCTGCACGCCTGGGCCTTGGATCTGCCGCATCCGCGTGGCGGCCGCGTCCAGGTGCAGGCGGTCATTCCGGATGATATGCGCGTGTTTCTGGCCGATCCCGAGCTGCAGCCGATGGAATTTCCGGTTGCCCCCGGGCTGGCACGTTTGGTTGATGAGGACGAGCCCCATGGCTGAATGGCGTGTGATTCTGGGCATTGGTAATCCTGGTCGCGAATACGAGGGAACCCGGCATAATCTCGGTTTCGATGTGGTTGACGAACTCGCCAGACGCTGGGGCGGGCAATTCAGCAAACATGCCAAATGGCAGACCGATCTGTGCGAACTGCCGCTGCTGCCCAGCCTTGGCGCGCGGCGGATCTTATTGCTGAAGCCGCGCACCTACGTCAACTGCAGCGGCCGTGTGGTGCAAGCCGTGTTGTCATTTTATAAATTGCTGCCGGAGCAATTGCTGGTGGTGGTCGACGACCTGCATCTGCGCCTGGGCGATATCCGTCTGCGCGGCAACGGTTCCGCTGGTGGGCACAACGGCCTGCGCGACATCGAAGCCCAGATCGGCCGTGCTTATCCGCGTATGCGCCTGGGTATCAAGAATCCGGAGCGCCAGGATCAGGATCAGGTTGGTTTCGTGCTGGGTCGTTTTGCGCCGGATGAACAGGACGACGCGGTATTGTTACGGCAAAAATCCACTGATTGCTGCCAATGCTGGCTGAATGAAGGCCTGGATGCCGCCATGCGCTTCAACGGACCGTTACGACCGCCGCCAGCGAAGCCGAAGAAGCCGGCGCCAGCGCCACCAGAGGATGCCGAACAATCCAAGCCGGATCCAGAAACTGGCGGATCAGACCACTGAATGGTCGTAATCGGATTTCTTGATCGGGCGCAAGCGCAGCAGGAACTCGCTCTGTGTCGGCGTGGTTTCCTCTTTTGTTTTCAGCACGGAGACACGGAAACACGGAGAAAAACCGCTATTCTCGGCTTAACCCGCATTGGAATCGGTTGGGTATGACCGAGCGGCTGCTGAACGGGCCATTTCCGTCGCAACTCCGTTGGGGTAGCCGGTTTCCCGAGACATGGCCCCCAGGATCGCAAGCAAACCTGGGCTATCCGATCGTATTCTTCCGATATTTTTTACCGCAACGGGGCCGCTTTGAATAGCTCCAGGTTGCCGTCTGCGGCTACCCAGGGGATCCGATCCGCCGTAGCCGTATCTGTCAACCCTGATGGGTCCCTCGGAGATTGAATTTGGTTTGGCCCAGGCGAGCGCGTCCAAGCGCGAGACCGGCCGACCGAGGGATGGTTTTTCGGCGAAAATGGCGCGTAGCGCCGCCGAAAAACGCTCGCTTCGCGAGCAAGGTCCGACCGAGACCGTGGGGGTGTGCGACGGATGTCGCGAGGGGGCAGCGCCCCCTCTGATGGAAGCATCAACCCTGACGGGCTTGTGTCGGGAAAGGTCCGGGGGCATCACGCTGCGGCAACATCCAATCGGGGCATGTCTCTGCCACGTCCTTTCCCGGCCACACGTCCATGTAGCCCCATTGCTTGCGGCCGATTTCACGCCCCCAGCGACTGAGGTAGTGCAGGCGGTTCCAGGCGCGACGGCATTCCTTTTGCAACAGGTTCGGGTTCCATTCCCGTAGGCAGATCTCGCGCATGCGCTCGACCTCGTTTTGGTAGTCCGCTTTGTCGATCAGATTGCGCTGTTCGTCGGGATCGGTGGCGAGATCGAACAGGGCGTCGCGGTCGTGGTGGTAGTAGAGATATTTCAGGTTGCCGCGTCGGACCATGCGGGCCGGGCCCAGGTGTGCGAAGATTTCCACTTCCGCGAAAATATCGCGGTCCTGTAGCTGCGGGCAGTCCTCGCCATGCAGATAGGGCTGCAGGCTGTTGCCGTCCAGATCGGGTATCTGATCGATCTCGGCCAGGTCGCAAAGGGTGGGGGCCAGATCGACGGTGCTGACCGGGTCGTCGATCACCGTGCCGGCAGGGAAACCAGCCGGAGTGTCGGATTGGCGCAGTGGGGCCCAGATCCAGGGAATGTGGATGGAACTCTCGCCCAGGTTGCCTTTGCAGACGTTGCCATGGTCGCCGACGCGCTCGCCGTGATCGGAGAAATAGCAGACCATGGTCTCACCGGGCAAGGCATCGGCTGCGGCCAAGACGCGGCCGATGCGTTCGTCCAGGTAATCGATCATGGCGGCGTATTGAATGCGGACCTCGCGGAAATCCTCGGCTCGGAGACCGCCGGTTTTCTGGAAGGCCAAGTAGCGTTGGTTCCAGACGTTGGGCTCTGATTGTGGCGGCAGGGGATCGCCCATGCTGGCAGCGCGGGACCGGGCGCGTTCGACATATTTTCCTGGCGCACTGAAAGGGGAGTGCGGCAAAAAGAATCCGACACACAGGGCCAGGGGTGGCGCTTCAGGATCGGCAGCCTGGTTGGCGATGTAATCCTCGGCGGCGCGGGTGACGTGTTCGTCGTAATCGAGGAAATAATGTTCTTCCTTGGTACCGGCGGTATCGACCGCCGGGCGGTTGCCGACGCAGGCGCGGCGCAGCTCCTTGGGCATATCCGGGCCGGGGCCGCCGGGATAGGAGGGATTGAAGTCACCGAAGATGCGTTCGTTGAAGCCGTGCCGCTGATCTGGACCGGAAAAATGGATGCGGCCACAGAGCACGGTGTGGTAGCCGGCTAGGCCCAGGGCGTGCGCCCAGGTGATGGTGTGCGAGGGCAGGCTCTCATCGTTGGTGTGCAGGCCGTTGCGGAAGGGATGCAGTCCCGTCATGAACGACATACGGGCCGGACCGCACAGGGGATAGGGGGTGTAGGCTTGCGAAAAACGTACGCCGCGTGTCGCCAGAGCATCCAGATTGGGTGAATGGATGAAATCGGCGCCGGCACAGCCCAACCAGTCGCCGCGGTGTTGATCGGATTGCAGGATGATGATGTTGCGGGGTGGGGGCATGGTCTGGTCTCCTCAGCTTCGGGGTCCGAGGGGCTTGCCCCTCAATGTAAGAGTCAAAACCGGGCGGCGACCGCTACGATTAAATCCGGCTGGGTTCCGGGCGGCGACCGGTTTGCTTGCTACACTCGTATTTACCTCGCTTGTGCCAACTGGTTGATTTGCCAACCTGTTGGCATGTTGTCACTGAGTCTGCGAGAACTGGCCGCCGATCTTGGGCTGGATGTATCCACGGTCAGTCGCGGCTTGCGGGGGAGCAAGCGAGTCGCGGCGGCGACTCGGCAGCGGATTTGTGAGCGGGCCGCAGTACTAGGCTATCAGCCCGATCCGGCCCTGGCACGTCTGTCGCGGCGCCGTTGGGCTGGCAAGCGTGCGCCGCGGCATTTGAATCTCGCTTTTCTGGTCTCATTCCGGCGGGACTCACGCCTGTTTTTCGAGACGGCCCAGGCCATGGCCGGGCATCTGGGTTATGTGTTGCGCTTGATTGCGCTGGCGGACTTTTCGGATACGGATGCTCTGCAGCAGTATCTGATCGGAGGTGGTTTTGAAGGGATACTGTTGAGCCACCTCCAGGATCTGCCGGTCTTGCCGGCTCTGGACTGGTCGCGTTTTGCGGTGGTCGCCTGTGGCGATGGTGCCTTTGAGGTGCCATTCCATCGGGTGGTAGCAGATACCTATCAACAGATGCAAGTGGCCTTGGAGCAGGCTTGGGCGGCGGGCTATCGTCGACCCGGAGTGGTGACCTTGCCCTTGGTACTGGATAACGACCGTCGACGCTTGGCCGCGTTGCGGATGTTTCGTGAGCGGCATCGATTGGCACGCTTACCGGATTGCACGGTGGATTATGTTCCAGACGAAACGGATCGGAAACGGTACCTGGCTTGGCATACGCGGCATCGGCCCGATGTGGTTTTGTTGCCCCATGCCAAAATCCTGCGCGGCCTGTTGCCCGAACGATCGACCCGTCCGCCCTGCGCGGTCCTGTCGGAGCAGGGCGATGTGCGGGGCCTAGCGCATGTGTATCTGGGCCTGGACAACGTCGGCCGCATCGCAGTGCAACAACTGAGCCATGCCCTGCATCATCGCCTCTTGGGCATTCCCGAGGTGGCGGTCTGCAGCCGGATCCGGCCAGTTTGGGTGCCAGGAGCATCATTATTGGGCTGGCATCAGAGCGCCCGTTCAAGTCGTGAATGCGGCGCGAAGCCAGAGCCTGGCCTGCGGTCGAGCCGGCTTGGTGGCGGCAGCTTCGGAGGCCACCTGGCGTGAGCTAGCCCTCTGATGGAATCATCATTGTTGGCGAGGTGAACGGTTGCTCGTAGGTGTTTTTGCTATCCCAGAAGTAAACAAACCGGGCGCCGCCCGGAACCCACGGGTTCAATCGTATCGGTCGGCGCCCG
>CAYONM010000126.1:0-11025 GCA_964405325.1 uncultured candidatus Brocadiaceae bacterium | reverse complement strand
GAGGGGGCGAAGCCCCCTTTGAGGGAAGCGTCACCTTTATTTTTTTCCGCACCCTTACGAGCAGATTGTTCCGAACAGGGTCAGATTGGTCGCGCTCTGTATTTCGGCGGTGGCCAGTCGGCCAATCAGATGATCGTGACCAGCCCGCGGTACCGCCACCATGCGATTGCCCAGGCTCCGGCTCATTAGTCGCTCGGGATCCTTCTTGGTCGGGCCTTCAATCAGGATTTCCATTCGGCTGCCGATCAGTTCCTGATGGCGGGCTTCCTGCTGTTGCAGTTGGATGGCCAATAATTCGTTGCAACGATAGCGTTTGGTCTCCAGTGGCACATCATCGGGCAGCCGTGCGGCACCGGTTTGTGGCCGTGGTGAGTACATGAAGACGAAGGCGCCATCGAAGCGTACCTCCCGCATCAGGCTGACGGTCTGCTGGAAATCCTCGTCGGTTTCGCGTGGAAAACCGACGATGAAATCGGACAGCAATTCAACTCCAGGAATGATCCGGCGCGCCCGTTCGACAAAGCGCAGGTACTCGTCTCGGGTATAACGACGGCCCATCAGGCGCAGGATGCGATCGCTGCCGGCCTGGGCCGGGACATGTAGGTGCTTGGCGACTTTCGGTAGTTCGGCCACAGCCTGCAGCAGATCATCGTTGATATCCTTGGGATGGGAGGTCACGAAACGCAGGCGTTTCAGATCCTCGATGGCATTAAGGCGCCGAAGCAGGGCTGCCAGTGAGCTGCCGTCGCCCAGGGTCTTGCCGTAGGCGTCGATGGTTTGACCCAGCAGGGTCACCTGAGCAAAGCCTTGGTCGACCAATTCGCGGACTTCTTCCTCGATCAATTCCGGACGTCGGCTTTTCTCGCGACCGCGGGTCTTGGGGACGATGCAGTAGGTGCAGTTGTAATTACAGCCGCGCATCACCGGGACCCAGGCATTGATGCCGGCGGTTCTTTTGGCGTGCCAATTCTGATCCTCGAAGTCACCGAACTCGGCCGCTACCAGGCGGCCCTGTTCATCCAGGCGGTCCAGAAGGGCCGGCAGATGCACGAACTGGTCGGTGCCCACCACCAGATCCAGTTGCGGATAGGTGTGCAGCAGATCTTCCTTCAGGCGCTGGGCCATGCAGCCCATGATGCCGATCCGTAGATGGGGGCGCTGCTGCTTGGCGCGCTTCAGGTTGTCCAGACGGCCGCGAACCTTGGCTTCGGCGCTGTCGCGCACGGAGCAGGTATTGTACAGGATCAGGTCGGCTTGGTCCGCCTGATCGGTCTGACGGTAATCGGCTTCCTGCAGGCGAGCCAGGACGGTTTCCGTATCCGCCAGATTCATCTGGCAGCCAAAGGTTTCAATGTACACCTGTTTCTGGCGATGGTCGGCCATGCACCTGGCTCCTTGTGTGGGGCCGCATGCTGCGCTGGTAGGAGGCCTTTGTCCACCCATCCGCGCCAAAGCGATGAACGACAGGGATTCCTGCCGGCTTGCGTTGCCCGGGCGTGTTGCAGGATGCCCGATACTGGAGGAAACGCCTCGTGGCCAAGAAGTTACGCATCCTGCATGTTGCCTCGGAAGCCGTCCCGCTGGCCAAATCAGGCGGTTTGGCCGATGTCGTCGGCGCGCTGCCGGCGGCCTTGGTGCACGAGGGTTACGATGCCCGTATCGTGATGCCGGGCTATCGCTCGGCGATCGACAAGGCTGAGAGCATGGGGAAGGTCAAGTGGTTACCGGACCCATTGTACATTGAGGCCGGCGGGCATACCCATGACATTCACCTATGCGAATTCAAGCATGGCAAGGTGCGCTATTACCTGTTGGCCTGTCCGGAATTGTACGACCGTCACGGTCTCTACGGTCCCACCCCGGCCAGTAGCTATGAAGACAATGCCCGTCGCTTTTCCGTGTTGGCGAAAGCGGCGCTGGCCTTGCCCGGACTCATCAAGTGGGTACCGCATGTGATCCATGCCCATGACTGGCAGGCCGGTTTGGTGCCGGTGTTGCGGGAACGTGGTTGGAACCGTGCTCTCCCAGCGACGCGAACCGTGTTTACTGTCCACAATCTCGCCTATCAGGGCTCCATGTGGCATTTTGACATCAAGCTCGCCGGGCTGGACTGGGCGATGTTCAATCCCATGCAGTTGGAGCATCACGGGAAGCTCAACTTCCTGAAGGCCGGCATCGTTTTTGCCGATCGGGTCACCACGGTCTCGCAGCGTTATGCCGAAGAGATCCAGGGTGGTGAACTGGGTGAAGGCCTGGATGCCGTGCTGCGCCATCACAACTACAAAATGCAGGGCATCCGCAACGGTATCGATACGAGTGAGTGGAATCCGGAGACCGATCCGCATATCGCAGCGAATTATTCCGCCAGCGAGTTCGCCGGGAAGAGCAAGTGCAAACAGGCGCTTCGCTACGAACTCGGTCTGCACGAGCACAACACCGCCTTGGTGGGCGTGATCAGCCGTCTGGTGCACCAGAAAGGCCTGGATCTGGTGCTCGGGGCTGTTGAGCCCTATATCCTCAGCGGTCGGATGCAGTTGGCGGTGTTGGGCTCGGGTGAGCCGGGGCTGGAACATGGCTTTCGCGTGTTGCAGGACCGGCATCCCGGGTGGGTTTGCTTCTGGCATGGTTACAATGAAGGCCTGTCGCATCGTATCGAGGCTGGCAGCGATATCTTTCTCATGCCCAGTCGTTTCGAGCCCTGCGGTTTGAACCAGATGTATAGCCTGCGCTACGGTACCTTGCCGGTGGTCCGCTATACCGGCGGCCTGGCGGATACGGTTACCGACGTCCTGTCCGAAGGCGGTAAAGGTTTCACTTTCGGTCCACCGGATGTCGGCCATTTCTCCAGTGTGCTGGATCGTGCTTTGGGTTTGTACCAGCATTTCCCCGAGCAGTTCCGTGCTGCGCAGCTTTGCGGCATGCAGAGCGACTTCAGCTGGGAAGCGGTGGCGCATGAGTACGAGGCGTTGTACAGCTCCATCTGCGTGGTCTGAGCAGAGGAACCAGGATCAGGGGGGCGCACGCCTGCAAGCCGTCAATGCAATGAATTCCTGGATGGCCTGCATGGTGCTTCGGTCATGGATTTCCCGGAAGACATTTTCGGAAATGCGGAAGGGAAGGGTGTGCCGGCCGGCCTTCTTGGCTTCTGGTAACAATTGTTCCAGTGGTGTACGAACAGTGAGCCAAGTTGAAGCCGGCAGCATCTGGTCACCCCCACACCGAGTCGATTGCTTCCTGGCACAGTTCAGACCAACGGTCGAAACGTTCCGGTTTCTGCTCGCAGCTGTGCGTGTCCTTGAGGATGATCTCCAGTTGGCAGTCGTGCTGTTTGCAGATGCGAACGGTGTTGGCGATATAATCGCGTATCGTCGTTTCGTTGAACTGACCGACCAGATGTGCCGGCTGCGGTTTCCAGCTGAAAATGGCGCGCCGGCCGCCCAGCTGCTCGGCACAGCGCTGAACATCGGCCCAGGGGGAGATGGAAACACGGTGCATGTTTGGCACCAGTTCGAACAGGTCGTCTAATTTGTTGGTCAGATCCTCGCAGCAGCCATATCCAGTGCGACCGAAGCGGTTCAACAATTCTGCTTCGTAGGCAAGTGCGAATTCCCGGTGTTGAGCGGGACCGACCTGGGCCAGCTCCTGGACCTCGGCCGAACCCCACATCGCCTTCAGGCCGGTAACACCAGTCGGTGGAAATTGTTCGCTCCAGCCGTTGCCGCCAGAGGAGTGGTAGGTATTGTCGCTGTTGTTTTCGATCAGGTCTTCTGATTCGAGTCGATCCAGCATGGCATGTTGGGCATCGGTGTAGAGTCGGCAGGCTTGATGCAGCAGCTCCGGTTCTTCATACATGTCGATCATCATTTCTTCCAGGCCGCGCAGGGCACTGTACCACTGCATGAGGTGGTAGCTGATATGCTTCACCTTTTCGATACGACTGGGAAAATGTTCGCCGAAGATTTCCTCATGGAAGGATTGGTGCTGGTGAGTGGCCTGATAATCGATTTCGAGGATGGTCTGGGGGATGAGCTTGGCGAGATCGTCCTGGTCTGTGAGAACCGGAGCAAAGGCCCGGGCGCCGCGCTCGGTGGTACTGTGATGCCAGCGTGGCTCCAGGCCCCAGCCGCTACGACGGATCCGGGTTGGTACCGGCAAGTAGGACCAGAGAACGTTGTCGCAGCGGAAATTATACCAGGTATGCAATTGACTGAGGAACCACCATTCCAGACGATGGCAGGGGTGCTCTCGCTCGTAATGTTGATCCATGATAGCGATGATCTCGGTCCAGCCGCCTTCGGGGCTGATCAGTACCATCGGCCGGCCATCGCCCAGGTCGTTGTGGCGTTTCCAGTTGGCGATTCGCTGCTGATTGACGTCGCTGGCGGCGGCTTCGGCCAGCTGTTTGGCCAGGCCCTGCAGGTAGTCGATGTCGGTACGGGTAAGATCGTGGGTTTCGACTGTGCTCATGCTGAAACTCCTAGGAATTTAGCATGCCGCATCTCGATGGCTGTGCGTTTTCGTTTGGCTACCGGTAAAAAATATACAGGCAGCCAGCCTGGACATCGGCTTCGGAACGATCGGATAACAGCGCGGCAAATGGTATGGAAATCACAGCGTGCACGGGTGTCACCGCAGCGTGATGTGCCCGGACCTTTCCCGACGCAACCCCGTTGTGGTTGAAAAAGACGGGGGATCGGGTGCCCAGGGTTTCGTCAGCCCGACCAGTCGCCTTCAAACACCAGTTTGCTGGGCCCGTGCATGATCACCGAACGGCCAGGTCCGGCCCATTGGATATGCAGGTCGCCACCGCTGAGGCGGATGATGGCCGCTTCGCCGGTGATACGTCCGTTCAGGATGGCGGCCACGGCGGTGGCACAGGCGCCAGTACCGCAGGCCTGGGTTTCACCACTGCCGCGTTCCCAAGTTCGCTGGCGAAGTAGCGGTACGCCGTTGGCGGTGCCGAGCAGGTGCACAAACTCGATATTGGTCCGGCGAGGAAATGCGGCATGGCGCTCCAGCTGTGGTCCGACCGTCTGCACCGGATAGGCGTCGGCATCGTCGACGAAGCAGACCAGGTGCGGATTGCCCATACCGACCGCGAAGCCGTGCAGATGGTGCTCAGGAAAAGACAGGTCCATAAGCGGGCCGGGCCCGTCGTACTCCACCGGCACCGCTGCCGGTTCCAGACGCGGTGAGCCCATATCGATGCTGGCGCCGATGCAGCGGCCGTCCTGTAGTTGCAGATCCACCGCCAGCACCCCGGCCCCGGTTTCAAAGCGCAGGCCGGTGGCGGGAACGTGACCATTGCGGAACGCCAGATGCGCGGCGCAGCGCAGGCCGTTGCCGCACATCTCCGACTCCGAGCCATCGGCATTCCACATCTGCATGCGGGCGTGGTTGCTCGGATCGTGTGGCGGGGCGACCACGATCAGACCATCGCCGCCAATGCCACGATGGCGGTCGCTCATGGCTCGCGCGGCTGCTGGCAGATCCACTGGGAGGGGGTAGCGCCAAGCGTCCAGATAGACGTAGTCGTTGCCGAGTCCGTGCAGCTTCCAGAAATGCATCGGCGCAGCATCTGGTGAGCAGCGGAGCCGGCAAGGCCACTGTCCTTGCCCACTCGTTCTGTCTCCGACAATCTCCGCGCATGTCCCGTCGCCAACGTCGTCGTGTGCTGCTTGTGATTCTGCTGGTCGGTCTGCCTCTGGCGCTTGCAGGCAGTCTGGCCTGGTTTGCCGCCAGTGGCGGCCTGCGTGCGCGTATCGAGCGTGGCTGGCCCTTAGCCGGGCAGCTGCAAATTGACCAGGTGGCCTGGACCGATGGGGGCTTGGAGCTACGGAATGTGCGCCTGGGGCCAGAAGGCGGGCCACCGGCGGTGCAGGCGGCTCGTGTCCAGATCAGCGGCTTGCTGAGCGGCCGACCGGAAGCGGTGCAGGTGTACCAGCCCCAGGTGGAGTTGCGTTGGTCGCAGCGGCACTGGCTGCATCGCTTGTTGCAACAGATTCGACGCGAGTTGCCGTTACCGCCACCACGGGTGCAGTGGCACGATGGTCAGGTTTCCCTGAATGGTGTCCTGCTCAAGCAGATCCAATGGCAGCTGGAACCCGGTATCGAAAGTCATAGTTGGCAATTGCAGGCGCAAGTGGCAGGGAGCGAGGCGCTGGCGGTTTCTGGTGCCATTAGTGATGAACAGGTCATGCTGCAGGTCGATTCCGGTCGTATTCCACTCCGTGAGTGGCTGCAGCGCCTTCCGCTGCCAGCAGATATGCAATTGGCGGCGGCTTTGTTGCCGGCTCAGTGCGAGGTGAGTGGCAGCCGTTTGCAACGGCATCGCCAGGATGATACCTGGTCGGCACAGCTGAACGGTCACTGGGATCAGGGCCAGCTGCTTGTACAGGCAGGCGGTGATGGCAGCGCGTGGCAGTTGCAGCCGAAGCAGGCCAGCGATACCCGCCTGCCCTGGCTGACCATCCGGGATCAGGCCCTGTGCTGGCGAGCGCATCGCTTGCAGGAGCTCAGCCTGACCGGTTCGGGACTGGAGCGCTGGTCGCTGCGCGCTCGCTTGGCCGAATCATCCGTGCACATGCAAGGTCGCCGTTTGCCGGAGGCCTGGCAGCTGCAGCTGGAACGACTGGAGGCTCCGGCTGAGTTGATTGCCGATATACTGGGGAGCAGCCTCGGCACCGTGCCGTCGGGTTGGGCTGAACCGATCCGCTTGCACGGCCTGACCGGACGGCTGCAGGGGCTGACGCTCGATGGCCAGATGGATCTGGCCTGGTCGGGTGGTCACGCCGAATTGGCGGGTCTGGTGTCGCCCATGGCTTGGGAGTGCCGGCCGCGCGAACTGCTGTTGCATAACTGGCCGGTGGCGGTGCAGGACGGACGGCTGCGCGTCTTTGGTCAGCAGTTAGGCGAGCAGGTGGTGGTACAAGGTGGTGCCGGTCCGCTGTGGCTGCGCTGGTCAGGGGCTCATGAAGCCGTCCTGCAGGTGACGCGGCCAGACACGACCTGGCGTATCGGCATCCTGTCGGGGACTCTTCCGGCGAATATGATCAAACAGCTGCTGACGCCGTTGGGTGAAGGGCCATGGCTCCCTGCCGTGCTCAGCGACTGGGACCTGCGTGGAACCTGGCTGGAGAGCGATCTGCACACAGGGCTGTCTGCCAGCGTGCAGGCCAGCGCCGCCGCCAGTAGGATGCAACTGGCCGGCGATTGGACACCGGAGGCTTGGCAGATTCGTGAAGCGACGATGCGCGTGGATGGGCTGGCTACTGCCCAATGGCAGGCCGCTGGCGATCCGAGCCTGGCTTCGCTGCGTTGGCGGCAGCTGCAGCTGGCGCCGGCTCTGGCGGACTGGTTCCGCCAGCAGCATCCCTGGTTCCTCTGGCTGGCGCCGCAGGCCGGGCAGTGGCAGCGGCAGGATGATGCGTGGGAATGCCGTCTGCAGGCCGGGGCACCACGTCTCCAGGTGACCGGGCGGGGTCGGCAGTGGTCGCAGATCGAGCTGCACGCCATGCCATGGTCCACGCTGCAGGAACAGCTGCTGCCAGCCGCCAGAGCCCTGCAGGTGACCGGGACGGCATCGGGGCGGCTGCAGCCGAACGGTGGTATCGTGGCCATCCGGGCCAGCCTGGACCGGCCGGGCTTGCGGCACCGCTCCTTTGCCGGGCGATTCATCATGACGTCGCAGCAAGCCAGTATCGACACCGATGATTTTGGTCGCTGGCAGTGGCAGGCACCCGACTGGTTGGGTGAATTACCTCGCATTGACCTGCTTGATACTGATCCGTTGTGGCGGCATCTGCCGCTTCCCGATGGCGCCGTCAGCATCCACAGCTCGCCCACCAGGACCGTGGCGAAGTGGCCTGATGGCAGTCGCTGGCAGTGGCAGGAAAACGGCAACATGATTGTCGACATAGTCGATTGGCCAGCGGTGTTGGATGCCACTGGTCCGGTCGCTGTCCACTTGGAATCCGCCGATGGCCGACGCGCGCAGTGGCAGGTTCTGCGGGAAGAACAGCCCCTGTGGCATGGCCAGCTGGAGTTGGCGGCGGCTCCCGGCGGCGGCGCAGTGGTGGCCGTGCAAATCGACCAGCCAGCGCCTGCTCTGATCCAACGTCTTCTGCCCCAGACAGACCCTGCCGACGTAGAGCGTCTGGTCTGGCGGGCGCATTATTCTGATGGCCACCGTCGTCAGGTTACGTGGCACTGGACCCCGAAAGGAAACAAGCATGCAGACTCTGAGCACGGAAGCGGAATTCGATCAGCTCCTGGCGAATGATGGCCCGGTCTGGTTGTTGAAGCATTCTGCCATCTGCCCCACCAGTCACGCTGCGCTACAGGAGGTACAGCACTACCTGCAGGAGCACGATGAGTCTGCCGGCATGGTGGTGGTGCAGCAGGCGCGGCCCTTGTCCAACCACATCGCTCAGAAATTGGGCTTTGTGCATCAGAGCCCGCAGTTGTTTCTGCTGCAGGGTGCTGCGGTCCGCTGGAATACCAGTCACTGGGGTATTACCGCCAGTGCCATGGCCAAGGCGCGAGCGGAACTCGGCTGATGCTACTTGGTCAGTTGGCTAGCGTTGGGATCAGTATCGAACTCCGGTCTCCGAACCTCCCGGTGGCCAGTCCGGCTCTGATTTCGCGTCGCGGCTTGATTTGAATGGAGGCGCCTGTGGAAGCGTCGCATCTGATCTATCTCCACGGTTTCGCTTCGGGGCCCGGCTCGCTGAAGGCCAAGGCGCTGCAGGAACGCTGTGCCGATCTGGCTCGGGTACATGTTCCGGATCTGGAACCAGATGGTTTCTTCGTATTGACTCCCGACAGCCATTTGGCAGCAGCGCGTACGGCAGTTCAAGCGGTGCCAGCGCACGAGGCCGTGTTGCTCGTCGGTTCCAGCCTGGGCGGTTGGAACGCCGTCCGCTTGTTGGCCGAGCCGCGACCGGGGCCGACGGCGCTCTTGCTCTTGGCACCGGCATTCGGTTTCACCGAGACCTGGACCGCGCTTCTTGGTGACGAGGCCTTGGCGCATTGGCAGCAGCAAGGCCAATTGGCGTTCCCCCATGCCCGCTTCGATGACGAAGAGCAGCTGCTCAGCAGCTGTTTCCACGACGTCTGTCAGCAGGTGGACCCGTGGCCGCCGCTGCCAGCGAACGTTCCGATCTGCATTCTGCATGGTCGTCGGGATGAGACCATTCCTTGGCAACAGAGTTGGCGTTATGCAGAACACGATCCACGGGTCGAGTTACTGCTGCTGGATGCTGGCCACGGCCTGGCCGAGCCAGGCGATCTGGATCTGATCGTCACCTGCGCCCGGCGTCTGCTGCAGCGTTTGGCTGGCGAGTGATGCGAGACTCTCCCGGCAGAGGGGCCCACGCCTACAAGCCGCGCTCACACGGATTCAGCAAGAGACATCATAATCGAGTCGACCCCTTCCGGTCCGTTTCTAGTACGGGATTCGTCACTCTGGTCGGTTTCAACGTCACAGAGACCGGTTTGAAGCCGTGTTGCCGACATGATATGCTACTGTTCACAAGTACGAGGAGCGCGTATGTCCAAGCGGATGATGACCTGTGGCCTGCAGATGCAGGCTGGCGATTTTGACAAAAAGGATGCCGGAGCGGTTTTCGACCACATCCAGGAATCCATTCCACTGGATGCGGCGTCTGTTTTTGCCGGGAAAAACATCCGTCGTGAAGCTGGTCACCAAGGTGGCTCGCGTTTTCATCATCCGCAAGTCGGACTGGACGAACAGGGTCGCGACGTGCTCGATCGCATGCTGGAGGCCGGCGCCAGTCGTGGCGTTCGGGTGATCATGGGTATCGGTGAAGAGAGCTGGGGCTACCAGGAACAGTATCCTGGCTACACCACCATCGGCATGGTGGATCAATATGGCCGCATTCATCGTCAGAGCTGCGTCAACCATCCCGCTTGGCGCGATTTCCAAGTGGCGTCCATGGAGGACACGGTCCGTCTGCATCCGGAACTGGACAGTTATATGTTCATGCACGAGCGCTCTGGACCCCTGGCCGGGCTCTTTGGAGGTGCCGGTGCTGGTTTTGGTGTAGACGGTGGTAAGGCCTACTGCTTCTGCGAACACTGCTGCCGTAAGGGACGCGAGCGTGGCATCGACCCACAGCGGGCTCGCGAAGGCGGACGTCAGCTGGCCAAGTTGGTGGAGGCGGCGCAGGCGGGTGCGCCGCGGCCCACCGACGGCTGGTTTATCAATGTCTGGCGCGTTCTGATGCGCTACCCGGACATGCTGGCCTGGGACCAGCTGTGGTGGGATAGTCTGCACGATTACCGCGCCAACCTGGTGGGCGCCATCAAGGCGGTCCGACCGGAAGCGGAGGTTGGCTTTCATTTCCAGCACGCCACCCTGATGAGTCATTGGTTGTGGCGTGCCGGTGACGATCCGGCACGGGTGACCGAATATGCGGATTGGATCAAGCCATCGGTTTATCCCGGTGCTTCCGGTGGTCGTGCCGGCAATCAGTTGCGTCGTATGCACACCATCTTGTTCAAGGACATGCCCATCTCGGTAGCGCGGGAATTCACCGCCTGGATCTGCGGTCACGATCCGGCAACGCTGCCGGATTACAGCGATCCCGATCGCGGTCAGTGCGCCTTCGGTGCCGATTGGGTGCAGCGGGAAATTGATCGTCTGGCCACCGCCTGTGCACCGCGGCCGGTGTACGCCGGGCTCGGTATCGGCATTCCCGGCGGTGACCGGGCCGACACTGTCGAACTGATCCGCGATTGCACCGAAGCCTGCTATGCCGGTGGCGCCAAGGGTGTGTTATTGTCGCGGCATTTTTCAGAAATGCGTCCAGAACTCCTTGCTGCCGCTGGCGAAGTGATCCGTCGGCATGTCGGGCAGGGGGAAGCGGTGACTGGCTGAGACTCTTTTACGGTATGATGCGCACGACGGCCGCCTGTCGCCGACAGGCGGCCGTGACGTTAGGGTACGGAAAGAAATAAAGGTAGCAGATCGCGCAGAGATTTTGTCGATTCTTCAAGGCGCGA
>CAYONM010000125.1:0-11050 GCA_964405325.1 uncultured candidatus Brocadiaceae bacterium | reverse complement strand
GGCCTCGGTCGGACTTTGCTCGCCTTGTCCAGGCCGGCGGCAGTCGATTGGTAGAACTGGATCCGTCAGGGCATACAGTCCCCCGGTCAGATAACGAGGGTCGGTCGCAAGCGGCGATGGCCCAAAGGGGATGGGATGAGCGGATCTGCCAGCATCATTATCATGGGACTCTGTCTGCTCTGCTCTGCGGCGCAGGCCTGCAGCGTGCCGGTGTTCCGTTATGCCTTGGAGCGGTGGCCGGCGGATCCGCACCTGCTCGAACGCGCCGAGCCACAGGCGGATATCGATTTTGCTACGAGTCATTGCAATCTCTGGCCCAGTGCCGGCGAGAGCGGGGCGCGGATCAGTTTTCCCGATGGTGGTGCGACCTGGTACGAGGGTGCATGGAGCCCGTCCGTGGCCCAGGCGGCGGTGGACAGCCCACTGCGGCGGCGGCTGAGTGCCGAGTTGATCGGTGGCACCACTGCGGTGTTCCTGTTTATTGGCAATAAGGATGTCGAAAAGAGCCAGGCCGAGTTGACGCGTATCCGGGCCACCCTGATGCGTCTTCAGAGCGAGGTGCAGCTGCCGGAGGAAGATCCGATCTATGACGCTGCCGATCCCAGTAGTCAGCTGGGGACCGAGGTGCCGCTGCAGCTGCTGTTCGGTTTGCATGAATTGCAGGCCGATGCACCTGGTGAAGCGATGTTCCGCCGCCAGCTGTTGGCCTTGGATCCGCAGTATGATGCCAGCAAGGGGCCGCTTTTAGTGGCGGTGTATGGCCGCGGGCGGGCGTTTAGCCTGTATGAAGATGGCCTGGGTGACGACGTGTTGACTGAATTGGCCTGGTTTTTGTGCGGCGCCTGCTCGTGTCAGGTCAAGGCGCTCAATCCAGGCATCGATCTGCTGTTGAGCATCGATTGGGATGAGGCGCTGTGGAGCTATCCCAAGGCCAGCCAGGTGCAGCTGCCCGATGGCAGCAGCTTTGCGCTGCAGCCGGTGGCGGGTTCCTTGCAGGCGCCGGCGCAGGTGGTCAGCAGCAGCGCCGACCAGGCTGGTGCGGGGCTGTCATGGCCATTGATCGCTGGTCTCATTGTGGCTGCTGTGCTGGCTGTGGCCTTGCTGGTGCTGACCCTGCGCCTGCGCCGAGCCTGACATGACAGCCATGCAGGCTCCCGAGATCCGACAGCTCTCTGACGACATCGCCAACCAGATCGCTGCCGGCGAAGTGATCGAGCGGCCGGCGGCGGTGGTCAAGGAACTGGTCGAGAACAGCCTCGATGCCGGCGCCACCCGGGTTCGGATCCAAGTTCAGGATGGTGGTCGACAGCTGATCGAGGTGCTTGACGACGGCCATGGCATTCAGCCAGAGCACCTGCCGGTGGCGTTATCGCGGCACGCCACCAGTAAATTACGCGATGCGGCGGATCTGTTTTCCATCGCCACCCTGGGGTTTCGGGGTGAAGCCCTGCCGTCCATCGCTGGCGTGTCGGAAATGGAACTGGCTTCCTGCATTGCCGGCGGCGAAGGGCGGCTGCTGCGCATGCGTGGGGCTGAGATGGGGCAGCTGGAGCCCTGCGCCCTGCCCCAGGGCACCCGCGTGACCGTGCGCAATCTGTTCTGGAATGTGCCGGCGCGTTTGAAATTTCTGAAAAACGCCGCCACCGAGGCCGGCCACATCAGCGACATGGTGATGCGCTTGGCGCTGGGTCATCCGCGCGTGGCTTTTCGCCTGGAGGTGAATGGTCGTGAGCACCTGGACCTGCCAGGCAGGCAGCATCTGCGCTCGCGGATCCGCAGTTGTTTCGGAAAGGCTTTGTCTGAAGGACTGTTGGATGTGGTGGCCAGCGCCGACAGTTTGCAGATATCCGGATTCATCGCCCATCCCAGTCAGGCCAAGCCGTCCACCAAACGGCAGTTCGTGTTCTTGAATGGCCGTTATCTGCACGACAAGTTGCTGGTCGCAGCGATTCGGCAGGGATACGAGGGGTTTCTGGAGCCGCGCCTGCACGGGGTGGCCTTTCTGCATCTGGATATCGATCCCAGTCTGGTGGATGTGAATGTACATCCCACCAAGGCCGAAGTGCGCTTCCGCAACAGTGGTGAGGTGTTCAAGTTGGTCAGTGGCGGTATCAGCCGGGCGTTGGCCGGTAGTGCCGGCGGTTTTTCACTGTTCGAACCGGCCACAGCGCCAGCGCGCGGTGGCGAGGTGTCGCGCAAGGTGGTGAAGCCAGTAGCGCGCCCAACCGCACCGGCCCAGCCGGCCGCACCGGTGGTGCAGGAGCGTTTCATTCCGCAAAGTCCCATGCCACCTGTGGCGTCGTCGGCCTCGTCGGTTCCGCAGCAGCGAACGGCGGAGCCCACGGCGACCTATGGGCAGCAATCAGCTGCTGTGCCGCCAGCCGCCGCGACCCCGGAGCCAGTCGAAGACGGCCTACCGTCCGGCGTGCGGCAGGTGGTCCAGTTGGAGAACATGTACCTGCTGGTGGAAACCGACCAGGGCATTCGTCTGGTGGACCAGCATGCGCTGCATGAAAAGGCCTTGTGGCTGGCTCTGGACCCGGCTGCCAGCGACCTGGGTGCTGGCAGCCAGGAGCGGCTGGTGCCCATTTCGGTGGAATTGACCGCGGCCGAAGTGGCGCAGTTGGAGCCCCTCCTCCCAGCGCTACGGCAGTACGGCATCCAGATCGAAGGCTTCGGCCCGACCACCCTGCTGGTGCGGGCGCATCCGTTGCGTTTGAACAAGCTGCGCTGGCAGGCCTTCTTGTCGGATTTGGCGACCGATGGCGATGCCAAGACTGCAATCAGCGATCTGCGGGCGCATCTGGCGCATCGCGCCGCCTGCCGTCTGGCGGTGAAGGCGGGTACCCGGCTGGAGCCGCACGAACAGCACGAACTGATCCGTCTGCTGTATCGGGTCGAGGGCCTGGAGCACTGTCCGCACGGTCGGCCGACCACCTTGGATTTGCCCTGGGGTGAGTTGGAGCGACGCTTCCAGCGCTGAGTTCCGATGGCCAGTGGAATGCTGGTTGCGTTGGGAACCAGATGAGCGCTATACTGTCGTGGTTCGCGACAGCAGCCCGTGTTAGAGGAAGGATCCCATCGTGGCGACCATTCGTGTGCAGACCCTGCTCAAAGGAACCATCGAGGTCGATGAGCAGCAGGTGATCACGTTCACCACCCCGCTGCTGGGCTTCGACCAGCTGAGCCGCTTTGTCATGTTCCAAACCAAGCCGGGGCCCCTGTACTGGCTGCAGGCGATCGACGATGCCCAGGCTGCCTTCTGCGTGTTGGCGCCCTTTGAGGCGGGGCTGGATCCGGAAATGGAGCTCAGCACCCAAGATGTGGCCGACATCTCCAATGGCGAAGCCGACGATCTGGTGGTGTATACCATGCTGGTGCTCGACCGGGATCCGGCGAAAATCCGGACCAATCTTCGAGCGCCCATCCTGTTGAGCCGGTCCAGCAGCAAGGCCAAGCAGATCATTCTGAATGATAGCCGCTTGCCAGTGCAATTCTTCCTCACCGATCTGGTCAGCCCGGGGATGTCCTGATGTTGGTGCTCTCGCGACGCAAACAGCAGAAGATCATCATCAACGATGACATCGTGATCACCGTGCTTGATGTGGATCGCGGTGGTCAGGTGCGTCTGGGCATCGAAGCGCCGCGCTGTCATCGGGTGCTCCGGCACGAACTCTATGAGCAGATCCAGGACGAGAACCGGCTGGCCCAGGCGGTGGATCCAGATTTGTTGCGGCACCTCAGTTTTCATGCCCCCGGTCTCAAGGAGCGCTCCTGATGCCGTTCACCCGCGCCAGCTTCCAAGACATCATCTCCCGCGTGCACACCATTCCGAGTTTGCCGGAGGTGGTCACCCAGGTGGTGCGCATGGTCAACGACCCCCACTCCAATGCCAAGGCCATTGGCGAATTGATGAGTCGTGATGCCGCCATGGCGGCCAAAATTCTACGGCTGGTCAATTCGGTCTATTTCTCCCTGCCGGAAAACGTCCACTCCCTGGATCAGGCAATCGCCATTCTCGGCTTCAAAACCGTGCGTTCGGTGGCGCTGTCGATTTCGGTGATCAACCTGTTTCAGCAGGAGAACATCGGCTTCAACATGAAGGCCTTCTGGATGCACGGCTGCGTCTCGGCCTGCATCAGCCGTCTGGTGGCCGAAAAGATCAAGGTGGTCGATCCCGACCTGGCCTTCATCATCGGGCTGCTGAAGGATATCGGTTTGGTGCTGATGGTGGAATACGCGCCGGAAGAGACCCGCGCCATCATCGCCGTGGCTCGCGAGTGCCGGATCAATCTGGACAAGGCCTCGTGCAAGGTGATCGACACCAACCACGCCGAAGTAGGTGCCTGGTTGTGCCAGGAATGGGGCCTGGAGGTAGAGGTGGTCGACGCGGTCCGGCATCAATTCGAATTGGAGCAGAGTCGTTATCAGCAGCCGGTGGCGGTGTCGCAATTTTCCGAATATCTCTGCGGCCTCAAGCGCATCCGCATCGCCGGCGATTGCGCCGAGCCCAAGCTGGACCCGGTCATTTGGCAACACCTGGGTTTGGACAAAACCGACCTGGTCAGCCTGCTGGCGGTGATCAACGACGAAGTTGACCGCGCCAAGGAATTACTGTCGTTGGCAGCGTAAGCGGCTCCCCATGTACTGCCTCGTCCAGCATCAGGTCATCACCAGCGATGCGACAGAAGGGAAAGCATGGTATCACGATCGCTTCAATGCCATGGAAAGCATCCTCTATATCCGTCGTGAGTCGATGCGGATCTGTAGTGCATTTGGGGACGAGTCCTTCTATCACCATTGTCAAGCGATGTGCGACGTGGCCGAGGAGATCGCCTTCAATCCAGCCGATCGTGAACATTTTCCCGCTAGCTGGGGACATCGTTGGATGGTCCTGGAAGCGAAATTGTTGTTCGCTTCGCGAGCCTCCCGATCCAGAGACTTCTATCCGCTCTATGATCAGCTCATCGAGAATGACGAGGTACTCACATCAGTACGCTTCATCGCCACCTGGAAACGAGCCTATCTGGCAGGAAAAGACGGTGATATTACACTGGCCCGGAATCTCTGGCGCCGGATTGCCGACGGCGAGTTCGGCACTTATGGCGATAGGGGCAGGGCACTCGAGCAGATACAACAGCTGCAGAACCAATAAACACACCACACCTTCCTTCATCCACTCATAACGAGGAGCAAGACAAATATAAATCAATTGCCATGCACTAATATTGTCACTCCAACAACTTGCACAGAATCCCCGCCTACCAAACCCGCATCTCAACCGCGTTCAGCGAGCTGTTCTCCAGCAAACAGCCCACACCGATTCTGCATCCAGCGCAGCCCACGTCTGCCAGCCTCAAGCGCCCGCGAAGCCAAGCGCCCAACTGCCGCTCCAAGAAACTGCCGGCTGCCAGAAACTGGCAATTGCTGCCAGGCATGGGTCAGGTGCGGCTTCTTGTGCAACAGCTCGACCAGGACCCTTGACAGGCGGGTGTGTGAATCAGACTGCGTCGCTCCATGCCCACACCACCGTAGACTCGATCCCTCGTAGCCGCGCCCGCGGCGTCAAGGTCTACCAGCTGCACGGCCCGCTGTTCTTCGCCTCGGTGACGAGCTTCAACGAGCTCTTTCATCCGGCCGAGGATCCCGACGAGGTGGCGATCGATTTCTACTTCTCACGCGTCTACGACCAATCCGCTCTGGAGGCGATCAACACCCTGGCCGAGCGCTACGCCAAGCTCGACAAGCGTCTGCACCTGTGCCACCTCAGTCGCGAGTGCCGCGATCTGCTTGATCGCGCCAGGCGCTTCGTCGAGGTGGACCAGAGCGTCGATCCGCACTACCATGTCTCGATCGACGGTTTTCCCGCAGACTCCGGCCGCAAGCGGGCGCTCAAGCTGCCGCAGGCCGCGGCCATGGCCGGCGCCGATCAACGCTGAGGCCACCGACCGTACAAGGCACATCCATGAGCACCGATTCCGAGCTGACCCGCGAGCTGAGCCGACGCCGCACTTTTGCCATCATCAGCCATCCCGATGCCGGCAAGACCACCCTGACCGAGAAATTCCTGCTCTACGCCGGCCGCCTGCGCAGCGCCGGCAGCGTGCGCGGTCGCAAGGGCGGTGCCGCCGCCACCTCCGACTGGATGGACATGGAGCGCCAGCGCGGCATCTCCATCACCTCCTCGGTGCTGCGCATCGATTACGATGAGCGTCTGTTCACGATCCTGGATACGCCCGGACATGCCGATTTCTCCGACGACACCTACCGCACCCTGACCGCGGCGGATTGCGCGATTCTTCTGATCGATGCCACCAAGGGTGTCGAACCGCAGACCCGCAAGTTGTGCGAGGTCTGTCGGCTGCAGCGCATTCCGGTGCTGATTTTCGTCAACAAGATGGACCTGGAAGGGCGCGAGCCCTTCGACCTGATGTCCGAGATCGAGCAGGAACTGGATCTGCACGTGGTGCCGTACAACTGGCCGGCGGGCCAGGGGCGGGCCTTTCGCGGGGTGGTGGATCGTGGTCTGCTGCATGCAGACGCTCAGCAGTCATTGCATCTGTTCCAGCGCACCGCCACCCATGGCAGCCAACGCGCGGAGCATGAAACCCTGCCCTTTCCATCAGAGGAAGCGGCGGCCGCTCTGGATCCGTTGCAGATGGAGGCCCTGCATGAGGATCTGACCCTGCTCGAGGAGGCCGGCGAATCCTGCGAGCGCGACGACTTCATCAGCGGTCGCTGCTGTCCGCTATTCTTCGGTTCCGCTCTGACCAATTTCGGACTGGAACCCTTTTTCGAAGCCTTCACCGAACTGGCCCCGACGCCGGGGGCCCGACGCGTGCTCCTGCCCGACGGCGAGGAGCAGCTGTTCCAAGCCGCCGAATCGACCTTCAGCGGCTACATCTACAAGATCCAATCGAACATGGATCCCAAGCACCGCGACAGCTTGGCCTTTGTACGCGTCTGCAGCGGCCGTCTGGCGCGCGATACCAGCGTACAGCAGGTGCGCGACGGGCAGATACTGCGGCGGGTCCGGATCAGTCGCCTGTACACGCTCGCCGCCCGCGACCGGGAAACCATGGAAGAGGCCTGGCCCGGTGACGTGGTGGCGCTGCCGAACACCGATTTTGCCATCGGCGACAGCCTCATCAGCGAAGGGCATTTCTGGTACCCGCGACTGCCACAATTCACACCGACGATTTTCTCCCGGCTTGAATTGCAGTCGCCCCAGCGCCGCAAGCAGTACGACCGCGCTCTCCATACCCTGTCCCGGGAGGGCTCGGTGCTGGTGTTGCAGGCGGATGAACGGGTGATCATCGCCGCTCTGGGCAAACTCCAGATGGAAGTTCTGCAGCATCGCATGCGCCAGGAATACGGCGTCGAAGTGGCGGTGCAGCCATTATCCTACGTCTGCAGCGCCTGGATGGAAGGCGATCCCAACAGCTTTCGTCCCGGTATGAACGGCCTGCTGACCACCACCGAATCGGGACACCACCTGGCCCTGTTCAGCAGCGAGTGGGAGCGCTCCTTTACCATCCGCAAGCATCCGGATCACGTCTTCAAGGAACACTGGTAGCCAACTTGGGTTGCGGGCGGAGCCCCGTCTTGGGCTACCTCATGTCGTGATGACATGACCACCATGCTCCAGGGCCCCGCTTGCATCAGCCGCAGCAGGACTTATCGGTATTCGCCGATGACCGATCACGCCTGCCGCCCCAGGGCTTTTCAGGCCCCTTCGCTACCCGCTGACGATCAGGATCGCCTGGCGCAATTGGCCGTTTGGGCCAAGGCCCTCGGGCATCCGGTGCGCCTGCGCATTCTCCGCTTCCTGCTGGCCCAGGAGGGCTGCATGTGCGGTGACATCGTCGAGCACATCCACCTGGCGCAGGCGACCATCAGCCAGCATCTGAAGATGCTCAAGGAAGCCGGCCTCATCCAGGGCACCATCGATGGCTCCAAGATCTGCTACTGCGTCAATGCTCTGGTGCTGAAGACGCTTGCCGCCGGCATCACCGGCCTGCACGCCAATCGTCATGCGACCACCGATCCATCCTGCGACTGACCCCCCCGCGAGGTACAACCATGTCCGTCCCCATCAAAAGCCTCTCTTTTCTCGACCGCTTTCTGACCCTGTGGATCTTCCTGGCCATGGGTCTGGGGGTGGCGCTCGGTTCGCTCTTCCCCGGCGTGACCACTGTGCTCGAGCGCATGAGCATCGGCACCACCTCCATCCCCATCGCCGTCGGCCTGATCCTGATGATGTATCCACCGCTGGCCAAGGTGCGCTACGAGGAACTGCCGCGTGCCTTTCGGGATGTGAAGGTGCTGCTGCTGTCGCTGATCCAGAACTGGCTGATCGGGCCGGTCCTGATGTTCGCCCTGGCGGTGCTGTTCCTGCGGGATTATCCGGAATACATGGTCGGCCTGATCATGATCGGCCTGGCCCGCTGCATCGCCATGGTCATCGTCTGGAACGATCTGGCCAAGGGCGATACCGAGTACTGCGCGGGGCTGGTGGCATTTAATTCCATCTTCCAGGTCTTCTTCTTCTCCTTCTACGCCTGGTTCTTCCTGAGCGTGCTGCCCGGCTGGGTGGGCGTGACCGGGGCCGAGGTCGACATCACCATCGGCGAGATCGCCTTCTCGGTCTTCATCTATCTCGGCATCCCCTTCATAGCCGGCTTCCTGACCCGCACGATCATCTCCAAGATGCGCAGCCGGGCCTGGTACCACGAGAACGTGGTACCCAAGATCAGCCCCATCACCCTGATCGCGCTGCTGTTCACCATCGTCATCCTGTTTGCCTACCAGGGTGAGGCCATCGTCGCCAGACCGTTGGACGTGCTGCTGATCGCGGTGCCGCTGCTGATCTACTTCGTGGCCATGTTCCTGATCTCCTTCCTCATGGGCTGGCTGCTCAAGGCCGACTATCAGAAGACCGCCACGTTGAGCTTCACCGCCGCCAGCAACAATTTCGAATTGGCCATCGCCGTGGCCGTGGCCACCTTCTCCATCGGCCATGGCGCCGCTTTCGCCGCCGTCATCGGGCCGCTGGTGGAAGTACCGGTGCTCATCAGCCTGGTCTGGGTGGCATTGTGGCTGGGACGCAGGCTCTTTCCTGACGACCCGGCGCGCATCGCCGCCTTCAAGAACTGCGCGGTGGATGTCGAGGTCCCGCCACACAAACAGGTTTCATAAACGAGACGCTTCCCTCAGAGGGGGCTCACGCTTCATGCCCGGGCTCGCTTCGCTCGATTTTCCCGAGCATTCCGCTCCGCCCCCTCCGAACCTCCCCGGCTTCGCGCCGCTGCGCGGCTTGAACGGGCGCTGTGAGGGACGCGTCAAACGATACAGCATCGCCATAACCCCCTCCCCCCTTAGGAAGCATCCATGAACAAGCACGCCATCCTCTTCCTCTGCACCGGAAATTCCTGCCGCAGCCAAATGGCCGAAGGCTGGTGCCGCCACCTGAAAGGCGACAGCATTGTTGCCTATTCGGCTGGCATCGAGACCCACGGCCTCAATCCCAACGCGGTTGCGGTCATGGCCGAAGCCGGTGTGGACATTTCCAGCCAGCGCAGCCAGCACATCACTGAATTCAAAGACACCCATCTCGACGTGGTGGTAACGGTGTGCGGACACGCCAACGAGCACTGCCCGGTCCTCCCCAGCACCATACGGGTGGTGCACGTCGGCTTCGACGACCCGCCGAAGCTGGCCCGGGAAGCCATGGCCCAGGGCGCCAGCGAGGAAGAAGCCCTGCAGCATTATCGTCGGGTGCGCGACGAGATCCGCGCCTTCATCGAGACGCTGCCTGAGAGCCTGTCCTAACTGCCCTGTGGCGACGCCTCGTGTTCAGATTGCGCGTCGCTGCTCATATTACGGACAGCAGCCACCCCCGCTCTGTGCCCGCGCGATCAGGGCGAAGATCGCATCCCGCTCGGTCGGTCCATGGATCAAACCGGCGATCCGTCCAGGCGGCATGAGCAGCATGGTGATCGGCTGCTCGGGTTGCACCGGCAGACGCAAATTGGCCAACAATTCTGCGCGGCCCGCTGTCTCGGGCGTCGCCGTGACCTTGTCGATGCCGTCGCTGACCACGGCCAGCGCCATGGCCGCGTCGACCCCGACCTGGGCCGGCCCGTCCGCCGCAGCGTCACCGGTCTCGATACAGAGCAGGACACCGCGTTGGCGCTGGAAAGCGAGAATGATGGCCTGATCGAGCGCCGGCAGGAGCCCGGAGCGGATCATCCCGATGTCCACCTCCTGGGCATTCCCCCCGGTGATGGCCCCATTCGGAGCAACCAGGAGCACGACCGGGACATCGACCCCCTCGATACCGAGTTCGTCGATCAGGGCCGCCTGCCGTCCGTCGGCGAGATCCAGTACGGCGCTCGCGACCTCGTCCGGGAACGTGTCATCGGCCAGCGCCGCCTCATAGGACTCCCACAGGTTGCCGGCGCGCTGCTCGGGGCCCTGATGGACATAGAGGGCGGTGTAGGCCTGCCGCTCACGAGCAGCAGCGAGAGCAGCACTGGCGTCAGCAGCGGGCCCGGTCGCTTCAAGCGCCGCCGCCGGCATGAGGGTCGAGAAAAGCAGCACCAGACAGACAGCAAGCGAAAGATTCGAGGCCATGGGAAGCTCCTTCAGACGGGATCGTGATGACGATTCTTGACCGAGTCATGATCCTGTGCTATTTAGCGCAATATGCAAATGGTTGAGGCTCAGCATACTGCCCGCCAGGCCCTGATCCTCAAGGCCCTGGGCCATCCCAGCCGCCTGCGGATGGTGCAGGCGCTCGCCGATGGGCCGCTGTGCGTCTGCGATCTGACGGCGCTGGTCGGCAGCGAGATGTCGACGGTGTCGCGGCATCTGGCACAGCTGAAGCAGGCCGGCGTGCTCAGCGATCGTCGCGAGGGCACCAAGATCTTCTACGAGCTGCGAGCGAGCTGCGTGCTGCGCTTTCTCGCTTGCATCGATCAGGTGATCGATGGCGATGTTCGGGACCTGGACAGCGATTGCTGCCCCGGTTGAGGTTTTTTGCGATGAT
>CAYONM010000124.1:0-11198 GCA_964405325.1 uncultured candidatus Brocadiaceae bacterium | reverse complement strand
CGAGGCCGTGGGGGTGTGCGACGGATGTCGCGAGGGGGCAGCGCCCCCTCTGAGGTAGGATCAGAAAAGCCATCGTGCTCAGTTGTGAACACGGGCAGCCCCTCAGGCCACCCGTGTTCGTTTTCTGCCGAGCCGCCCGTTACACCTGCTCGCAACGCATGCTCAGGTCCAAACTGCGTACCGAATGCGTGAGAGCACCGATGGAGATACGGTCGACGCCGGTTTCCGCAACCGCGCGCAGGGTCTGTTCGGTGATGCCGCCAGAGGCTTCCAGCTGCACCGGCCGTTCGCCACGAATGCGCACGGCAGCGCGTAATTGCTCACAATCCATATTGTCCAACAACACCATATCCGCACCAGCCTGGATGACCGGCTCCAGGTCGTCCAGGGTCTCGATCTCGACCATGATCGGCGCCTCCCGCCCCAACCGCTCGCGGCAGCGGCGGACCGCCTGGGCCGGACCATTGTCGGCACCGCTCATCATGGCGATGTGGTTCTCTTTGATCAGGACCATGTCGTAGAGGCCGATGCGATGATTGCAGGCGCCACCACACACCACCGCGTGTTTCTGCAACAAGCGCATACCCGGAGTGGTCTTGCGCGTGTCGTAGATGCGAGCCGACGTGCCAGCCACGATCTCGGCATAATGCGCCGCGGTGGTGGCGGTGCCGCTGAGCCGCTGACACAGGTTCAAACCGGTCCGTTCACTCTGCAGGATCGTGCCGGCCGGACCCTCTGCCTGCCAGACCACTTGCCCAGGCTCGGCTCGGGTGCCGTCCATCACGGCGTGACTGACCCGGACGCCGCCACCACAGCCCTCGAAGACCTGTTCAAACAAAGGCAGGCCACACACGACGCCAGCTTCCTTGGCCGTGATGGTGGCACGCAAACGCAGATCCGCCGGAACCAGGCATTGCACCGTCACATCACCGTTCTCGCCTAGATCTTCCGCCAGCGCCAACTCGATCAGCTGCTGCACATCCCGACTGCCATAGACCTCCATCGCACGCCTCCTTTGCGTTGCAGAAGCTGCAAAGCGCGCGTGCTGGCACAATCGGAAACCAGCCGATGCCGGGGCTCCGCCTTGCCTTTCTGCCCTTTGCTTCTACCGAACCGGCAGAATCAAACGAAAGCGGGCACCGCCGCGTGGCGCGTCGGTCACATCCAGATGCCCACCGTGCAGGTTCACCAGGGTATGCGAGACGGCGAGTCCCAGTCCGGTACCATGGTCCTTGGTGGTAAAGAAGGGCGTAAACAGCTTGGCACGGTCAGCTGGCGGTACACCCGGACCGTTATCATCCACCAGCAGACACAGACTGCCGTCATCAGCGGTCTCCAACCGCAGGTCCACGCGTGCCGCCTCACCCTGGTATGCAACAGCAGCCTGGCAGGCATTCTGCAGCAGATTCAACACCACCTGACGGATCTGGCTGGGATCGCAGTCCAGGCGCTGCTCACCCCAGACATTCTCCAGCGCCGCCACCACCGGCTTGCCGCCATCACGTTCGGCTTCGGCCTGGATCAGATCGCAACATTCCTGAATCAGATCCGCCATCGGTGTGCTGCGACGTTGCGGTTCCCGTGGCCGGGTGAAGGCGAGTAGATCGGTGACGGTCTGGTTCAGATGCCGGACCCCGGCGATGATCGCGCCGACATGCCGCTGACGGCGATCATCAGGTTCGAGATCCCGCTGTAGCAGCGATGCAAAACCTTCGATGCCATTGAGGGGATTCCGAATCTCATGCGCGACCCCAGCGGCCATTTCACCCAAAGCCCGTAAACGCTGGCCACGCTCAGCCCGCTCACGTAGGCGAAGCATTTCGGTGATATCGTCGAACACCGCGACCGCGCCGGTAATCTGTCGCTCCGGATCCCGGATCGGCGCCAGGCGCAAAGCCAGAACGCGTTCGTCACCTGCAGCGATGGCCAGATGCAGTTCCAGATCCTGGGCCTCACCGCTGGCCAGGACGGTGGCAAAGGGTGCATCGGGCAACAACGCTGCAGCGCTGTCGCCGCATGGATCGCGATCGCCCAGTACCAGCGCTTCGCGCGCTGCTGGATTGCAGGCGGTCACCCGGCCCACGGCATCCACCGCCAAGACCCCCGAGGCCACCGAGGCCAAGAGGAGATCCAGGTTGCTGCTGAGACGATGCACCTCGGCCAACTGCTCGGCCAACTGGGTGTTGGCCTCCTCCAGTTGCTGTTGTTTGACAGTAAGGACCTCTTCCAAACGCCGGGCACGGGCATCGAGAGCCCGCGTGGTCTCGTCGAAGAGTCGCAGCGCTTCGGCGATGTCCTGACCGTTGAGATCCGGCGACGGTGACGAGGCGGACATGGGCTCAGTGTCGCCGATCGTGATACCGGGCGTGACCCGGTTGCGGCTGGGCATAGGCCTTCAGCGCCTGTGCCGTCTGACGAAGGCGCAAGTGGGCACCGATGGTGGCTTGACGGCGAACACCGAGATGCGCGACACAACGACCATGCGCTTGCTGGATCTGCTCAGCCAGCGCCTGCAAACTGCCTGCCTGCCGGTTGTCAACCTGCGTCGGTGCCGCCTGCAAACGCTGGCCAAGGGCTTCGACCCGCGGCAGCATCGCCGCCAGGTCATCATCAGCGGCCTGTTCCATTTCCGTTGCGAGGAGATCGTAGTCCGTCGCCAACTGCTGCCAAACCTGGAGGGGGTTCATCTCTACGACTCCGGCGCGGTCATATCTTCGACCGCTTCCAGCTGCCGCAAGTCGACCTCTTCACCAGTCACCAAGCTATCAGCAGTCAAGGCGAGATAGCTGTCGGGATACCGCCGCTTGAGTTCATCGCGATAACGCTGGGCGCGCTGCCAGGCATCTTCGCGTGCCGGACCCTGTTTCTGACGTGCCAGCTCCAGACTGAAGACGAAACGATAATACCACAACACCGGCCGATCGGTGACCGGCAGTTCCTCCGCTGGCAACGCTTCGACCACCTCGAAGCCTTCACCCAGGGCCAGGACGTCCGGCTTGGCGCCGGCAGTGGCCAGATCGTAGAAACACCGCGCCGTGGCCAATTGGTTTTGCGCCTCCAAACGACGTCGCTCCGGATCATCAGCCGCAGCGGTGGCGGGTTTATCAAGGATGTCTTGGGGCTGCTGCCCCTGTTCCTGCTCCCGGATCGCCTGCTGCAACAGCTCCCAGGCGGCATCACGACGATCGCGAGCACCCTCCAGCTCGGGCAGATCGTGCACCTGACTGGACGGACGCAGGCCCTGATGACGGGCCAGGATATCGCGGATAGCCTCGTCCATATCCAACACCCGCTGTTCCAAGCGCCGCAAGAGCATCTGGCCCGGATCCAACGTTCGCATGCTCGGCTCGGGCAGGCTCGGAACCAACTGCTCCTGTGGACCGAGTCCGGGCATGGGCTCGGGCAGGACATTGGTTTCTGCCGATGACAATCTGACTGTCATCAGGATCAGACTCAGAAAACGCATGAAGCGCAGCAGCAGGCGTCGCCGGCGACGCTGATTCACCGGCTGGCTGTCCCACAGCCAGGCCAGGGTCTGCCAGCCCCTCTGCTTGCCGGCGTTGTCGCTCCGCATAGCCATGATTATTCCACCAATTCCCCACGATAAGCCTGGATGGCTTTCCGCAATTGGCCGCGTTCCTGATACAGGCGGCCCAGCAACTGCGCGGCAAAAGCACGGTCACGTCCCGGCACCTGCGCAGAACGCAGCACTTCGATCAGCACCTGCTCGCCCGGTTCATCGTCACCATAAGCGATCAGGGCGCGGGCCTTGCCCAGTCTGGCCGCCACCGCCAAGGCCGGATCGGGATTTCCCTCCTGCAAAACACGGGTGTAGGTGGCCGCAGCACGTTGATAGCGCTCCCGTTCCAGACGATCGCGGGCGGCGGCATGAAAATGCGCTTGCGCGATATAGAACAGGACCTTGGCCCGGACCGAGGAGGGATAATCGCCGAGACTGGTCTGGATATTTCCCAGCAGAGACGCCAATTCCAACTCGGCATTGTCGATATCGTCGCGTCCGAGCAAATCGTACAACGATTGGATGGTCTGGGTGTCGCTTTCCAATTCCGCATAGCAATGCGCAATATGCACCAAGATGGATGCGTCGATGGCCGACTGCGGAAACGTCCGTCGCGCTTCCAAAAAGGCGTACAAGGCACCGACAAAATCCGGATCGCGCAAATACATATGGCACAGGCCCAACTGGTAGAAGGCGTCACGATACACCAACTCGTCCACCAGTGGATCGGCATGACCGCGCACATACGCATCGGCGATCTCCTGGTAATAGGTACGGGCACTCTCCAACAACAGGTCGGCCCGATCGTGCTGATAGGAGGCACGGGCATCCTTGGCCAAGGCGAAATCACATTCGCCCAGATAGAACAGCAATTGATGCGAAGCGGTCCCGCCGGTTTCGCGGAATCGCATCAATTGTTCTTTGGCAGCCCGATACTCCTCGCGCACAAAGTAGATAACACCCAACATGTTGTGAGCCTTGGTCACCACGCCGGCAGCGGTCGGATCGCCACCGTATTTGTGCACCAAATGATCCAGCAGCTCCATGGCCTTGACGTAGGCACCAACATCACCAGTGCTCCGCCCCAACAGTCGTGAGGAATCGGCTGCCTTCAGATAGACCTCAGCCAGTACCGGATCGTCCTCTTCGGCCAGACTGATGTAGGTCAGGAATCGAGAACGGGCCTCATGATATTGTTCCGTGGCCATAAAACATTCTGCCATGCCGAGGAAGCTCTTGTGCATCCAACGCCGGATCGCGGGACTGTCCCCGGCCTTCGCCTCGAAGGTGGTGACCAGGTCCAAATATTCAACCACCGCCGCACGATAGCGCCTCAGACGCCGATCACGTTCAGCACGCAGGAACATCGCTTCGGCCGCGATCTCATTGTTGCGTTGGCCCACCGCATGGTCCAAGGCACGCGCGGCATACCGTTCCAGAATCACGCGATCGAGCTCCGGCTTGATGCGGGTGTCATAGATGACGACTTCGGTCTCTTCACCACTTCGTTCCTGCCAAGCCAACCCAGCCTGGCCGAGAATCCGAGTGAGGGCATCGTCCCAGGGCAGGTTCTCCACATGGACATCGATCCGTTGATTCGGATTGGCGACATCCTGGTCATTCCACTTGAATCCGAGGAGATACAATAATTCACCATATACCATCTTGACGCGTTCATTGCTGATCCGCGCGGTCACCTCGAAACCGCCATTGCTGTAGGCCTGCACCTGAAGGTCATTCGAACCGAGTCGCGAGGAAACACGTGGCTCACCTTCTCGCCGACGGAACTGCTCTTCCGGCGTACGGATGATTTGTGCCTGTTCCTCCAGAAGATCCTCATAGCCGGGAATCTTGTTCTGCCGCAAGGCGGCGCGCAGCCGTTCAGCAGCCCGACTCATGGCCGCGACATCTGCCGAGAGCTGTCCGATATCGAGGCTACGCTGGGTCACCTCAACCGCGTCCTGTTCCTCTGCCGGCGCCTCGGGATACATCAGGAAATCGGATCGCGGCTGCAGCGGTTCCATCGGCTCGGGCCGCTCCTCAGCCGACAGCACGGGCAATACGGCTGTCGTGATTGCCACCAGGACGCAACGGCATGCAAACCTCACAGCTCAGCCCTCCCGCGTTCAGCCGCCACCGATGGCAGCCGCTCCAGGCGAGCGGTATACAAGCGTCCCAAAAGCAGATAGGCGCGCTGCAGGGTCTCACGTTCACGCCGAACCACTTCGTCCGGCCGTGCCCGGCCCTGGGAATTCACTGCTTGACCAAAGCGATCCTCGTTGGCCAACAGGCGCTGCAGCACCTGCTGCGCCTGCTCGAAACGTTCGAGTCGATACAATGAATCGCTGTACTCCAGATAGAACTGTGGATCGTCGACATACTCACCCTGGTGCTCAGCAATCTCGACGTATTCCTCGACCGCCCGGCGCCAAGCCGACCGGCTGCGATGATGATCGGCCAGCATCATGCTCAGATCAGGTATACGTGCCGGATATTGCCGCTTCATGTGCTCAAAGAAATCCAGTCCCTTGGTGACCTTGATCAGGTCGTCGGACTGCAGCAGCTCCAAGCCGACAGCAACATTGCTGTCATAATCATCCTGTGGGCTGACTTGATCGGTACGTCCGGCATACAATTCGTCGGTCAGACCGTTGATGGCCTGGGCGACAAACACCATGGTGACGGTGCACATGGTCAACAACAGTACCGCAGCGATCAGCAGATACCGGGTGCCGCGCAATTCCTCCGGCGCCATCACCGCCGTACCCGATGGCAGCATGACCTGTCCAACCGACTGCACCGCCGGGGTCTGCATGGTGCCCTGGACCGCATCGGACATATCGGCCTTGTTCTGGACCTCCTCCAGCAGAGCCTCGATATCCTGCTCTTTCTCGGCCAGCAGATCGTCGATTTCCTCCCGGCCGGGAACGCCGGTGGCCATCGACATCTGGGAAACCAGCGCGTCGATATCGCCCTGGGAGATCATCGACTCACCGGCCTCCTGGCCTTCGGTGGTCGCCGTCTCCTCCTGCTTCTGCAGAATGTTGTTGATCTGCTGCGTCGACAGACGGCCAGTACCGCCCTCCTCGTTCTCATCGCCACCACCGGCGGTACCCGTGTCCGCGTCCATGTTGGCCAGCAACGAGTCGATACCGGCTTGATCCATCTCCATGGTCGCATCGGCATCTTCGGCAGCGGCCTCCTGCACCGGTTCCGCATCGGGGTCGGCATTCATCTCCGTGAGCAACGAGTCGATCTCCGACTGATCCAGACCACCATCGCCAACGGTGCTATCAGCAGGAGCCGCAGCCAGCTCGGACTCGGGTTCCGGCTCGTCCACTACTGTGCCCATTTCCTTGAGCAGAGCATCAATTTCCGACTGCGCCATGCTGCTGGCGTCGATCTCATCGTCGTCACTCGCCGCTGACTCCGCTTCGGCTTCGGCTGGCGCTTTCTCCTCCGCTCCTTCCATCTGCGCCATCAGTGCATCGATATCGTCCTGGCCCAAGGGACCGTCGGCCGGCTCGGCGGTCTGATCCGGCTCGGCTTCGGCGGCTTCGTCAGCGCCCATGCCAGCTAAAAGGGCATCGATATCATCCTGACCCAGGGGGCCTTCACCGCCTTTCGCCTCCTCGGCCGGTGGTTCCTCTGCGGCTGCTTCATCGTCGCTGGCTTCCCCCTCCAGATCCGTCAAGACCGCGTCGATGTGCTCCTGACCACGTGCCGTATCCTCGGAATCGGAGACGGGTTCGTCCTGGTCTTCCGACATCTCGACGGACTCATCCTCTCCCAAACCACCAATCATTTGATCGATATCCGACTGCCGCAAGTTGCTCATGGTACCGGAGCTGGTGGTACCGTCTTCACCCGGCTCGAGCGTCGGTTCGGGCGCCGGCTCCGCTTCGTCATCTTTCCGAACCGTCAGCCCGGTATCGCGATCCGAGTCCTCCTCCTGGCTGGGAACCTCCTTGGCCAGTTGATCGAACAAGGCGTCGATCTCGTCCTGCGACATGGGATGCGGATTGTTATCGCTCATGTCATCAGCCATGGCCTAGCCCCACAACATTTCGCGTTCAGACGGCGTCACCCCACCGTTGGTGCTCGGCACCTCCTCGACCGCTCGATACCACAACACTGGCACCCCAGCGCGTTGCAGCTGACGCTTGATGCCCGCGGAAGCCCCGACCACCGCCCGACCCGGCCGCTCGCGCAGCCAGGCATACAGCCAGACGCCAATCGCTTCCACCTCGTGGAAATCCAAGACCGGCGCATCCACCAGCGGATCCGGCCAGAGCAAAGCACCACGCCAGACCGCAACCTGGTCATTCATGGGAGAGCTCCACCAGAACGCCATCACCACGCCAGAAACAGCGATCCGCCAGGGTCTCCAGCAGCTCACGACGCTCCTCGTTGCCAGCCTCATCGGGCGGCGCATCCAACCAAGCGATCCAGTGTCCGTCGTAGCGATTCACCACCACCCGCCCCTTCTGGCTGGCCTGCATCAGCTCGGCCAGCACCTGACGCGCACGCAAACCCCTTGCCGCATCGCTGGCGGCATCAAATGCGTCCCGCGCCTCCTGCTGATTGTACCAGCATAGGCTCCAGCTCTCCACCCTCTGTCGGCTCAGTCCACTGCGATTGCCTTGCACCAAGAGCGACTCATCCGGGACCAACAGCCGGGTCGCACTCACCTCCCGCTGGGGCTGATGGCGCTCCAGACAGGCGCGCAGGTCGTGGATAGATACGGGCTTGGTGAAAAAGTCGACACAGCCAAGACGCAGGGCCTGCACCGCATCGTCGAATGCCGCGTAGCCGCTCATCACAATGAAGGGCAGACTGAGCTCCGCGGCCAGTTCCAGACCACTCCCATCCGGCAACTTCAGGTCGGTGATCAGCAGTTCCGGCCGGAAATCCGCCAGGATCTGACGGGCTTCGGCCAGGCTGGCTGCAGCATGAAGTCGATGCCCGACCCGCTCCAAGCCCCGGACCAGCGCGGCCCGGATGGCGTCTTCATCTTCCAGGAGGAGTACCTGCATACCCGCATCAAGCGCGCAGCGTGCCAGGTCCCCCTTCAGGGCAAATAGGTCACCTGAGAACGACTGCGCAGGGTCGCCATAAGCTCTTCACGCATCTGGTCGCGCTGCTGCCGACCGAGGACGCTTTGCAATTCGCCAGAGACTTCGGCCAGGCTCCGCTGCTGTGGCTGCTCGATCTCACCAGGCATCACCAACAGGCAGGCATTGCCTGACCAGAAGGGCTCACTCACCCCCCTCTCGTCGACATCATCCAAGGCCTGCTGCTGGGCCTGGGTCAGCGCGCCCAGTTCCAGCCAGCCGTGATCACCACCATGCTCGGCCTCCGTGCCGTTGCTGTAACTACGGGCCACCACCTGGAAGCGACCAACCCGCTGGGCCGGTTCCGTCGCCTGGATCTGCTGCCGCAATTCCCGCACCAAGGCCTCGGCCTCCTGGCGGGAACGGAGCGCACCCGCTTGCTGCTGGAGATTGCTGGCCTCGGCATGCAGATCCGGATCCAGGCTCGCCAGTTCTGGCACTGCCAGCAGGCGCTCTACCAGCCCCATCAGCAGCTGGCGTTGTTCCAAGCCTGTGGCCTCCACCACCTGATCGACGAAGTCCGCACTGACACAAGTACGAATCGGCTCCTGGCCATGACCACGAACCACCCGCACCAGGGCCAGCAGACGCTGCTGCAGGGCGGCGATGGCCGTGGCATCAGCACTGCTGATGGCCAACTGATAGAGATGGATCCGACCCGGCCGCCGATACTGGGCCTTGTTTGCTTCGTAGCGCTCACGCAGCGCCTCAGGACCGATGTCCGGCTGCACCGATTCATAGAACTGCAGCACCTGTTGGATCATTTCCTGCCGCTCACGACGTTCGATCTCCTCGGCCACCGATCGCATGTCATTGCCGACGCCAGTGCGGCGCGCCTGCTCCACCACCAGTCGGCGCACTCGCGCCCGGGGGATCCGCACCTCCAGCCGCAGCGCTTCCTGATAGAGCAACTCCTCGTCGACCAGAGCCTTGCGCGCTTTGCGCTCCAAGGCCTGCAGCTCCTCGGTACCGCGCGGCATCACCCCCTGGGCCTGCATCAGCTCCAGGCTGAGCCGAACCCGGTCCCGGACATCACCCCAGGTGATAACGGTCTCGTTGACGTAGACCACTGGCCGATCGTAGTCCTGCATCTGCACCGCAGGAAGCCGGCTGGCCAGCAACAGGACCAGCAGAACCAGCGACAGGCGGAGAATCTGCTCAAACCGCCGCAGGCGGGACGAAGCCGGGGAGGTTCGGAGAGGGCGCAGACGAAGGGCCGGGAAAATGGCCGCTTGCTGCCCCGGCCCGTAGGCGTGAGCCCCCTCTGAAGAAATAATCACCATGGCGGCGCAGCCTATGCCTGCTCGTGGCAGCGCCAGGAGCCGTAAGGTTGGCCCGACGGCCTCGTCTGGTAGAGTATGACGGCCATGACCATCAGCCTACCTGGGGAGCTCTCGGTGAATGAGAGCGATCTGCAACGCACCGGCCTCGACCTGCTGCAGAACGAGGAGCCCGCCCTGCGGCGGGTCATCGAACGCTACGTGGGCGATGCATCGACCGTGGACGATGTCTTCCAGGAAGTCAGCATCAAAGTACTCAAGCGCATCCATACGGTGCGCGAGATGGCCGCCCTGCGCGGTTGGCTGTTCCAGATCGCGCGTAATGCCGCCATGGACTACCTTCGACGGGAGATGCGTCGGCCGCGTGGCATGGACGTCACCGAGATTCAGCATTCCGCCAGCGGCGATATGGGTCGCTCGCCGGCGGAAACCCTGTGCTCGAAGGAGCGCATCACCGCCGTCTACCGAGCCTTGGAGCAGTTACCGCCGAGCCAACGCGAGGTGATCGAACTGCGCCTGAAAGCGGGCCTGGATCACCAGACCATTTCCGAACAGCTGGGCATCAGCCGCCAGGCGGTGGAAGTCCGCCTCTGCCGTGGCCGATCGGCCCTGAAGAAACGCCTGCAGGACATCCTCCGGGGGGATCTGTGAGATGAGCGGCACCAGCCATCGCATCTCCTGCGCTGACGTCGAAGCCCTGCTGCCGGCCATCGCCGACGAGCAGCTGGACGCCGACCAGGCACCCGACGTCTACGCGCACCTGGCGACGTGCACCGACTGCCAGGAGAGCCTGGCCCTGTACGACCTCTGCAGCCTGGGCCTGGCCGGTGGCCGTATCCCGGCGCACGACCCGGCACCCGTGGTGCACTATCACCTGCCACGCTGGGTCACCGGCCTCACCGCCCTGGCCGCCGGTTTGGTGTTGGCGCTGAGCCTCTGGCGTTTCACCGAGAGCAAAACGAGCAGCCCGAGCCTGGCGGAGCAGAGCGACGTCGAGATCCTGCAGGTCATTCCCGACACCCATGGCCGCGGTCAGCTGTACCTGATCCGTGCCGGCGATCAGACCCTGCTGGTGAACCCGAAGGACCTGGACGACAGCGTCGCCGGCTCCGATGGCCGGCCGGTGCACGTGCCGGTGCAAGTACTGAACGGGAAATAAAATCCGAGACGGTTATTGTTATTTTATTTTGTAGCCACGCACTTATATTTTGTAGCCACGCACTTATATTTTGTAGCCACGCACTTATCTTTTCATGGCAACAACTTACACAAGCACCCTCCCCA
>CAYONM010000123.1:0-11240 GCA_964405325.1 uncultured candidatus Brocadiaceae bacterium | reverse complement strand
GGCCTCCTCTTGGAGCAATGAGCGCTTGCCGACCTCAGAGCTTTGAGCGGCCCTGCTCTGCTGAAACCCTCACGATTGCCTCCTCTCATCCGTGCCTAGTGTGCGCTAACCCCCGTCTCACCTGACGATACCCCTCGTGGAGCCTGCGCGTGCGCTGTCCCTTTTGCCGTGCTGACGATGACCGTGTCATCGATACCCGCCTGACCGATGATGGCACTGCCATCCGACGAAGGCGCGAATGCAACAACTGCCATCAACGGTTCACCACCTACGAACGCGTCGAAAGCGAGGAGCACCTACGGGTGCAGAAACGCGATGGTGCGATTCAGCTGTTTGATCGTCGGAAACTGCTGGGCGGCATTCTGACTGCCTGTGAAAAACGGCCGGTGCCATCCGAGGCCTTGGAGGGATTGGTCAATCAGATTCATCACGCACTGTTGGCTGAGGGACGGCGCGAAATCAGTTCGGAGGAAATAGGCGAGCGTGTCATGCGGATGCTGCGGGATCTGGATGAGGTCGCCTACGTGCGTTTCGCTTCGGTATATCGCAAATTCAAGGATGTGGACGATTTTATGTTCGAATTGCGTCGCATCATCGAGGATGGACATGGAATTGAACCGCGTCCGTCGGCGTGACGGCAGTTTTGTCGATTTTGATCGCGAGCGGATCACCCGCGCTATCGCCGCCGCGCAGCGCGCGGTGGATGCGGCTGATGATGATTTGTCCGAGGAGCTCACCGAAGCGGTGTGTGAATATCTTCGGGTCCATGGTATCGAGCCACTGGATATCGAAGATATCCAGGACGCCGTGGTTCTGGTCCTGCAGGGCAGTACCAATTACGGTCTGGCACAGGCCTATATCCGCTACCGCGACCAACGAGAGCGCGAGCGCCGCTCACGGCGGGCACGGAACGAGGAGGAGACGGAGCGCATCAATTTGCATGTGCTCACTTCCAAGGGGGCTCGTCGTCCCTGGCAGCGGTCGCGTCTGGAACGTTTCCTGGTGCGTGATTTCACCTTGTCGCAGAAGCATGCCGCCGAGATTGCATGTCGGGTCGAGACCATGCTGGCCGAGACCAATATCGACGAGATCTCTGTCGCCCTGCTGATGAGCCTGGTGGATACTGCTCTGGTTGCAGCCGGTTGCCACGCCGAGGCCGAGCGTCAGGCACCGCTGCGGGTGTCCAAGACGGTGGTGCGTGCACTGGTACACGGCGAGGAGACGCTCGGCAACCCCTTGCTGCTCGGCGGTCGGTCCCTGTTCCGACAGTGGTCCTTCCAGTCTGGCTATGGGCGTGATGTCCTACGGCTCTTTGCTCGCGGTCGGATCTGGTTGGACGGTCTGGAGGATCCACTGCGTGGTAGCCAGTACACCCTGACCATGGATGGACGCGACGACTCCTGGCGACTGATCGCCGAGGCATTCGCCACGGTATCGGCCATGCGGCGCTACTGGCAGCGGGTCGAGCTGATCCTGCCGCCGCTGATCTTGGGCAGTCTGGAGCGTGGCGACGAAGAGCTGGCCCGCACCATCGATACCCTGGCGCTGGATGCGCAGTGCTACCTGTATTGCGATGGTCGTACCCCCTTGTTGGATGCCTGGCCTTTGGTCAACAAGCAGGTGGGGATCGCCACCTATGCCGACGATTTTTTGCTGCAGGGACGCTTGCAGGAGCTGGGTCTGTCGATGCTGTCGGGGCCGCATCTGATGCAGCCTGGTTATCGGCGTCGCATCGCGGTCCGCCTGGCAATCAATGCCCAGGGTCTGGATGAGGATCATTCCAAAATGGATCTGCTGGCCATGGCGATCGTTTCCGCCGCCAAGACCCGGCAACAGCAGCTGGCAGTCAATCATGAAGCCGCTGGTGCTGAGGTGCGCTACGTGGTCTTTGGTTTGCCGCCGAATTCCCGGCCTATGGAGTATCTGGAGCGGCAGGTCACCCAGGAGGGTTTGCGCGCCGGTGTGCCGATCGCACGATCCACCAGTCTGCCGCAGGGGGCCTGCGAGCATTTTGGTAAGGCTTTGCGCGAGGGCGCCTGGTGAGTATGCAGGCTGCCCAGGTGGTGCCGCAAAACGTGGAAAAATTGCCCTTGTACCATTGGCGACCCGGCTCGCGTGTCTTGATGGTCGGCTCCCGGGAGGGAGCCCGTTTCGATGCCGACGAGCGGGCGGCCGATGCCGGGGCGTATCTACGGAATGTGCCTGTCGACTTACTACAGGAGGCGCAGCGACAGTCCCATACCGATGGCGTTTGTGCCAATTGGGGCGGAAGCCTGGTCGAGCCGACGCGATTGTCGGCATTGATCAATGCCAGTTGCGGTGCCGTGGTGGTGATCACCTCCGGTTGGGGCGATGCCGACGCTTGCCGCAAATGCTTGGGACAAGTTGATGCCTGGCTGCTTTTGGTTGATGACCGGCCGGGACCGCTCTGTGAGACCATCATCGCGCAAGGACGCCATGTCGAAGTGCTCTGGGATGTCACGTCGGCCTGGACCCTGCCGCTTGATAGGGTGGCAGCGGTGCACGTGTTGCCGCGTGGCACAGCAGACCGCTATCAGGCGGCCCGGAGCCGCGTTCCGGCATCGATGCCAGTCTATGACGATCGGCATCAGCACAGTCTCTGTGATTGTGGTGCTACCCTGATCTGGCGGCACGCGGGCCGCAGCCGGGTGGATGCGCTGGATCGGGGCCGTTGTCGGGACTGCGGACGAAGCGATCAGCGCTGGGTGCTTACCCTGTAAAGTGAACGTTTGCAGCGATTTAGGCGAACTGTGTGAATCCAGGCTTGTGGAAACCTAGATCTAGTGGTTTGTTCTGGCGTGGCTACTGTATAAACAGTTTTTTGAAGACGAGGCCAAGGCCAACCAGGCTGAACTGCTGCCTGGCTCGAAGCAGTTTCTGAAACGGCCCCCAGGGAGCATCCCCATGCGATCTGTCCTTGAAGCGCATCCCCTGCCCCTCAGCCCTGATGCGGCGACTGTCTTCGACAGCGTGCCCTGGTCAGGGCTGCATCGCACCAGCTTGGTCGACTATCCCGGCACCACGGCTGCGGTGTTGTTGACCCAGGGCTGCAATTTCCGTTGTAGTTACTGCCATAGTGCGGCCTTGGGGCCTTGCCGGACTGGTCGTCTGAATGGCCGACGGGTCTGGGAGTTTCTGATCGGTCGGGTCGGGCAGCTGCAGGGGGTGGTGATCAGTGGCGGAGAGCCACTGTTGCATCCAGAATTGCCGGAAGTCCTTCAGGAGATCCGCGATCTGGGCTATCGTATCAAAGTCGATACCAATGGCTCGCAACCGGCCGCCTTGGAGTGTCTGCTGGACCTGGATCTGGTGGATTATGTCGCCCTGGACATCAAGGCTCCCTGGGACCGTTACGTCGATGTGGTCGGCATCGGTGTCGATGTCAAAGCCATCCGGCGGAGTCTGGCGATGCTGATCGCCAGCGACTTGCCGCACGAGGTTCGTACCACCGTGGTACCACCCTTGGATGCCGAGGATCTGCTGGCCATTCTGGAGCAATGCCGGGGTGTCGATCGGCATTACCTGCAGCACTACCAGGCGACTTTCGCCCGCGATCGCGTGCCGGAAGCTGGCTGGATGGCGCCCAATGCCTTTGCCATCGCCACCTTGGCGCGGCGGCACGGCTGCGCCTGCTTTGTTCGTTGATGTGGGAAAACGTTTCTGTCGTGCTGCGTTCCACCACGAGCCTTGCGCTCCCACGGCCGCGCAAGGCTCGCTCTTGGGAGCGCTGAGCACCAGCTCGGTACTGCTTGCGTCAGCTTCACCTGGGTCGTTCAGCAGAAAAACCAGGAGACACCAGCTGGTGTAACCCAGATGAGCTGAGGCATGGTCAACTCGCGAGCCTTGCGCGGCCCTGGCGGTTTCTACAGGCCAGGGCTGGACCGCCACAGGACAGCTTATAGAAGGTGCACGCCCTGCGTTTGGCTTGCGGTGTGCCTCCAGCACGGTGGCGGACGTTGGGTAGAGCCAGGAAGAGAGAGCCCTATGCAACGAGCAACCCTGACCATCGACGGCAAACAATGGGACTTTCCCATTGTTTCCGGTACCGTGGGCAATGAAGGCATCGATATCTCCCGTTTGCGCCAGGAAACCGGGTATGTGACGCTGGATCCTGGCCTGGGCAATACCGGCAGCTGTATCAGCAACATCACCTACATCGATGGCGAACGGGGTATCCTGCGCTATCGCGGTATTCCTATCGAGGAATTCAGCAAAGGCCCGAATTTCGTCGAGGTTGCCTGGATGCTGATTTTCGGTCGGCTGCCGAATCTTGATGAGTACGAGCGTTTTTCCACGCGACTGACGGCCAACGCGCATCTGCACGAGGGCATGCGGCATCACTTCCAAGGCTTTCCGGTCAAATCACCACCCATGGCCATGTTGGCAGCGATGTTCAACGTGCTGGCCTGTTATCATCCTGAGGTATTGACCCTCAGTGACGATGCTCAGGTGATCGAGGAGGCTGCTGCCCGCCTGATCTCGAAGGTCCGCACCATTGCCGCGTACTGCTTCCGCCATGCGAACGGCCTGCCGGTTATCTATCCTTCTCGGCGTTTGCATTACGCTGCCAATTTCCTGCACATGATGTTCTCGCATCCCGACGAGCAGTACATTGTCGATGAGGAGTTGGAGGAAGCGCTCAATCTGATCCTGATCCTGCATGCCGATCACGAGCAGAATTGCTCCACCTCCACCGTGCGGGTGGTCGGTTCATCCCAGGCCAACCTGTTCACCTCGGTGGCCGCCGGGGTGAGTGCCCTGTGGGGGCCACTGCACGGCGGTGCCAATGTCGCGGTCATGGACATGCTCAGCCGTATTCATGATGGTGGCTTGACCGCCAAGGACGTGATCGAAAAGGCCAAGGACAAGAATGATCCATTCCGTCTGATGGGCTTTGGCCATCGTGTGTACAAGAATTACGATCCTCGCGCCAAGGTATTGGCGAACGTCGCCGATCGCGTCCTCAAGCGGCTGAAGCGTCATGATCCCTTGCTGGATGTGGCCCGTGCGTTGGAGGAAGAGGCACTCAAGGACAGCTACTTTGTGGAACGGAAGCTGTATCCGAATGTCGATTTCTACAGCGGCATCATTATGCGTGCCATGGGTATCCCGACCAACATGTTCACGGTGCTGTTTGCCATGGGTCGCCTGCCCGGCTGGATTGCACACTGGTACGAGCAACACATTCAGCAGGTGAGCCGTATCTACCGGCCACGACAGGTCTACCAGGGGCCGGTTGAGGAGCGATATCGCACCAACCACGAGCGGGAAGAGGAATATCTCGCCAAACATAAGGACTAGGCCCGGTGGTTGTCGCGTATTTTGCTGGTCCTCTGTTCACCGATGCGGAACGCCTGTGGAACACCCAGGTGGTGCAGCAGATTCGTGAGCGTTTTCCCGCTCTGACCCTGCACGTGCCGCAGGAATTCGGTGAAGAGCTACAGAAACCCGACGAAAAGCCGGACTTCGCTTTGGTCTTCGCTGCCTGTCGCGATCATCTGCAGGCAGCAGAGATCGTGATCGCGGTCTTGGACGGTGCCGATGCCGACAGCGGCACCGCCTGGGAACTGGGCTATGCCGTGGCCAGTGGCAAGACCTGCCTGGGCCTGCGTACCGATTGGCGACCGGCCGAGGACGGCAGCGCCAACTGTATGCTCAATCGTAGTTGTCAGCAGGTCTGCCGGTCCGTGGACGAGCTGCTCACAGTACTGGCGGCGTTGCCCCAGGTCAGATAGCGCAAGACCTCGTTGGCCAGCGTCAGGCCGACGATGCCGGTAATGGTCGGCAGGCTGCCCAGGCGATGACGTGCTCCAGTTCGCGGACATTGCCTGGCCAGTGGTAGGTGGCCAGACGACTGAGACACTGTGGTGAGCATTCCCGTTTACCGGGCGGCGCCCGATACGATCGAGCCCGTGGGCTCCGGGCGGCGCCCGGTTTGTCGGCTTCCAGGTGCCCCAGCACCACCACCGTGCCACCATCAGGGGTCGAGTCAGATTCAGCGCGGATCCAGACTCCCAGCCTTGCGCCCCTGCGGCGTGGGCATATATCCCCTCGTCATGGCGAGCATGCTTCTTCGTCGAAATTCGTGGTGGTGGCACCCGTCCTGGTAGTCCGGGTGCCGGTTGCTGGTTGTCGTATGCATCAGACCGCAGGCCCCGGGCCTGCGGTTCGTTTTTGTTGGGGAGGGTCCCGTGTTCATCAGTTGTTTTCCCGATTCTGGGCAGTACGCCCAGATGGCCCAAGAGGCCAATGTGGTGCCCGTCGGAGTGCAGATTCTCGCCGATATGGAAACCCCAGTCAGCATGCTTTCTCGCGTGGTTGCGCGCGGGCAGGACTGCTTCCTGCTTGAAAGCATGGAAAGTCCGGAGAGCTGGGGACGCTATAGCTTCTTGGGGCTGAGTGCTCGAGCTCAGGTGCGGGTTTATCGCGAGCACATCGAAATCGAGCAGGACGGCGCCATCCAGCGCCAGGACCACGACGGTGACCCCTTAGGCAGCCTGCGCCAAGTGATGGCCGCCTATACCCCGGCCTGCCTACCGGAGCTGCCGCGTTTCTATGGCGGTCTCGTCGGCTGGTTCGCCTTTGAAATGGTGCATTTCATCGAGCCGACGGTGCCCAATCTGATGCCGCCGGATCAGGTCATGGCGGAATTCATGATCCCCGAAGAAGTGGTGGTGGTGGATAATCTGCGGCACAGCCTCAGTTGTCTGGTGCTCACCTTCCCGCAACCGGGCGATGACCACGCCGTCTTGTATCGGGAGGCCTTGGCGCGGGCCGAAGCGCTGGCCGAGGAGTTGCAGCAGCCGGTGCCGTTACCGACGGCCGAAGTTTCCCAGGCCCAGGTCGAAGCGGTGCTGAGTGAAGACCGCTACCGCGACATGGTACGTGCAATCAAGCAGGGCATTGTGGATGGCGAGGTGATCCAGGCCGTGGTGGGGCAACCCTTCACTGCTCCAGCACCGGATGCGATCGCCCTGTACCGGGCGTTGCGCTACATCAATCCCTCGCCCTACATGTACTTCCTGCAGATGGGTGGTCGCACCCTGGTGGGCGCTTCGCCCGAGACCATGGTGCAGCTGGAGAACGGCGTGGCGACGGTGCGGCCCATCGCCGGCACCCGACCGCGCGGTGCCAGCGAACAGGAGGATCGCGCCCTGGCCGACGAGCTGCTGGCCGACGAAAAAGAAAAGGCCGAGCACCTGATGCTGGTGGATCTGGGTCGTAACGATCTGGGGCGTATCGCCGAGACCGGTACGGTGCAGGTGACCGACCTGATGTTTGTTGAACGCTACTCACACGTGATGCATCTGGTGTCCAACGTGCAGGCGCAGATGCGCTCGGAATTGGACGCCTTTGACCTGTTCGCTGCCACCTTCCCGGCCGGCACCCTGTCGGGTGCGCCCAAGGTGCGGGCGATGCAGTACATCGCCGAACTGGAAGGCCGGCCGCGGGGGCCCTACGGTGGTGCCGTGGGCTATCTGTGTTTCAGCGGCAATATGGATCTGGCGATCTGCATCCGTACCGCCCAGATTGAGGACGATCATCTGACGGTGACCGCGGGTGCCGGCATCGTGGCGGATTCCGATCCCGAGCGCGAACGTATGGAAACCGTACACAAAGCCGGTTCCATCGTCCGTGCTTTGCAATTGGTTCAGGCCGATGCCAAGCGTCGCCAGGCCCGTACTGGAGACCGGCAATGATTGTGATGATCGATAATTATGACAGCTTCACCTACAATCTGGTGCAGTATCTACGGCAATTGGCGGCAGAGGTGGTGGTCCATCGTAACGACGAGATCACGGTTGATGGCATTGCCGAGCTGCAGCCAAAGGCCTTGGTGATTTCACCGGGGCCGAGCAATCCCGCCAATGCCGGAGTGTCAGTGGCAGCGATCCAGCGTTTTCATGGTGAGTTGCCGGTGCTGGGGGTGTGTCTCGGCCATCAGTCCATTGCCGCCTCCATCGGTGCCAACGTCATTCGCGCCAAGGCGATTTTTCATGGCAAGACCAGCCTGATCCGTCACGACGGTGAGGGGGTGTTCCGGGGTTTACCCGAGCAGGTCCAGGTGATGCGTTACCACAGTCTGGCGGTGGAGCGCGCCAGTCTCCCTGATGGCTGGACGGTGACAGCCGAAACCGAGGACGGCGAGATCATGGGCATACGGCACGACTCGCTGCCTACCGAGGGCGTCCAATTCCATCCTGAGAGCATCATGACGCCCACTGGCAAGCGCATGCTGCGCAACTTCATCACACGGGTCGACGGCTAGCTGTCGACAGTCCCACAATCCGAGCGTTTTTCGTAAACTGGTTGCCGGTTGTTCACGACACCGCGCAGGTTGCCCCACTGAGAAAGACGAAAGCAGGCGCCAAGTCGGCCGATACTGAGTCGTGATTGTCGATCTCGCCTTTTTTCTGGCCGCGGTTCTGGTGCTGACGGCACCGATTACCGTATTGAATCCGGTGACCGGTTATGCCTTGGTCACGCAGGTACTTGCGGCCGTAGGGCTGCGCTGGGGCAATCGGTATTACGCCCGGTGGGTCCTGGTGCTGTTGGTGCTGCTGGCGATGAGCGCGGCGACGGTGGTCTGGTCGCAGTCGGCGGACGTGGCCATTGGTAGTCTGCTGTTGCTGCTGGCGTTTGTCCTGTTCCTGCTGGGAAGCGCCTGGTCCTCCTATGCGAGCCTGTTGAGTGCGATTGCAGTGGTTTTGCCCATTGTCGGTGTCATACAGCAATGGAATGCCGCTTGGATGGGGGGCGAGGCCATCGACGGTGCGCGGCTGACGCTGACCACGTTGGTGGCATGGCCGCTGATCGCCCTGATGGCGCATGGACGGTATTGGGTGGCGGCAGCCTGCTTCGGAGTGATTGGCTGCGTCTCGGGTATGCACGCCATCATCGAACTCGTTGATGAGCGCAGCGCCTCGGCCATGAGCGCGATCATGATCGGCGGTTGGCGCTACAGCGACCCCTGGTTGCTGGGCGGACAATTGGTGCTGACGCTGATTGCCGTCATGCCCTTGATGATGGAGTCGACTCGTGCCTGGCGCACGCTGACCGTGGTCGGCATCGTGTTGTCGGGACTGCCACCCATCCTGGCCTTGCTGGCCGGACCTTGGCCGTCGGCCTGGCCGGTGGTGGTGTGGTTGTGCGTCATACCAGGCATCCTGTCGGTGTTGACCGGTGGCGTGGGCATGCTGTGTACCGTGCGGCGTCCCGATCTGCTGGCGACAACCGCCATACGTGCCCTTGGTCTGGGCGTGGGGGCAGCAGCGGTGCTGCTTTTACCGCATGCGGTACAGGTGCCGAGCGAAGGACTCCTGGTTCGAGAGATGTCTCGCGCCATTGCGCCGCTGGTCTGGGGGGTGCTTCAGGCAGCGGTCTTGGCAGTAGCAGCGGTGGTCGCGCAGCAACGTGATGCACCCGTATTGGTTACGGATCGGATCGTGCGCAGCCGCAAGCAGGCGGCCTTGGAGCTGAGTCAGAGTTTTTCAGGCTATATGGTCGATGTGCTGCGGAGCTTCCAGAAGGACGCCTCGTCCTGGATTTCGCCATCGGCGGTGGTGCCCTTGCTGATCTTTGCTTCGGCAGCCACTGCGTGGCAGCTCTGCAGTATCTGGCATGGCCTTCTGATCGCTGGAGTGCTGATCTCCTTGTTCTTGGCCGAACTCGCAGGTAAGCACCTGATTCTCTGGAGCCTCCTGCAGGCCGTGCTGCTGACGGTGTGTCTGTGGACCCTTGGCGCCACCTGGCCGATCATCGTCGGTCTGGTGGGCTTGGGCATGTTGCTGGAATGTCTGTTTCTCAGTCGCACCCCAGACTATGTCGCTTGGGCTCTGCCGGCTTCGCTTGGTCTAGTGACGCTGTTGTGGTTGCCTTGGGCCGGGGTGCGGCCGGAGCCGGTGCTGATTGCGGTTGGCCAGATGCTGCTGTTTGCCAACGCCTTGTTGCATGGACCGGTGCGATGGGTGGCCATGCCCAGTGCCGCATTGATCGGTCTGGGTTTCCTGTGGTGGCGGGCGCCGCAGCTGGATCGCTATGTCACCTCTGTCTACGAGACCCTCTCGCCGGTCGACCTGTTGCTGACCAGCATCTGGCGTACGCCCTTGCTGTTGTTGCTCTTGTTGGTGTTGCTGACCAGTCGTCGGCAGGCTCGCTACGGCACCGTCAGTCTGGAGACGCGCTGGCGTGGTGTGGTCTATACGGTGACGACCGTGGCTGCCGGGGCCTGGGCTATGGGCTATCGTCCGGATTGGATGATGGGGGTGCTGTTGGGGGGGCTGGTAGGGGCCTTCGCCTGCTATCTGGCCCGCAAGGTGGCGGCTGGTGACGCGTCTGATCTCCGTTGGCCCATGTTGGACGGTGCCGGCTTGATGCTGGCGGCCATTCTGGTGGCAGTTGCCCAGGTCGGGATCACCTACGATGTGCATCAGGCGCAGGACGAAGCGCTTGCCGGCGCGCTGGGTGAACCGGTGCTGCAGGCGGTGCGCGACATGGTCGGTATCGCGTTGGCGATGGTGCTGGTGCTGCTGTTGCAGCACTGGCCGCGACTGCTGGAATTGGCGGTGTTGTGGTATCGTAAGCGAGTGCTTCCTCTGCTTGGAAACGACGGCCCGACTCATCATTGACCTTGGCCTGGGACTGTGGATAAAATAGGGTGTGGCCCCCCTGGGTCTTTTATCGACACGCCGCCGGGCAGGGGACCGGTAGCCCATCCTCCCACGGAGGTGCATCTCATGGTCGCAATCACTATCTCAGGTGTCCGGTACAATATTTCGGACAAGATCCGACAGCATGTTGAAGACAAGATGGTACCACTACGTCGATTCAATCCGGACCTGCAACGAGTGCACGTGACCATTCATGAAGCTGAGAAACACGGTTATCGCATTGATGTGGAAATGCATCTGCCCAATCATCACGATGTGATTGCCCACGATACTGAAGAGACCGTCTACAGTGCTATTGACTGCGTAATCGACAAGTGTGCCGCTCAGCTGCGCAAGCTGCATGACAAGCAGGCTCGCGGTTCGCAACGCCGCAAGCGAGCGTGAATCAAGACAAGACCAATAAAAAACCCGGCGCGCTGCGCCGGGTTTTTTATTGGGTCGAGCGTTTGCCGTCGACGGTCATCGGAACCGATTGGACGCGCTTAGGATGCGGAGAGAAATAAAGGTAGCAGATCGCGCAGAGATTTTGTCGATCCTTCAAGGCGCGAA
>CAYONM010000122.1:3788-11292 GCA_964405325.1 uncultured candidatus Brocadiaceae bacterium | reverse complement strand
GCCAGGCCTATTGCCAGAATCCGGTGTGTACCCCCTCCCGCTGCAGCTTCATGAGCGGCTGGTATCCGCATGTGCGTGGCCATCGCACCATGCATCACATGCTGCATCACGAGGCGGGCGAAAGCACTCTGTTGGAAGCACTTCGTGAGCGGGGATATCATGTCTTCTGGGGCGGTAAGAACGACCTGGTGCCGGGGCAATGGCCCAAAGACCGCTACGCCGAGACCAGGGGTGATCCCTCGCGCTACGAACTCGATCCGAATTGGCATGGCCCGGTGTACCAGGAAGCCCGGGGCGAACCGGGACAGGACAGCTTTTATTCCTTCTTTATCGGCCGCATGGACAAGCGCTCGGATGCGACCTTCTATCAGGACAATGATTGGGCGCATGTACAGGAGGCGATCCGCCTGATCCGCAATCCCCCGGATGATCGTCCCCTCTGCCTGTATTTGCCCCTGGTCTATCCGCATCCCCCCTATGGCGTCGAAGAGCCATTCTTTTCGGCTATCGACCGCAAGGCCCTGCCGCCGCGCATCCATTGGCCGGCGCGGGACGGGCGGCTGCCGGCGATGATGCGCTGCCTACGCGAGAACTTCGGTATGCAGGACTGGAGCGAACAGCGCTGGGACGAGCTACGAGCCACCTATTACGGCATGTGCATGCGCATGGACGCCCTGCTCGGCGAGCTGATCGACGCCCTCAAGGAGACCGGCAACTGGGACGACAGCGCTCTGTTCCTGTTCTCCGACCACGGCGATTTCACCGGCGATTACGGTCTGGTGGAAAAAACCCAGAACACCTTCCAAGACTGCCTGACCCGGGTGCCCTTCATCATCAAACCGCCGAAGGGCGTGGTCTGCCAACCGGGGGTGCGCGATTGCCTGACCGAACTGATCGATTTCCCGGCAACCGTCGAAGCCCTGACCGGCTGCGAGCTGGGCCATGATCATTTCGGCCGTTCGTTGTTACCGGTGATCGCCGGCGATCGTCGTGAGCACCGCGACGCGGTCTTCTGCGAAGGCGGCCGGCTGCGGCACGAGGTGCAGTGCATGGAGCATCTGGACCCGCAACCGGGCGGCGCCTATTACCCCCGCAGCAAGGAACAGCGCTACAATCACGTGGCGCACAGCAAGGCGGTGATGTGCCGCACGCGCGACTTCAAATATGTGCGTCGCATGTACGAGCAGGACGAATTCTACGACCTGCGATCCGACACGGGCGAAGTTGACAATCGCATTGACGACCCCCGCTACCGCGACGAGATCCTGGCACACAAGGAACGGCTGATGGATTTCTTCCTGGAAACCGGCGACGTGGTGCCGCGCGCGCTTGATGAACGCTAACCTCAATGCTGTTCACTTGGCCCGTTGGCTTCCTCGAGAAGCAAGCCTAACCAACTTTTCACGCAGAGCTCGATAGAGTAGCCCTGGCCAGGTATTATTTCCTGACCAGGGCCCTCCTCGAACCGGACATGCAGGTTTCCAGCATCCGGCTCTCCCATGGAATTCATGGGAGGGCACCCGCTTTACCTTCTTGGCTCAGACGGATCAGTCCAAGCCGTTCGTGCAGAAATCGGTACCACGTGTACTTTTCAGGTAACTTGTAGCCACGCTGACTGCGTCGATTCAGGAGCCGCTTGAGGCGTTGCTGCACGTGCCAATCAAGATCCCGCCAGGCTTTCTTCGGACATCCCATTTTGTAATATCCGCCCCACCCACGGAGAAATTGATTGACCTCATCAACCACCGTTTTGGCTGGAACAAAACACCGCTTACGATGCGTAAGTTCGCCAACCTGCTTCCTCGTCCGGGTAAGTGCTTTCGCGCTTGGGGTGATGAAGCAGAAGGGATCCTCGCTAAATTGGCTCGGAACCATTCGGAAGGTGAACCCCAGGAAATCGGCCGAGGTGTGGTCATGGTCCAGACGGACCACCTTGGTCTTTTCCTGATTGAGCGTCAACCCCAGTCGGGAGATGACCTCGATCAGCCATGTCTCGATCCGACTACCGATGTAGCGCGCACAGTCATCTGCGTACCGGATCAGCTTGGCATTGGCCCAGGTGCCTGGGCCATCGTGGCGGTGAAATAGTTTATCCAGCCAGTGCAGGTAGATATTCGCCAGCAACGGTGACAAGACACCGCCCTGGGGCGTTCCCTGCGAGGGCCGCCGAGGCGGCCCGCCATCTTCTTCGACGATCGGAGCCCGCAGCCACAGCCGTACCAACTGCAGAACCGAGCCATCACTGACCTGGCGCTTCAGGCTGGAGAGCAGGTGGTCATGCGGGATCGTGTCAAAATACGATGAGAGGTCGGCATCAAAAAGAGCATGCCGTCCCTGGTTGGTCGCAACCCGGATCTGCTCGACTGCATCGTGCGCCCCCCGCCCTGGGCGAAAGCCGTGCGAGCAGTCGTGAAAATCCACCTCAAAGATCGGTTCCAAAACCAGCTGGGCGGCGGTCTGGGCGATCCGGTCCCGTACGGTTGGGATGCCCAGTGGTCGCCGCTTCCCGTTCGCCTTCAGAATATACGTCCGGCGCACCGGGACTGGCCGATACTGTTTCGTACGAAGACTCTCATGGAGTTCCTCCAGGAGCGAGACAACTTTCTCTTCGTCCTGTTTCAGTTCGTCGATACGGACGCCATCAACACCGGAAGACCCGTTGTTTGCCGCCACCCGTTTCCAGGCGGCGAGCAGGACATCCTTACGATAGATCCGATCATAGAGGGCGTAGAAGCGGAACCGCGGTTCACGCTTCGCCTTCCCATATAACTTCTGTTGGAGGTGCCACACCTGGTCTGAACAATGACGCGGGCGGGTCCCATAGGGACCGGCTCCGTCCTCGATCGACATTTTCTCTTCCGTAATGGTCCGTTTGGACAAGCGGGGCATAGCCGCTCCTTCAGATGTACTTCCAAGGCCGACCCTTTGGCTCCACGGGAATTACTCCGCTTCGCGGCGATCCGGTGCGACTTGCGCCAGACCCTGGATGTGGCCGGCGCCTGCCGCCTGGAGATCACCCAGCACGACGAGCCGGACCGGCTCGCCCGTTGGATGCGCATCGCCCGCGAGGAGATCGCTCGCACGGCTGTGGTGGTCTGACCACCGCACCTCCAAGGTGGCTGCTTTCGATCACTGCGACCGTTGGTAATTTCCACAGAGCGAAAAAAGGGGCCCGTGCTAGCGTGTGCCCCCGAACCCCGCTGGACACTGGTTCCGGCCTCACTCCAGGAGTTACCATGAAGCATCTTCCACTGATCGCCTGTTTCTGTCTGGCTGCCATCGGCAACCTGGCTGCCAGCGACGCGTTGGGCATGAATCCCAAGGTCTACCACCTGGGCAACAGCCTGATCCGCAACATCCCGCTGCAGCGCCTGCAGCAGCTGTTCGAAGCCGCCGGCGGTTCCTATGATCATGGCAAGCAGCTGGGCGGCGGCCACAAGCTCTACATGCACTTGGACAAGCGTAACTGGACCGGCGATAGCGGCACCGGCAAGTTCAACCAGGTGGACCAGTACGGCACCTACGAAGAGGCTCTGGCCAAGCACAGTTGGGACGCCCTGGTCATGCAGCCGTATCACAGCCCCCTCGATGAGCCCATGACCCATATGAAGCGATGGCCTTTCTTCAAATGCGGCAGTTTCCAGGCGGCAGACGCCTTCATCACCTACGCACTCGGCAAAACCGAAGAGAGTGACGGCAAGCGTTTCGATCAGCGCAATGCCATCGATCGCATCGCCACCGAGCGTTTCTACATCTACGCCACCTGGCCGGGTGCGGGTGAGGTCCTGGAGCAGGACGGAGAGAAGACCTACGCCCACTACTGGGCACAGGATTACAATAAGGGTGAGGGCGAGCATCGCCGCGCCTACTTCGCCGACCTGGTGCAAAAGCTCAATGAGGCCCATCCGGACCTGCCGACACCCGTCCGCATGATTCCCGCCGGCGAGGTCATGGCCGTGCTCGACGAGAAGATCCGCGCCGACGAGCTGCCCGGCATTGAGGCCTTCTTCAAGCGCAACATGCCGTACTTCAAAAAAGCCCGCTACAGCGAGAAGAATCCCAGCCCCTTCGATCCCGATAGCTTCCAGCGCGATGGCGGCATCCTCAACGTCTACGCCGACAACGTGCACATGAACGATCAGCCCCACGACGGCAAGGACTCCGGCACCATCGGCGCCTACCTCGCCGCCCTCACCTTCTACGCCACGCTCAGCGGCCAGAGCCCCGTGGGCCTGACCGCCAAGCCCTATGAGCAGTTCGACGCCGAGAAGGATGCCGAGCTGATCACCGCACTGCAGGAGACCGTGTGGGAGGTGGTGAAGAACCATCCCCATACCGGCCTGGCCGAGTGAGCCTCGATGCCACAGTTGCGGCGCTTCTTGCGCCGCAACTGCGGGATTAGCAATGTCCTTGGGGTGAGGCTGAAAAACCGCACGTGTGCGGCAGATCCAAGGCGGCGAGGAGGGAGATTACGTGGGTAACGACCGACGAGCCAACGCAGGAGATGCCGTGCAATTGCGGCTTTAGGGTGAGCGTCTCGAGCGAGTTGCACACATAACAGCTTGATTGTCGAAGCCCCGGCGGGTTCCGCCGGGCTTCTGCTATGCAGGAGGCGACGGCCATCGCTCACGCAGATTTCCTGTAGCACGAGAAGCGGTCAGGTTACGGTTGTAGCGAAAGGATCCTCCATGCACCGATATCCGCTCCTGGCCTGCGCCCTGCTCTCGTTCACCATTGCCGCCCTGCCGGCCGCCAGCTACGTCTGGTGGGAGGCGGAAGATGCGGTGGCGCAGAATTTCGATCCCGAGCATCCCTTCATGCCCGCACACGAGGAGCTTTCCAGCGGCCGTTGGATCGGGATCGACAACAAACAGCCGCGCAGCGAAACGGTCTTCGCCGAATACCAGATCACGGTACCCAGTGATGGCCGCTACAAATTCTACGCGCGCAAATTCTGGAAGCACGGCCCCTTCCGCTTCCGCTTCGGCGATGGCCCCTGGCACCAGGTCGGCCGCGACATCGGGCTGTTGGATACGACCTCGCTGCGCACCCATCTGGGCGCCAATTGGGTCGATTGCGGCTGGGTGGAGCTCGAGCAGGGTGCTACCGAGGTCCGCATCGAATTGCTCGAGGATCGCGGCGCCGCCTGCTTCGACGCCTTCCTGCTCAGCTCCGAGCCGGTGAGCCCGCGCGGTATCCTCAAGCCGGGCGAGCGCTATGAGCGCGCTTCCGAGGGTTGGTTCGCTTTCGAACCGGGCCGTGATCCCTTCAACGATTCCGCCATCGACCTGCGCCGCCTGAACGAAGCGGAAGCGGGTTCGAAAGGCTTCATCCAGGCCGACGGCCCGCGTTTCGTCCATGCCGACACCGGCGAGTCGCTGCGCTTCTGGGGCGTGAACATCAATCACAGCGTACTGAACATGAGCCGCGACGACATCGACCAGCTGGCGCGCTGGTATGCCAAGCATGGCGTCAATCTGGTGCGCTTCCACGGGCCTGTCTTCGGCGATGATTCCCGCAGTGCCGATCCGGCGATCCTGGACAAGCTGTTCTACACCGTCGCCGCCATGAAGCGGGAGGGCATCTATTTCCACCTCTCCATCTACTTCCAGCACTGGCACCGAATGAACCAAGCCAAAGACCAGCACACGGTGCTGGCGGACTTCGGCTACAAGGATGGCCAACGGCCCTTCGCCCTGCATTTCATCAATCACGATTTCCAGGCCATCATGCGCGGCTGGTGGCGGGACCTGCTGACCACCATCAATCCGCATACCGGACTGACTCTGGCGCAGGATGCGGCGGTGATGGGCGCGGAGCTGATCAACGAGGACAACTACTTCTTCTTCACCTTCCACGAGAGCGTGCCCGAGCCGCAACTGCGCATCCTGGAAGCCCGCTTCGCCGATTGGGCGGCACAGCGCTTCGGCTCGGTGGAGCAGGCCCTGGCGGCCTGGCAGGAGCCGCACGATCGTGACGCCCCGGCAGAGGGCCGGCTGGGCCTGCACACAGCCTGGGAGATGGGCCATCGGCGCACGGACCGTGCCCAGGCCTGCGCCCGCTTCCTGGCCGAGGACGAGCGCGCCTTCTTCACCGGCATGGCCGCGTATCTGAAGGAGGAACTCGGCTTCGGCGGCGTGGTCTGCGCCACCAATTGGAAAACCGCCCAGGGCCGCTATCTGGAACCGGTGGAGAAATGGGCCAACGGCGGCGTCGATTTCATGGACCACCACGGCTACTTCTATGCCCCCTTCAAAAACGAGGACGGCATCTGGGGCATCGGCACCGGCGATCAGTATCGCGACCGCAGCGCCACCCGCTTCGATCCCGGCCGCACCGAGCAGAAGAGCGGCCAGACCTTCAGCTACGATAATCCCTTCAACCTCCTGGTCTGGCACGATCAGCCGCACATGATCAGCGAGATCTCCTGGGCCGTTCCCAACCGCTTCCGCGGCGAGCAGGCCTTGATCGGCGCCAGCCTGGGCCGCCTGCAAGGCCTGGATGCCATCGTCTGGTTCGCGGCGCAGCGTCCGGATTGGAGCAGCAGCCTGGGCTCCTTCTGGCCGGTGGAGGTGCCCTCGCAGATCGGGCAGTGGCCGGCCGCGGCCCTGCTCTACCGCCAGGGCCTCTTGGCCGAGGCCGAGCCCGCCATCAGCGTGACGCTCGGCACCGACGCGATCCTGGATCTGGCCGGCATGCCGGTGACGCAATCGACCAATTATGACGCCATGCAGGCCGAGGTCGCGGAGGCCGGCGGTGGTTTGACCATGGGCATAGGTTCCGACTCCGCCAGCGACGAGAAGCTGGCCTTCTGGGTCGGTCCCATCCATGTGGGCTTCCAAGCCGGCAACGAGTCATCCGTGGAACAGGTTGCGCTCGACCGTTACATCGACCGCGAGCAGCAGCAGATCCGCAGCCTGACCGACGAGCTGCTCTGGGACTGGGGCCGGGGTCTGTTGCGCGTGGACGCGCCGCGGGCGCAGGCGGTCGCCGGTTTCATCGGCGCCAACAGTCCGGTGGAGCTGGAACAGCTCCGTATCCAGACTGAGCTCGAATATCTGGTCCTGATGCTGGTTCCCCTGGATGACAAGCCCGTTGCCGAATCTGAAAAGCTGCTGCTGCAGGTCTTCACCGAGGACCGCAGCGACGCCTGGCAGGAGCAGACCGGCGCCGACGGCTGGCGGACCATCACCGACAAGGGCCGGCCTCCGGTCGTGGTCCGGAATATCAACGGCAGCGTCAGCCTGAAACGGTCGGATGCAGGCGAACTGCGGGTCACCGCCCTCGACGGCAATGGTTATCCGGCAGGGGATGCCGGTCACGCCGATAGCATCGCATTGCAGCCGGAGACGCTGTACTACCTGATCGAACGGCCGTGAACGCGGGCGCCCGCCTCACTCGTCGTTGGCCAAGCGCCAACCAGATTTCGTTGCCATGCACTAATGCACTAATGCAGATTTCGTTGCCATGCACTAATACTCTTCTGCCAACAACTTACACAAGT
>CAYONM010000122.1:0-3688 GCA_964405325.1 uncultured candidatus Brocadiaceae bacterium | reverse complement strand
ACTAATACTCTTCTGCCAACAACTTACACAAGTTGCCAACCAGATTTCGTTGCCAATGCAGATTTCGTTGCCATTATTCAGCCCATCGTAGTGTTCCCGATTTGTGGGTAATGGCCAGCTACAACAACGTCTCCATCAATCCCGTTGGCTACAAGAATTAGGGCTACAAGCCAGACAAGGAGGAAGGCACGCCACGCTTCGGCTTTGCCTACTACCTGGATGGCGGTTTCAAGAATTACCTGTTCAACAACATCGCCATCGATGGGACACAGCGCTAGCCCTGATCACTACCATGCAGCGGATGCCAGCGACCTTCCACCCGGACGCCGGCGTGACCAAAACGCAGCCAGTCGCTGGGGGGAATGCCGACCACGGCGCGGAAAGCACGCGAGAAAGCATGCACACTGGCAAAACCACAGGCGCCAGCGATTATTGTCAGTGAACCACCGCCTGTAAGCATCAGATCCTTGGCATAATTTATCCGTGCCTGTCTGATATACTCTCGCGGGCTGCAGGCAAAATGACGTTGGAATTGCTCGCGGAAATGACTGGGAGATAAACCGGCCCGCTGCGCCAGCGCCTGCATGCGCAAATCCCGATGACAATGCTCGCGCATGAAGGCCGCTGTATATTCCAATTCCAGCAAATGCACTTGACCGTCTGATTCATCCAAACGCAGGATCTCTGCCAAAATCTGCAGCAGCAGGCCACTCAGGCGCAGGCTCGACCAGGCTCCGCCTCGAGCAGCTTCTGCGCAGAGCGTCCGCATCAGGCTGATCACCCGCTGCCCACCGGGATGCCGGATCCGACCGGCCAGAGCCTGAAGCCGCGGTTCGGCCAAGGGCGGATGCATCAACGCGGCATGTTCGCTCAGATCGAGGCAACCACCGGGAATGGAGAAATCCCAATGGCTGCGCGCCGGATCATAGCGCAAGTCGAAATGCAGGTAGGGCACCTGCATGCCCGGCGGATCACCCCAGAGCTCGTGCTCAGTATCTGGTGGAATCCAAAACAGATCACCGGTCTGTACCGGAAAGGTCTGTTGGCCCAGGCGGAAACGCCCACGTCCCTGGCCAACACCCACCAGCAGGAAATCCAACAAGCGCCGTTTGCCGATATACCAGGCTGGCCGGTGGGCATCGCCGCAGTGCCGCACCCAGGGCCGCAGATACTGAAACAGCGAGGCTTCATCGTCGGATTCGGTGGTGGCGGGAATACGATGCCGTTGTCGTGCCATGCTTCAGTCCTCGCCTTTTGCCATCTGCCGGGCTTGCCATTGCCGCGGGCTGCAAGCGAACCGACGCCTGAACACCTGCGCCAGATAATGCCCGCTGGCAAAGCCACTGGCACGGGCCACGTCGTCGATGCAGCGCTGACCACTCAGCAGCAGATGACAAGCCTGTTGCAAACGCCAGGTGCGCAACTGGTCCTGAAAACTGCAACCGGCATGCTGGCGAAATAAGCGCGACAAATAGGCGGGCGACAGCTGCAGCACCGCGGCCGCCTGATCACGCGACAGTTCCTGCGACAGATGTTCACGCAGATACCAACAGGCGGCACGATAATGTTGTGCACCCGGCGAGGGATCATCCTTCGTCTGCTGCAATTGCTCAATCACGGCCTGCAACAACACAGGAAGCAGCTGCGAGCGGGCAGTCGGCCGCCAGCGATGCAAGCGCTGCAGCAATTCCGCTTCCAAAGTCGAACGTTTCGGCAGCTGATACAGACGCAGACAACCAGACTTATGCTGACCGCGCACATGACGAATATCGTTCTCGCCAATCATCGTGCCATCGGCTTCGAAACTCAGCCGCAGCAAGCACACCGGGCCGGTATGTCGAATATTGGCATAGCTCCCGGCAAGCACCAGAACCGCCTGACCAGGTTTCACAGCAAAGCCATCCCCAGCGGGATGCTGCCACCAGGCCTGGCCAGACTGGACCATCACCAGATAGGGCACCGGACTCAGACGCCGCCCGCCTACCTCGCTGGCCTGTTGATGATCCCGAAGCAGGTTCACCGAGCGCACCGCCACCGCCTGACGCAACCGCTCCTCGGCCCAGCTGGCGCTGCCGGCTTCCTGGGTGTAGGTCATGATAACGCCCTTCTGATCACCAAAACGCCGCTACCGGCCCGAAACACGTTATAGGATGGCACCATGTCCCCATTCTTACTGATCCTTCTGCTGTCCACCACCCTCAGCTCCCAGGAGCCACCCACCATGCCCCAGCCCACCCGACCCAATATCATCATCTTCATGTGCGACGATCTGGGTTGGGGTGACCTGGGCTGTTACGGCCACGACGTGATCCAGACCCCGCATTTGGACCGCTTCGCCCGCCAGGGCATGTTGTTCACCGATTGCCACGCCAGCAGCGCCGTGTGTTCCCCCTCGCGCGCAGCCATGTTGACCGGCCGCACCCCCTACCGGAACGGCATGTACACCATCCATATGCATCGCAAACCCTTCCCCTACCTGCGTCAGGAAGAGCTCGCCCTGCCCAGCCTGCTACGTCAGATCGGCTACGATACCTGCCATGTGGGCAAGTGGCACCTGAGCGATGTCGAGCCAGACAGCGAGCAGCCGAAACCCGGTGATCATGGCTATCAGCACTGGCTAGCCACCTCCAACAACGCCAAGCCCAATCACCTGAATCCGGTGAATTTTGTTCGCAACGGCAAACCTGTCGGGGAAATACAAGGCAACAGCGCCGGCATCATCGTCGATGAGGCCACTGAGTGGATCGGCGAGCGAAAAAAACCGGAGCATCCCTTCTTCCTGACCGTCTGGACCCACGAACCACATACCCCCATCGGCACTGCCGAGGAATTCAAGGTCCCCTACAACGATGATCTACCGGAGAAGAAACGCGACTACTACGGCAACGTCACCCAGATCGATGCCGCCTTCGGCAAATTGATGGCCTACTTGGACGAGCAGCAGCTCAGTGACAACACCCTGGTGTTCTTCACCTCGGACAACGGCCCCGCCTGGGATGCGGAATTCATCCAACTGGGTTCCACCGGCGGCCATCGCGGCGGCAAGGCCTGGATGTACGAGGGCGGTCTACGAGTGCCCGGACTGGCACGCTGGCCCGGCCACATTGACCCCGGTAGTGTCAGCCATGCCGTGATGACCGGCACCGATTATTTCCCCACTCTTTTGGACATCGTCAACCTGCCGCTCCCAGCAGATCGGGTGATCGATGGTGAATCCCTGGTCGATGTTCTGCATGGCGGCGACGCCCCCAAGCGCCGCCACCCACTGTACTGGCGCTACGACGGTGCCGACAACGACCTGAAAATCGCCTACCGCGAAGGCGACTGGGTGCTTCTGGCCGACCACATCATCGACCGCTGCGAACTCTACCACCTACCCAGCGACTGGCAGCAGAACCACAACCTGGTTTACGATGAATTCGATCGCTTCGCCGCCATGAAACAACGCTTACTGCGCATCCACCAGGACGTACAGAAAGACGGCCCCAGCTGGTGGCGCGACGACCCCGACCCGCTGATCCCCTGGCGCCAGAACAACGCCATCGGCATCACCCGTTTCCTGGTCGGCGAAGCGCGCGACCCGGCACCGGCGCCATACGCTCAGCTGCCGGCGCGGTGATGCCTGGCAGCCAATAAGGGCCCGTCAATAAATAAACATTACATTTCGCTTGATCTTTTGCCGCCCTTC
>CAYONM010000121.1:0-11320 GCA_964405325.1 uncultured candidatus Brocadiaceae bacterium | reverse complement strand
TGGGGGTGTGCGACGGATGTCGCGAGGGGGCAACGCCCCCTCTGAGGGACCCGTCAATAAAAGCAAGCCGAGACCTGTTTTGGAAGAACTGTTCAGGCAACCGAATCATTCCACTCAATAAACCACCGGCACAAATGCCATACCGCTCACCCCAGACGATGGAAACGTGTCAGCGGCGGAAGCTCGGTGGTGTGCGGGCTGTCCTGGACCACGCCAGCGACTTCGCCGGTGTCGGTGAAAACCGGGGCGCCGGCCATGCCAGGGAAAGAGCGACCGGTCAGCCAACCGTCTTCGACGCTGAACAGGGCCAGGTGGCCGGCGACGCGCCACGGGCAAAGATACGGCAGGTAACGCTCGGGATCCAAGGAGCCGCGCGACAGGTTGAAGGCCGGGTGATCGATAACACAGGGGTAACCGATGGCGCAGAGGCTCATCCGCTTCGCCAATGTCTGCTGGGTAACGGCCAGAGCCGGCACGTCCAGGGCGCAGGTGAAGCCGACCAGCCCGCCGCGGGTTTCCCAGTCGGCAATGGGGGCAATGGCGCCAGTGTGGGCATGCAGCAGGACCGCACGATCCGAGGGCGGATCGTCGTCGGGCCAGGCGCTGATCCACTCGCCCGCGCCGATGCACCATGCGGTGACACAGTGAGCGAAGCCACGCTCGCGCCAATCCACCAGAACAGCCAGGGAACGAGTCATAAGATCCAGGTCATGCATGCCCAGATGCCAGCGAACCCTGGGCATCCGTCAATCGGCAAGCTGTCGTCCATCAGCATCAAAGCTCGAATTCGAACCAAACAGGCAAGCACGTCCAAGCGCGAGGCCGGCCGACCGAGAACCGGTTTGGGGCGGAAAATGCGCGACGCGCACCCAAAACACCCGCGCAGCGAGGGAGGTCCGAACCGGACTGGCGGGGGAAGCCCCCTCCGAAAAAAGTCAGTCCGTGTGCTGCCAATTCAGCCGGAAGGCACTGCCACCATCGCCGGTCTGACACAGCGCCACGTCACCACCCTGGCGCTGCATGCAGCGCTTGGCCACGGCCGCGCCCAGGCCCAGACCGCGGGTGCGACCGGTGACAAAGGGCTCAAACAGACTGTCGCGCAGAGCCTCGGGCACCCCCTCGCCCTGGTCCTCCACCTCGATGCAGCCGGAGGAGACCCGCAGCTGCACGCTGCCACCAGGGCGACAGGCCTGGATGCCGTTGCGCACGATGTTCAGCAGGCTCTGGCGGGAAAGTTCCGGATCGCCAATGCCACGACCATTGCCACTGCTCTCAAGAGTGACGCCGGCGCGCTCGGCCTCGTTGCGCTGCAGGTCCACCACCGCACGCGCCGCCTGGGCCAGGTCCATGGGCTGGGTCTGGGCCTCACGCTCGCGGCTGTAGTGCAGTAGGTCGGAGACCAAGCGCGACAGGCGGTCAACCTCGCCCAGAATGATATCGACCGCCTCCTGATCGGTGGGATCGTCCAGGGCTTCGCGCAGCAATTCGACATTAGCGCTGATGCCGGTAAGCGGATTGCGGATCTCGTGCGCCACGGTGGCGGCCAGGCGACCCAGTTCAGCCATCGGCCGCAGCCGTTGCAACTCGGCCCAGAGGGCATCGGGATCACGGCGCAGCGGGTCGGACTCACTCGGCGTTGGCATCGCCATCTCCGAGCTCACGCAATTTATTGTAGAGGGTGGTGCGGTTGATGCCCAGCATCTCGGCCGCCTGGGTCTTACGGCCACCGGATTCCTGCATCACCGCCCGGATCACCTGCGCCTCGATGGCGGCCAGATTGCGCCGAGCCGGCTCGATCACCAGGCTGCCGGCCGGCAGCGCTGGGCCGGAATGACCGTCGGCGCCATCGCCTGGCTGGACCGGAAGGATCTCGTCCATGCACAGATCATCGATACCTATCTGGTTGCCAATGCAGCTGATCACCGAGCGCTCCACCGCATTGGCCATTTCGCGAACGTTGCCGGGCCAGGCATAATGCTGCATCGCTTCCTTGGCCCGTTCGGTAAAGGCCAAGCCGTCGCGACCCAGTTCGGGGCCCAGGCGGTCCAGAAGATATTTAGCCAGGGGCAACACGTCCTCGCGCCGCTCGCGTAAGGGAGGTACGTTGACGGGGATGACACGCAGGCGGTAATACAGGTCCTGACGGAACCGACCAGCAACCACCTCCTGACGCAGATCACGATTGGTCGCCGCCACCACCCGGATGTCGACATCGATATCCTGCAATCCGCCCACCTTGCGGATGCAGCGTTCCTGCAAGACCCGCAGCAGTTTGGTTTGCAGCTGCAGTGGCATTTCGCCGATCTCGTCCAGAAAGATGGTGCCGCCTTCGGCAGCCTGGAAGAGCCCTTCCTTGCCTTTGGCGTCAGCCCCGGTGAAAGCACCTTTTTCATAACCAAACAGCTCCGCCTCCAACAGATGCTCCGACAAGGCGGCACAGTTGATGGCGATGAATTCCTTGGCGTTCCGGGCCGAGCGTTCGTGGATGGAACGGGCTACCAATTCCTTGCCAACACCGCTTTCACCCTGGATCAGCACGGTAGTGCTGGGCACCGCCGCCACTCTTTTGATCAGGCCCACCACCCGCTTCATGGCCGGGGCATGCGCGATCAGGTTGGTCCGAGCCCGTCCCTTGCCGACCAAGCGCTTGACTTGGCGCCCCAGGCGCTGGCGGTCCAACAGTACTTCGACATTGGCGCGCAGATGTTCGATGCGGAAGGGTTTTTCGATAAAATCGACGGCGCCGACTTTCAGCGCCTCCACCGCCAGATCGACACTGCCGTGGCCGGTCATCAGGACGATGGGCAGTTCCGGATCGATCGCTCGCAAGCTGCCGATCTGGTCCAGACCATCACCATCGGGAAGCACCTGATCCAGCAGCACCAGATCGGGAAAACCATCGCGCGTCTGTTCCAGGCCGCCTTGGCCGGTGTCGGCTTCGATTACCTCGTATTGCGAGAAGGCACGTTTGATGGCGTGGCGAATGGCGGGTTCGTCATCGATAACCAGGATCGTATCGGGCATGGGCACTTCAATTCACAGGGCCGTGTGGCCGGTTTCGGGCGAGCTGCCAACGGAAGCATCCTGCTCCCCGTCATACTCAGCCCAACATTTTGCCCAATTTTTCCTTGAAGGTGTCTTCCGTAAAGGGCTTGGCGATATAATTGTTCGCTCCGGCCAACACGGCCTGTTTGACTTTATCGGCGCTGCCCTCGGTGGTAATCATGACGATGGGCGTCTTCTTCTGTGGGTCCAGCTTGCGAATCTCCTGGACCATGGTCAATCCATCCATGTTGGGCATATTCCAATCCGACAGGATGACGTCGACCCCACCCTCCTGGTACTTCTCCAAGCCTTCCTGGCCGTCGGAAGCTTCGACGATGTTGACACTGAAACCAGCCCCCTTGAGATGCTTGGTAACGATTTTCCGCATCATGGCGCTGTCGTCGACGATGAGCACGGTTTTCATGGCTATTGCCTTTCCGAGGAATTATAGCCCGCAAATACAGGATCGCGCAAGCTGTCTGTTCACGGAACGATGACCAAGCTTGGTAACAGCGACAAGCGATCGGCATCAGGACCGGCACCATTCACCGGCAGCCCGCTGATATGCTGACCGCGCAGCGGCTCCGGTGCCTGCACCGCCAATTCGTTCCAACGCCACACCACGTCCCAGGGACCAGACCAGTGCAGCCCCACCTTACCGGCACGGATACCCAGATGCTGTACCTGCTGCGCCGCGGCGTTGAAGGCGCGAACACCGGTTTCGCCACCCTCAATGAAGACATTGTCGATGTAGATCTGATTCACACGTTCCAAGGAACATCCGACCAGGGCACCCGGAGCGCGCACCGCTACATCGCGCAAACGGAGCATGCCGCCAACGACTCGCACGCCATTGGCAACGGCACGACCCTCAACGGTTTGCTCGTCAGGCAACAGTTGCAGACGACACCTATCCAACTCGATCTGGCTCTGATCGCTTTCCAGCAGCGATTCCTGGGCATGCAACACAGTATCGGTCATCAATACGTGACTACCACGCCACGCGCGTATCCCCCGCCTGACCTTGTCAATTTCACAGCCGCGCAATTCCGCGGTAGCCGAATCCACCACCAATGCCGCATCGCCAGCATGGTGGATCCGCAAGCCAGTGGCGCGCAACTCGGACCCTTCGTTCACCTGGATCACCGTCTTGGCCGCCTGCTCCATACGCAACCCATGCAACACCAGTCCGGTGCAACCAGCATCGAGATAACACAGCGTCTCATCCAGACCGGCAGTGCCGCGCAGCACCACCCCAGGCCCGGCAGCGCGCAATTGCAGGTCCGAATGCGCCCGTCCGAAAAACCAGGGACCGACATACACCCCCGGATCCAACACCAGCATCACTTGCTCACCAACGCGCAGGCGTCCCTCGGCCTCCTGGAGCTTGAGATTGAAGGTCTCTGGCTGCGTGATGATTTCAACCCGTTCGACGCCGGCCTGGAACAACAACAAAGTGATGCCCGCAATCACCAACACCAGGGTCACCAAGCTGAAAGCCATCTGCCAAAAGGCCCACGGTTTGACCACCGCCTGGCCACGGCTAACGGAAATCGCCCCCACCTCCTGATTGATGCCACTCATCATCAAATCGTCGATGCGCTGCAGCACCGTTTCCCAGTCCGCAAGGCGCTGCGATCGATCCTTGGCCAGCATGTCAGCCAGCAACCGCCGGATGCTGGGTGGCACCCGATCCGGGGCCAGATCGCGCGCGTCGATGCGAGCGGTGGCCTGCTTGTACATGATCACCGCCGAGCTCTTGCCGGTGTACAAGGTGTTGCCAGTGATGGAATGGTACGCCGTCGCTCCGAGGGAATAGATGTCGATGCACGGTTCGACAATATCCGATCCGGTGGCCACCTCCGGACTCATATAATGTGGGGTGCCAACGGCCATGCCCGATTTGGTCAAGCTGCCAGATTCGTCTTCATCGCGCATGCGGGACTTGGCCAAACCAAAATCACAGAGCTTACAACAGAAGGCCTCGTTCATGCCGCGTCGCGGCGCGCCGAGAATGATATTCGATGGCTTCACATCGCGATGCACCACACCAAACTGCCAGGCGAATTGCAGGGCGCTGGCCATCTGCCGCATCATCACCAGGGTGTCATGTACCCCCAAGGCCCCATGGCGCTCCAACCGTTGCTTCAGGCTTTGTCCGGCGACCAGTTCCATCAGGAAATACGGCCGCCCTTCCACCACACCGCTGCCCAGGAAACCGGTAATATTGGGATGCTCGAGTTTCTGCAGGATGCGCGACTCACGTCGGAAGCGGCCAATGTACTCTTCGATATCCAGCATCTTCTGTGGCAACAGCTTCACCGCCACGGCTTGACCATCTTCACGCTCGCCGCGGAACACCTCTCCCATGCCGCCGGAACCGACTCGGCCTTGCAGGGTATAGCCCTCAATCACCAGGGCGCGGACATTGGAGGAGCTGGTGTTGCGTCGCAGAATACGCAGCTGCTCATCACTGAGGAAACCCAGATCCCCCAGCACGAAGAGCATACTGCGATCGACACCACGACTACGCAGCTCCCCCACCTCCCGCTCGGCCTCAGCGACCTGATCGCGGGAGATGAAGCCATAATCGATGGCGAGATGTACCAGTTGATGATCGTCCATGGGTGCAGGAGTATAGCCCGCAAACGACCCTTTGGACAAGTACCGGCCGGCTGCGGCATGGCGACCGCCAGCTGGGAGCGAGATCGCTCACAAAAGACGGGTCCCTCAGAGCTCCTTTTTGAGAGGACACAGAGCACACAAAGGGAACTGAGGACACAGAGAAATTTTCGAGCAGAGACGAATGCCTCGTGAATATCGACCTTTCCATCCCATCCTTCTGGTCCTCTGTGTCCCTCGGCTGTCCCCTCTGACCGCGCTCTGAGGGACCCGTCACAGAAGTCAGAAGGCGCAGAAGCCGGCCGCTACCCGCGCACGGACTCCAAACGGTACTGCTCATGCCGCTGCTGTTTCGTTTCCAGGCAGTGCCGTATGCGGTCCAGATGGTCAACCTGCTGTGGATCGGACGCGGCGCTGCGGGTCTCACCAGGATCGGCCACCAGATCGTAGAGCTGCTCTGGATAGCTGCCATGGTCGTAACGCACGTACTTCCGATCGCGCTCCACCCACATGCGGCTGTGCTGGTTGACCGCGTAAACACCATCGCGCCAGGGGACCTGCTCGCCGGCGACCAAGGCCGCAAAGCTGCGGCCGAAGCAGTGCTCCGGCACCGCCGCACCCGCATACTCGCACAGACTCGGCAGAATATCCAAACCGGTGCTGATCAGGTGCTGATCGTCCACCACCCCGGCCGGAGTCTGTCCCGGATGCGCCACCAACAGCGGCACCCGAGCCGCTTCCTCATAGAACACGGTCTTGTGCTCCAAACGATGTGCGCCGTTGTGATCGCCATGGCTGTGGCGACCATCAGCGACTCGGGATTGCCTCCTGGTCTGGCGCCGGAAACAATCGGCGCATCACCCCGAGCAGGAGCCACCATGCTGACCGGCCTTTTCGATCGTTTGTTCGCCGACAAGTCCTTCCACTACACCCAGGAACAGCGCGAAACCGCCCTGGACCTGCTGCTACTTGCTACTGGTCGCCCACGCTGACGGCGAAGTCAGCCAGCGGGAGCAGGACGAGCTGGCCACCATCATGCTGAATATCGGCTGGGAGAGTAAAACGCCTATCAACGAGCATATACAGCAAGCCGAAACCAGAATCACCGGCTTACTGGACGAGCCAACCAGGATCGACGACTTCGTCAGCGAACAACTGAAGGGCACCTCTATAACCTCAGGTCGAGCCAGGCGCAGACGATTTTTGGTCCTGCCAAGGCGCTGGGGCCGAAGGAATAGCACCGTCGTCAAAGTCAGGAACAACCATGCAGGCACGGCATGTCTGGGATTTAGCACGACACACCTTGAGCCAGTGCTATTTCCAGCAATGATCGCGGCCATAGTCGCACATCCCTCCGCACAAGGGAGCGCCCATGTCCGCTCAGAGCGATTTCATCAATCGAGCCAATCTCAATGCCATGGAAGTCCACTACCAGCAGTGGCTCGCCGACCCCAGCAGCGTCGGCCCAGAATGGCAGAATTTCTTCGCCGGCTTCCAACTGGGCATGGAGGAACCGCTGGCCCCGGCCCGCGATCCTGCTGCCAGTGCAACCAACGCTCTGGTCGGTCCAACGCCCATCGGCCAGACCTCGCAGCAGAATGTCGACAGCCTGATCTACGCCTATCGCGACATTGGCCACACCATTTGTCGGCTCGACCCTCTGGATCTGAACAATCGCGAACACAATCCCGCGCTGGAGCTGGACCGCTTCAATATGTCGGCAGCGGACCTGGATAAAGTCTTCGCCACCGGCAGCATTCCTGGCCTGCCGAAAAAAGCGAAACTGCGCGACATTATCGGCTTCCTGCGCGAAACCTACTGCGGCGAGATCGGCGCCGAATATCTGCACATCCAGGACCACGAGCGTCGTTACTGGATCCGCAACCGCATCGAACCGACCCGCAACAAACCGCAGCTCGAGCGCGAGCAGAAGCGCCGCATCCTGATGAAGCTGAGCCAGGCGGACCTGTTGGAAGCCTTCATCCATGCCAAATTCCTTGGCCAAAAGCGCTTCAGCCTGGAGGGCGGTGAATGCCTGATCCCAGCCTTGGACAGCCTGGTGGAAATGGCGCCGGACCACGGCGTAAAAGAGATTGTCTTCGGCACGGCACATCGCGGCCGACTGAATGTGCTCGTGAATGTTCTGAACAAGAGCTATGAGGAGCTCTTTACCGAATTCGAAGGCGTGGTCGGCAATGCCTGGGGTGGTGACGGTGATGTGAAATATCACTTGGGTTTCTCCTCGGACCACGTCACCAGCCGCGGGCACAAAATTCACCTGTCGCTGACCGCCAATCCCAGCCACCTGGAAGCGGTCAATGCGGTGGTGCTCGGTCGCGTGCGCGGCAAGCAACGGCAGCACGGCGACACCAAGACCCGCTCGCGGGTTTTGCCGGTACTGATCCACGGCGATGCCGCCCTGGCCGGACAGGGCTCGGTGATGGAGATCCTGCAGCTCACACAATTGGAGGGCTATGGCACCGGCGGCACGGTGCACGTGGTACTGAACAACCAGATCGGCTTCACCACCCTGCCCTCGGATGCCCGCTCCACGCCCTACTGCACCGACATCTGCAAGATGATCGAAGCACCAATTTTCCACGTCAACGGCGACAATCCCGAAGCGGTGGTGCATGCCATGCACGTGGCCCTGGACTTCCGCCAGACCTTCCATCGCGATGCAGTGGTGGATATCGTCTGCTACCGACGACACGGCCACAATGAGACCGATGAACCCAGCTTCACCCAACCGACGCTGTACGCCAAAATCAAAAAGAAGAAAGCAACACGCCAGCGCTATGTCGAACAGGTGCTTCAGAACGGTGACCTGAATCAGGACGAAGTCGACAACATCAACACCATCATGAAAAACCAGCTGCAAGGCGCGTTGGACTCCATCAAGGTGACCCCGGCCAAGAGTTCGCGCACCACCCACCAGGGCGTGTGGGCGGGCCTGAGCAATCGCTACGACCACAGCCCGGTGGCCACCGGCGTGCCGCTTGAAACACTCGACGCCATCGGCAAGGCCCTTTCTACCTGGCCGCAGGACTTCCATATCCATCCAAAAATCAAACGCCTGGCTGAAGAACGCGGCCGCACCATCAGCAGCCGTGCGCCCATCGATTGGGCTCTGGCGGAACAACTCGCCATTGGCAGCCTGCTCTGCGGCGGCATTCCCGTACGCCTGTCTGGCCAGGATTCCCGCCGCGGCACCTTCTCACAACGACACAGCTACTGGTACGACGTCCAAACCCGTCAGCGTTACAAACCGTTGAACCACATCAAAACGACGCAGCCGACCTTCTGCGTCTACAACAGCCCGCTGTCGGAATTCGCGGTGATGGCCTTTGACTACGGCTATTCCCTCTCCGAACCCGGCATGCTGATCATGTGGGAAGCGCAATTCGGGGACTTCGCCAACGGCGCTCAGGTGGTGATCGACCAGTTCATCACCTCCTCGGAATCCAAATGGGGACGTGAGTCCGGAATCGTCTTGATGTTGCCGCACGGCCAGGAGGGCATGGGCCCAGAACACTCCTCGGCCCGCTTGGAGCGCTTCCTGCAGGCCTGCGCCCAGGATAATATCCAGGTCGCCTATTGCTCCACCGCCGCCCAGCATTTCCACATCCTGCGCCGACAGATGCACCGGCATTTCCGCAAACCCTTGATCCTGATGACCCCCAAAAGCCACCTGCGCAGCAAGGAAGCGTCCTCGGATATTCGAGAGCTGGTGGATGGCCGTTTCCACGAGGTGCTCACCGAGCGCAACGACGCCGTCGACCTGGCCACCGTACGGCGAGTGGTCTTCGCCACCGGCAAGGTGCTGCACGAGCTGCGTCATACCCGCGACGAGCTGGACAACACCTCGGTTGCCATCATCGGCATCGAACAGCTGTATCCCACCCCGCGCGAGCAGCTGCGAGCTGCCATGCAGACGGTCAATCCCGAAGCCGAACTGGTCTGGTGCCAGGAGGAACCGAAAAACATGGGTGCCTGGTTCTTCATGCAGCCCCGCCTACTGGAATGGTTCGACAAACCCGTGCGCTACGTCGGTCGCGATGCCGCTGCCAGCCCGGCACCTGGCTCAGCCAGCGCCTTCCGGAATGGACAGCAGCAACTGTTGCACGATGCCCTGCAAGCCTGATCCCCTCGGCCATGCCCCTGGCCCAGAAAGGAATTCGACATGTCGGTTGACGTCACCGTCCCTCAGATGGGAGAATCCATCACCGAAGGCATTCTTGCCACCTGGCTGGTGGACGACGGGCAGTGGGTCCAGGATGGCGACGCCCTGTTCGAGCTAGAGACCGACAAGATCTCCACCGAGGTACCAGCCCCCGCCAATGGCGTGGTGAGCCGCAGCATCGCCGCCGGCGAAACGATTGAAATCGGTAGCGTGGTAGCACATATCGACACCGACGCCGTGCCGCCCACCGCCTCGGACGATGCCGAAGACAATGTCTCCGAACCGGTGACCAGCTCCATCCAGACCATCAAGCAGGTCGAAGACCGCTCGGTGGCCACACCGGCAGCGCGAGCGCTGTTACAAGAGCACAAACTCAGCCCCGACGCGATGAACGGCAGCGGTCCGCACGGACACATTACCAAAGGCGATGTGCTGGCTTTCCTGGGCGACCGGACACGACCAGAACCGAACAGATCCGAATCGGAACCCGAAGCACCACCGGCAGCCGCCGTGGAGACCAGCACCAGCACACCAACCGCGGCCCCCGGCGAGATCCGCGAGAAGATGAGCCCACTACGGCAGCGCATCGCCACCCGCCTGGTGCAGGCGCAGCACATCGCTGCCATCTTGACCACGTTCAACGAAATCGACATGAGCGCCTGCACAGCGCTACGCGCTCGCTTCAAGCAGCGCTTTCAGGATACGCACGGCGTGAACCTCGGCTTCATGAGCTTTTTCGCCACCGCCGTCGCTCACGCCCTGGCTCGTTATCCGCTGGTCGGCGCCCGCATCGAAGGCAAGGAGATCGTCCGGACCGAACACGTGCATCTGGGCATTGCCGTTGGCACCGATAAGGGCCTGATGGTGCCGGTGCTCCGAAACGCCCAGCAGCTGGATTTTGCCGGCATCGAAGGTGGCATCCGGGAACTGGCTGGTCGCGCCCGCGATGGCAAGCTGGGTATCGCCGACCTGGAAGGCGGCACCTTCACCATCACCAATGGTGGCGTGTACGGCAGTCTCCTGTCCACCCCCATCTTAAACCCACCGCAAAGTGGCATCCTGGGCATGCATGCGATCCAAGATCGGCCGATTGCGGTCGATGGCCAGGTCGTGATCCGACCGATGATGTATGTCGCACTTAGCTACGACCACCGCATTGTCGACGGTGCCGAAGCGGTCGGCTTCCTGATCCGCATCAAGGAATTGATCGAAGAACCAGAACGGCTGCTGCTCGGGCTGTAACCGGCACCGGAGCCGGAAGCGGCTCATCGGCAATCGACAGTGCTCAAGCATCGGAAACGGCTTCCAAGCTCAACAAAACTGTTACGGAAAAACATAGATGAGAGACATCCGAGGGCCGTAATCGGCACACCAAAGCTGGCCCAAAGCGACCCCCTTGCAGTAAGGGCCCGTCAAAAAAAAACATTACATTTCGCTTGATCTTTTGCCGCCCTTCTGCGTTGCTTATCG
>CAYONM010000120.1:0-11605 GCA_964405325.1 uncultured candidatus Brocadiaceae bacterium | reverse complement strand
GCCCGCTGTCATGGGCCTCCTGACGCCACTGCTCTGGCGCTTGCTCGGGCATTGGTGGCCGCGTGTGGCGGCGGTGGTCATGCTCGTGATCTGCATCGCCCTGATGACGCACATACCGGGCCGAGCTGACGAGACGGCGCCGTTTGTGCTCTACGACTGGCTCTCGCGCCTGGGGCTCACCTTCAACATGCGCCTGGATGGCTTCGCGCTGATGATGGCCATCGTGGTCAGCGGCATCGGCACAGGTGTGCTCAGCTACGCCAGCGGCTATATGCATGGCCATCCCCGAGCTGCCAATCTCGTTGCCTGGTTGTTGATCTTCATGAGTTCCATGCTGGGTGTGGTGCTTGCCGATAACCTGCTGTTTCTGTTTGTCTGTTGGGAACTGACTTCCATCACCAGCTTCATGCTGATCGGCTTCAATCACGAGAGCGCGGAATCGCGCGTCGGAGCCAAGAACGCTTTGCTGATCACGGCCTTGGGTGGCCTGGCCCTGCTCGGTGGTGCGGTCTTGTTGGGTCTGGGCTCCGGCACCTGGCAGTTGTCGGAGATGCCGGCAATGCACGAGCATGCCTGGGCCACACCGGCGCTCCTGCTCATCCTGCTCGCCGCCGCCACCAAGAGCGCGCAGTGGCCCTTCAGCTTCTGGTTGCCCGGCGCCATGGCGGCACCGACCCCGGTCAGTGCCTACCTGCATTCGGCGACCATGGTCAAGGCCGGCGTCTTCCTGTTGGCGCGCATGCATCCGGTCCTAGGTCAGCACAGCCTCTGGACGCCGCTGCTGATCGGCCTGAGCGCCGCCACCATGTTGTTGGTGATCCTGGCCGTGATCCGTTCCACCGATCTCAAGGCGCTGTTGGCCTACAGCACCGTCGGTGCCCTGGCCTTGATGGTGGGCCTGATCGGCATCGGCACGCCCAAGGCGCTCACCGCCATGGCCGTCTTCCTGCTGGCCCACGCCTGCTACAAGGGCTGCTTGTTCATGGTCGCCGGCAGTATCGATCACGGCGTGCATTCGCGCGATGTCGACAAGCTCGGCGGGCTCTGGGGCCCCATGCCCTGGACCATCGGCGCCGGTTTCGTGGCGGCACTGTCCATGATCGGTCTGGGTCCGAAGCTCGGCTTCATCGGCAAGGAAATGGCCCTGGAGGCCTCCCTGTATGCCGGTTTGTGGCCTTTCGCACTGCTGACCACCGTGCTGGCCATGACCTTCACCTGGGTCGCCTGCCTGGTGATCCTGAAAACCGGCTGGGGCCCCGATCGGGAGTTGGCCGAGCACGCGCACGAAGCGGATTGGAGCATGCGACTGCCGATGGCGGTGCTGGCGGGACTGGGCTTGTTGCCGGTACTGGTGCCGGGCTTCGTCGGCCTGATCGCCGAGCCGGCCACTGCCGGCCTGGGGGTGGAGCCGGCCGGCGTGCACCTGTGGCACGGCTTCAATCTGGCCCTGCTGCTGAGCGTGCTGGCGCTCATCGGCGGTTGGTTGGCGTACAAGCGCCGACAGCAGCTGCTGACCTGGTGGCCGCGACTACCCGCAGGCAAGGCTATCAACGATGCCATTTGGCACTGGATCATCATCGCTTCCAAGGTGATGGTGCGCGTGGTCCAGAACGGCTCCCTGACCGCCTATGTGGGCATGACGGTTCTGGCCGGGGTGGTGGTGTTGCTGCTCGGTTGGCTGCAGGATGCGCCCAGTCTCGCCTCGGAATTCAATAGCCCCATCCGGCCCATGGATGTGGTGCTCAGCCTGCTCATTGTCGGCGGTGCCATCGCCACGGCCTTGGCCCAGCGGCGGCTGCCAGCGGTAGTCGCTCTGAGTGCGGTCGGTTCCGGCGTCACCATGTTCTTCATCGCGCATCTGGCACCGGACCTCGCCCTGACCCAGTTCCTGGTGGAAACCCTGACTGTCGTGCTGCTGGTGGTGGCTTTCCGGCACCTGCCGAATTTCCGCATCACGCGCAGTCGGCGTCGACGTCTCTTCCATGCTGGCATCGCCCTGACGGTGGGTTGCTCCATGACGATCCTGACCCTGGTGGGATTGAGCGCTCAGTACCAGGCCCCAATCAGCCAGTGGCACGGTGAACACTCCCTTGCCCTCGGTAAGGGCGGCAACGTGGTCAATGTGATCCTGGTCGACTTTCGTGCCTTCGATACCCTGGGCGAGATCACCGTGCTGGGCATCGCGGCATTGGGGCTGACGGTGCTGATGGGCCGGCTCAGGATCCGCAGGCCGGCGGCAGAGTCCGGCGAGGGAGATGACCATGCATAAGCCGGCAGCCCCCGCCTTCGTGTCTGCGGTCGGCAGTTTTTGGGGCCGCTTCGCGGCGTTGGCGCAATTGTCGAGCGCAGCGAGACCCACGAACTGTGAACGGCCGACGGCCGACTACCGACTGCCGCGAAGCGGCCCACGGAGGTCAGTATGAACAGCCTCATTCTGCAGATCAGCCTGCGTTGGCTGGTACCGCTGTTGGCTTTGGCTTCTCTCTTCCTCCTGATCCGGGGTCACCATGAACCCGGTGGCGGCTTTGCCGGAGGACTGGTTGCGGCTTTGGCCGTGGTCCTGTTGAGCCTCGCCGAGGGCACCCGGGCGGCACGCCGTTTTCTACGCTTCTCGCCGACCCGCTTGATCGCCACCGGCCTGCTGATCGCCGTCTTTTCCGGCTGCCTGCGTTTGCTGACGGGTGATCCCTTCTTGGAGTCGATCTGGGTCAGTATTCCGCTGGGTTTCACCTATGTGAAATTGGGCACGCCCCTGCTTTTCGACTGCGGCGTCTATCTCTTGGTGCTCGGCGTCGGCAGCGCCTTCGTGCTCGATATCGAGGATGCGGAGGAGGATGAACTCGCCGATGGCTCGCGTATCAGCAGTCCGCCGCGGCCGGCCTCCGAGAGCGAGGATTGTCCATGAATATGCAGGCGAGTAGCGAAGACCATCATAAAGGAGGCTGCCAGTGGAAATTCTGATGAGCGTGGTCATCGGCATCTGCTTTGCCGCAGCGGTATACCTGCTGTTGCAGTCGCGTCTGTTGCAGGTGCTGCTGGGTATCGCCCTGCTGGGCCACGCCGTGAACCTGCTGATTTTCGTCTCCTCCGGGCTGTCGGGTCTGGCGGTGCCCATCGTGCCTCATGGCGAGGAGGTCCTGCCGGCCACCAGTGTCGATCCCTTGCCGCAGGCGCTGATCCTCACCGCCATTGTCATCGGTTTCGGTCTGTTGGGCTTCGCGCTGGCCTTGACCTATCGGACGTATCGTGAATTGGGGCATGACGATATCGATCGCATGCTCAACACCGATCGCCTGGACGAGCCCCAGCCGGCGGCGGAGGTATCAGCGTGAATCTCCTCGTCGTTTTGCCTATTATCCTGCCCCTGGTGTTCGGCGCCGTTCTCGCCCTGCTGCGGCATCAGGCCAGAACCCAGGCCTGCGTCAGCTTCCTGGGCAGTCTGCTGCATACGGGCGCTGCCATCGCCCTGCTGTATCAGGTGATCCAGGACGACATCCTGGTCTCGCAGATGAGCGGTTGGCAGGCGCCCTACGGCATCAGTCTGGTGGCCGATCTACTGGCCGCGATCATGGTGCTGCTTACCGCCGTGACCGGACTGGCCTCCATCGCCACCAGCATCTGGAGCCTGCCGCGATCCCAGCGCTCGCCCGCCTTCCATCCCTTGTTGCATTTCCTGCTGGTGGGTGTCAGCGGTGCCTTCCTGACCGGCGACCTGTTCAACCTCTACGTCTGCTTCGAGGTCATGCTGCTGGCGTCCTTCGCGCTGCTGGCGTTGGAGGGGGAGCCGGAGCAGACCGAAGGCGCGGTCAAGTACGTGGTGCTGAATCTGGTGTCCTCGGCCCTGTTCCTCAGCGGTCTCGGTGTGCTCTATGCCGTGGCCGGTACCTTGAACATGGCCGATATCTCGCGCGTCGCCATGGCTGCGCAGGAGGCCGGTGATGACGCCGCCATGCGCATGGCGGGCCTGCTCTTCCTGATCGCCTTCATGATCAAAGCAGGTCTGTTCCCGTTCTTCTATTGGTTGCCCACCAGCTACCACACCCCGACGGTGCCGGTCTCGGCCCTGTTCGCGGGTCTGCTGACCAAGGTCGGCGTCTACGCTCTGATCCGTCTCTACACCCTGATCCTGCCCTTCGACACCTTGTTCCAGAACATCCTGTTGACCTTAGGCGTCGCGACCATGCTCACCGGTGTCTTCGGTGCCGCAGCCCAGATGGAGATCCGGCGCATCCTGGCCTTCCACATCATTTCCCAGATCGGCTACATGATCATCGCCATGGCCCTGGGCACCGCCATCGGTCTGGCCGCCTGCGTGTTCTACCTCTGCCATCACATCATCGTGAAGAGCAACCTCTTCCTGGTGGGTGGCGTCGCCGCTGATTGCGCCGGCTCCGAGGATCTGCGCAAGTCCGGCGGACTGTGGGCCTGGTGGCCAGCGCTGGGCCTGATCTTCCTGATCCCGGCCATGAGTCTGGCGGGCATTCCGCCCCTGTCCGGTTTCGTGGCGAAATTGGGTGTGGTCTACGCATCAGTGGAATCCGACGCCTGGTGGCTGGTGGCGGCGGCCCTGTTCACCGGTCTCTTCACCCTGTATTCCATGAGCAAGATCTGGCTGGAACTGTTCTGGAAACCGCATCCGACCGGTGTGCCGGCCGGAGTTCCCGAGCGTCGCTACCGGCGCCTGCTGCCCATGGCGCTGCTCGCCGCCATCACCGTGGCCATCGGATTCTTTGCCGGTCCCCTGTTCGGTTTGGCCGAGAGCGCTGGCGCGCAGTTGGTGAACCCTGCCGCGTATCAGGCGGCGGTCCTGGGAGCCACACCATGAGAGGCCTCGCGGCAATCATTCTTCTCGCCCTTTCCTGGTGCTTTCTCATGGGCGATGTGTCCGGTCCGCAGCTGCTCCTGGGAGCGCTGATCGCCCTCGTGGTGCTGCTGATGACCCGGCGGCAACTGGGCTTGACCGAGGACTTCCGGCAGCTGGGTGCCATCGCCTGGTGGATCGGCATGCTGCTGTTGGATCTGGTGATCAGCAGCCTGCGCGTGGCCTGGGATATCATCACGCCGGGGCAACAGAGTGCGCCACGGATCCTGGCCCTGCCGGTGGGCGATCTGACCCCGGTGGAACGGGTGCTGCTGGCCAATACCATCAGTCTGACCCCGGGCACCCTGTCACTGGACACCTCCGATGATGGCACCGTGCTCTACATCCATGCCATGTACGCCGAGGACGCCGAAGCCGAACGGCGGCAGATTCTGGAGGTACTAGCCGGCCGGGTGCGCGCGGCCTGCCGGCGGGAGATGCCATCATGACATCGGTTGCTCTGATTGCGGAAGTGATCATCGGTCTGGCCATCCTGATCACGGCTGTGCGGCTATACCGCGGCCCGACCCTGGCCAACCGGGTGGTGGCCCTGGATCTGCTCGGGGTCCTGGCGGTGGGTTTCATGGCCGCCGAGGCCGTGCGCTCGGGTCAGCCGAGTCTGGTGGATGTCGCCATCGGGATCGCCATCGCGGCCTTCATCGCCACCTCCGCTTTCGCCATGCTCATCGATCGGGAACGGAACAAGCATGATAGCTGACATCATCCTCGCCGCGCTCATGTTGCTCGGGGCCCTGTTCATGCTGGTGGCCGCGGTCGGGGTACTGCGTTTCGCCGATCTTTTCCAGCGCCTGCATGCCAGCAGCAAGGCCGCCACCCTGGGTGCGGCCCTGCTGCTGGCCGGCGCCGCGCTGTCGCTCGGCGATCTGGGCACCGTCTCCCGCTGCGTGATGGCGGTGATCTTCTTCATGGCCTCGGCGCCGGTGGGTGCGCATCTGATCGCTCGCGCCGCCGCCGACGCCGGGGAGCCGCTGGACCGGCGGACCCTGTCCGATGAACGCGACGGGCGGGGGTAGGGAACCTGCCGCGGATCACATGCCGCGCGAAGCGCGTTTGCGGTCCACTTCCTTCAGCAGCAGCTTGCGCAAGCGGAACTGCTTGGGCGTGACCTCCACCAGTTCGTCGTCGGCAATGTATTCCAAGGCCTCTTCCAGGCTCATCTGACGCGGCGGCACCAGTTTGACCGCATCATCAGCACCGGAGGAACGGACGTTGGTCAGTTTTTTGCCTTTGATGCAGTTGACCACGATGTCCGTCTCTTTGGCATGCTCACCCACCAACATGCCCTCGTACACCACGTGACCGGCACCAATGAACAATTCACCCCGATCCTGCAGACCCCACAGGGCATAGGCTACGGATTCACCAGGGCACATGCTGATCATGGCGCCGTTCTTCCGGTCTTCGATCTCGCCGCGGAAAGACTCGTAACCGTGGAAAACCGTATTCAAAGTCGCCTCGCCCTGGGTGGCGGTCAGTAGTTGGGTGCGTAAGCCCAACAGGCCACGACTGGGAATGGTGAATTCAAGATGTTGCATGCCGCCATGTCCTGGCGCCATTTCCTTCAATTCGCCACGGCGCTCCAGCATCAGATTGATCACCCGGCTGGCGCGGTCCTCGGGGACGTCGACCACCGCCAGCTCAATGGGCTCCAGACGGCGGCCATGCTCGTCCTGTTTGTAGATCACTCGTGGCGCACCAACCTGCAATTCCGAGCCTTCGCGACGCACGGTCTCGATCAACACCGACAGATGCAGCAGTCCACGACCACTGACCAGGAACACATCCGGCTGTTCGGTCTGTTCGAAGCGCATGGCCACGTTGCGCTCGGCTTCGCGCCGCAACCGAGCCGCCAGATCGCGGCTCTGCAGCGGCTTGCCCTCCTGCCCCGACATTGGGCTGGTGGTGACGCCAAAGGTCATGCGGATGGTCGGCTCGTCGATGGGAATCGGATCCAGGGCCTGCGGGTGCTCGGGTTCGCAGATGGTATCGGAGATGTCGACCTGCTCCAATCCGGTGAGCAGGACGATGTCACCGGCCTCGGCTTCCTTGACCTCCTCGCGGCCAACGCCGGCAAAGCGATGCAATTGCAGCACCCGGCCCGGATGCGGCACCCCTTCGGCGCCCTTGACCGCCACCACCTGCTGCCCGGCACGAATGCAACCGGAGCTGATGCGACCAATCCCGATGCGACCGACATAGTCGGAATAATCGATGTTGGCGATTTGTAGTTGCAAGGGGTCATGCCGCCGCACATCCGGCCCCGGTACGTGCTCCAGGATCAGGTCGAACAGCGGCTTCAGATCGCCCTCGCGGGGCTCGTGTTCCAGGTTCATGTAACCATCGCGGCCGGCACCGTAGACGACCGGAAAATCCAACTGCCAGTCGTCAGCACCCAGCTCCACCATCAGATCGAAAACCTCATCGACCACCTCGGTTGGACGACACCCGGGTTTGTCGATCTTGTTGACCACGACGATCGGCTTGCAGTGATTGCCAAGAGCCTTGCTCAACACGAAGCGGGTCTGGGGCATGGCTCCCTCGAAGGCGTCCACCAACAGCAGAACGCCATCGGCCATACGCATCACCCGCTCCACCTCGCCGCCAAAGTCGGCGTGTCCAGGAGTATCGATCAGGTTGATGCGGACGTCCTGATAGCTCACCGCACAATTCTTGGCCAGAATGGTGATACCACGCTCACGTTCCTGATCGACATTGTCCATGACACAGGTGTCCACCTGCGCCTTGGCGTGGAAGATGCCGGTCTGGGCCAACATGGCATCCACCAGGGTGGTTTTCCCATGATCCACGTGGGCAATAATCGCGATGTTGCGGATGTCGGTGCGGCGCTGACTCACTGGGGCTCCTCTTGCGGGCCGCACGTGATACCGGCTCGGGCCGCCTTGGGAAGTCCGCGAATGCTGCCGCTTGCATCAGAGAGGATTTCTTTCCCTCGTGATGGACCTCGCGAGGGGCTCGTAAGCGAGCATTTCTCACGGCGATTCACGCATGATCGCCGAAAAACCGGAGCTCGGTCGGCAGCGCGGACCGCATGGCCCTCGCACACGGACAGCCGCGGCCTTGGCTCGAATGCGACGTCTGAAGGCAGCGCCGATGCGCCGTCGCACCTGATCGCGCTCATCATCCTGTCGTGGATTCCGTACAAAACCGAATGTGGAGCAGGCAAATGCTTCCACTGCTACCAGATCCTGCCAGAGCCATGCTTGTGAGACCGGCAAGCTCCTGCCAGCATGGGCGTCAAACCCAAGCAGGAATCGCTATGAAACGACCCATCGCCTGGATACTGCCCTTCGTGCTGACCGTTCCGCTGTCTGCGGCAGAGGAAGACAGTGCGCCTTCCACAGAACAAACCGAAACCGTCACGACCCAGGCCGTCAAGCCAGAACTCTGGGCTGCGGTCTCCGATCTCCCCGGTCTGGTGCAGCAGGACGGCGGCATCTACTGGGCCGATGACAGCCATCGCTTTCCTGTCGTGGCGGCAGCAGATGACACCTTCACCGTCGAGACTGCACTGGGACCGATCCCCGTCGCGCGTGAGAGCCTCGGTCAGCCCCGAATCATCTCGGCATTCGCTGATCGTACCCGTCAGGCCCACGAAGCCGGCCTCAATGACGAGGAATCCGCCGCTCTGGTGTTCGAATACAGTGCCCTGACTGGCCCTCGACTGAAATCGAGCGAACTGCTGGTGCTCAGAAGCGGGGTTCTGCGCCGCGATGATCCACCGCGACAGGATCGCAGCCAAGAACTGAACCGCCTACGAGACGCCGTCGACTCCGTGCAAGCAGCCCTTGCCGACAGTGAGCTGGATTCACTGGTGCAGAAGGTCGTCAGCGATCTTCTGGAGAAGCTGGATGGTCGCGATGGACAGGTTGAATTCGATGAGGTCCCCCCCAGCTACGCCCGCCAGCTGCTCCGCCATGGCTGGCTGAAACGAGTCCTGCCCACGGTCCCGGCAGCTGAGGAGCTGCAACGATTGGTGATGGCCAGCGAGTCCTTCCAGCCCATTCTGCGTTTCGCCAACCAGCAAGCCAGCCTGGAACTACTCCGCAATGCCACCGGCAGCAATACCTGGCTGTTGCGTGAACCAACCGGCGTCCACTGTGCGGTACGGCCGCGCAGCCCCGAATACGCCTGGGATGCTCAGGATATCCTGGCTGAAAGCTGGGTGATCAGTCGCTATCCCGCTGACAGCGATCCGCTCATCGGCGAACATGAGCCACGCCGGATCCGCCTGCTGGTGAACAACCGCGAGGCGGCGCGATGGGATGCCGAAGACGGCTTCCACAGCGACATCCTGACCTGGCAGGAGCTCTTGCCCCATCGCGGCCGCAGCCTGGACAACCCGCTTCTGTTCGACTATTTCCCACCCCATATCGTGTTGACGCAAGCGGATGGTGATGTGCAGGCCATCTATACCGCACACGGTCGCCTGGATGCGCTCCGCATTCCCACACCCGAGGCTGCCGAGGACTTCCTCGCGCAGGCAGCCGCGGTCCTGCCCGATGCCGGCCACCTGGATCTGATCGGTCAGTATCTCCTGCGCTATGTCTACGATTCTCCTGATGCCACCATGCCCTTCGTGCCCGGTACGCGGACGATCTCCTCGGATATCCACCAGACCGCAATTCAAACCCTACTTTCTGGGGTCGGCGGCATCTGCCGCGGCGACTGCGATGATCTGAGCGAGCTGTATCATAATATTCTCGAACGGCAGCAGAAACTACCGTACGTGATCAGTCTGCCGGCACACGCCGCCTGCGCCTGGGCAGAAGAGAAAGACGATGGCTGGCACACCTTTGTCCTCCAGACCGGCCGGGCCCTGGAATTCGTTGCCAAACGCCTGCCAGACAGCTTGGTCAGCGCGTATAAATTTTTCGGCAAGGACGACACCGTCGACCCCAACGGCCTTGGTCTCCTACTGCGGTTTTCTGGCGAGAACACCCGCAGCTCATGGCGCTTGAGCTGGCGGATCTTCGCCGAGCCAGAGTACGCCGAGACCATGATCGATGTGCAACGGGATTGGCACTTCCAGACCTATGCCCGTGCCATCGACAAAATGGAACGTCTCATCGGCGCTGGCGACCACGACAACGCCAATTACCGCGAACTGGCCGGACTATACAATTTCACCGGGCAATATCCCCTGGCCGCAGAGTACCAGAGCTATGCCCGTGACATCACCGCCGAACCCGACAGCCGTCTGTTCATGACCACCGAGATCATTGGCCACTGGGCCAAAGCCGGCAATGCCGAGCAAGCCAATCGTGAATTGGATCGGCTGCTGAACGAACAGCTACCCCAACTGGGCGAAGAACTCGGTGGCACCAAGGTGCAAGTGGGCCTGGAATTACTCGGCACCCTGGTTACCAATGAATTAACCGAAGCCAGCGGTCGCATTGTCGATGAAGTACTCGAAGACGTGCTGGATCAACAGGCCGATCGGGTCATCACATGGGCCAAAGGCAGCTTCGATCGTGAACTCTGGCAGACCAACGACTTCCTGCGCCAGGTCCGTTTCTGGCTGCGCTGGTATGTCCGCTTGGCCGTGGATGTGCTGGACCAACGTGGCCTGACCGCCCTACACGAAGACCCCGGCCTGTTCCGCTTAGCGTCACTGACGCAACGCTGGATGCGGCATCTCGCATCGCTGGATGGCGATGATCCCAGCGACTTCGCTGCCATATTCGCTATCATCGGAGATTATTACAAAGCCGTAATCGGAGAAGAAGCCCTACTGGCCGAACTGGAAGCGGCCCCGCTGCCCGCTGCCGATCAACAGCACGACAACCAACGACTGGCGCCAGATCTGCAACGACCTGCCGACCTGCCCTGGATCAAGGCTTCGGTCCCATTCTGGTGGAACATGATGGCGGAAAGTTTCCTGCCAGGAAAGCAAGCACCAAGCCCCCAACGCATCCGCTATCTGGGCCAAGCCGCCGCCGCCGCCTATCAATCAGCCATCGACACCGACCTGATCAGTGCCCGACTTCATCATCAGGCGCACCTCGCCGCCCTGGTGCTGGCCCTCTACCAGCAGGACGAGGCCGAGCTGCGACGTCTACTGCTAAACGTCAAAACAAAGAATGACAAACGACTGCGAGACGACACCGCCCAATGGCTGGGCGATGCGGCCAAGGGCCTGGAACTGGACTGGTACCGGCAAGTCCTGGCGATTTGGCGCGAGGAGCTGGACTATAAGCCCAAATACTACTGGATCGCCTGGCGCGCGATGCTGAACGATGCTCCCGAGCACGCCTTGCTGGTGGCTGAAATGGCGGCCAAACGCTTTGCCGACGACCCGGCCTTCATCGAGGAATTGCAGCTCCTACGCGAACTTGCCAACCCAGAAGGCCGCCAGCGACGCGAAGCTGAAGCCCGGGAATTGCTGAGCCGAGCGCCGCGCCCAGACAACGAAAACAATAATTCGGTTGACGTTCCCGCTGAGAAGGACGAACTCGAGCAGGAAGAGTTGCTCAATACGCCGTGATCAACCAAGGGAAACCGGACCTCGATTCGACACCCAGAACCCAGAACTGTCTGCTGAAAACGATACCGAGAAAGAAGGGGCGGTACCGGCCGCCCCTTCTTTCTCGGTAGGCCTGAGTAGTTACCTTTTTTATTTTAATGGTAACTACTCAGGCCCCACGGGAAGAAGTCTCTCGCAGAGGTTTGGCGAATCGGGCCAGGGTTTACTGCCTCAGTGCG
>CAYONM010000119.1:0-11729 GCA_964405325.1 uncultured candidatus Brocadiaceae bacterium | reverse complement strand
CGCCTGGCTCTTATCGGATTCGTGCCGAATTCGACCTCTGAGGGACCCGTCATGACTGCCTACTTAAATGAATATCTCACTCACCCCGGCGGCAAACCGCGCAGCTCGAACACCGCCCCCTGCTGGCTGGGCACCAGCAGCAATTCCGCATCGTGGGCTCGGGCGATCTGTTCCGCCAAATGCAAGCCCAGGCCAGTGCCGCCGGGCCGATCGGAAATAAAAGCGTCAAAAACTCGTGCGCGCAGCAGACTGGGAACCCCCGGTCCGTGATCCTGAATCTGCACGCCATCGGACTGGACCCGAATGGCAACGCGCCCCCCCTCGCTTTGCGCCTGGATGCCATTGAGCACCAGATTCAGCAACAATTGCCGCAGTCGCCGGGGATCGGCCTGCACCAGGGCAGCTCCCTCTACCTGTAGCGCAACACCAGCGTGCTCGGCCTGACGCGCCAACAGGCGGCAAACATCTTGGCCCAGGCTGTGCAGCTCGCAGGGTTCCGGATGCACGTCGAAACCACAAGAAAAGGCCAGTAATTCCTCGACGCTCAATTCCAAACGCTCCAATTCGGCACCGATCACCGCAATGGTTTCATCACCATCATATTGCCTGGCTAACAACTGTAGGCCCAGCTGGACGGCCGAGATGGGATTGCGCACCTCGTGTGCAATGGTGGCGGTAAAGGTACCGAGGGTGGAGAGACGCTCATCACGACGGGCCGCATCGCGCAATTGCGCCAGACGCTGGCGCATCTGCTCCATTTCCCGGCTGAGCACCAACAGCTCACGATTGGCTTGCTGCAACGGGATCGGTCGGTCCCAATCCCCGGCGCCCAGACGATGCGCCGCCGCAGCCAGCTGTTCGAAGGGCCACGCCTGCCGTCGAGAGATGAACCAGGCCATGGCCATGGCCGCCATAGCACCAAGCACCACAGCCGACGAGACCGCAACGGCCAACTCCTGCCGGGCCCGTTGAAAGGCCTCGGTCTGGTAATGGACCCGCACCCGCCGGCCATCAGCACTGACGTTGATACTGCCGGGCTGGTCGGGCCCCAGCGGGTCGACCTCGAAGCGATAGCCGGTCAGGGCCTGCATGCGCAGCCGGACCGTTTCGTTCAGGGCAAAGCCCCCTTGTGCCAGTACCCCGGCAATGGCACGGGCTGACTCCTCGGCCTGATCGCGCAAGCGCCATTCCACCCAGGACCAGCCAACCAGACCAATAAACAGGCACAGTCCGGTCGAGAGTGCAACCAGCTGCAGGGTCAAGCGGGTCCGTTGGCGCAGGATCATACCCTACACCGCCACCTCGACGCTGACCGGACAGTGGTCGGAGCCCATGATATCCGGATGGATGCGGGCACGCGATACCGCCGGACGCAGATTTGGGCAGCAGGTGCAATAATCGATACGCCAGCCGACGTTGTTGTTGCGGGCGCGAGCGCGGTAGCTCCACCAGGAGTAGGCAGCGGTCAGTTCCGGATTCTCCTCGCGAAAGATATCATGATAGCCCAGGCCCAGGTAATGGCTCATCCAGGCACGTTCTTCCGGCAGGTAACCAGGATTACCCTCGTTGGCAGCGGGCCGAGCCAGATCGATGGCGGCATGCGCGATATTATAATCACCGGTCAGCAAGATACGCAACCCCTGCTCGCGCTGCTCCGCCAACCAGGTTTCCATTCGCCGACAGAAAGCAAGCTTGTAATCCAGACGTTTGCCGGCCTCCTGACTGTTGGGGAAATAGGCGCTGACGATCAGCAGATCATCGAAACGGACCGACAGCACCCGCCCTTCGTCATCGAAGATCTCTTCACCCAGACCCTCCTCGACCGCATCCGGTTGTTGCCGACTGAAAATGGCAACGCCGCTGTAACCGGGACGGTTCGCCGAGACCCAGGCGCTGTGCCAGCCGTCTGGCTCCGCGATCGCTGCCGCCACCTGTGCCGGCCTGGCCTTGGTCTCCTGCAGGCACCAGATATCGACGCCGTCCATCACCTCCCAGGGCAACAGATTTTTGCGAGCGACAGCTCGAATACCGTTGACGTTCCACGATGCGACCAACACGACGAACACTCCTCTCGTTATTTGCCGATGCAGAATCGGCTGAATATCTGATCCAAGACTGCATCAGGTGTGCATACGCCCACCAGCTCACCCAAGGCATCGGCGATGGCGCGCAGCTCCTCGGCCAGGAGCACATCCTCCGGCAGGGCCGCAGAAGCCAAGGCACCAAGGTGGCGATCCGCACGCGCCAGCAGACCTTGCTGGCAATCCCCGACACTGCCGAGGCGAGCCACGCGCTCAGCAATGAGCGCCCGTAGGGCCGCCAGGCCACCAGCATCGATAGTGCTGACCGCCAGCACCGCTCGTGATTCGGTTACCCCCAGATCCGCTTTGGTCGCCACGATGACCGCTTCGGCAGGGCGCCAATCAGGTGGCAATTCCAACGGCAAGGGAGCATCGATGGCCGAACAAGCGATGATCACCGCCGCACCAGCCACCTGCGCCAGAGCCGACCGTAAGGCCGCCTCGTCCACCTGCTGACGCTGGGTCAGCCAGCCAGCAGTGTCGATCAGGCGACATGGCACACCATCCAGCTGGATATCAGCCTGCAGCCAATCACGCGTGGTCCCTGGCTGCGCACTGATCAGGGCTGGCTGGCCGCTGAGCGCCGCAAACAACGCACTCTTGCCGGCATTGGCCGGACCGACCAGACAGACCAACGGCTGGCAGCCCTGGGCATGCTCGGCCCGTCGCCAGCTGGCCACCACTGCGCGCATCTGTTGCAATTCGGCCTGCAGCGCCACGGGATCGTAGCTCTGCACGTCCTCTTCCTCAAGAAAGTCCAAACCAGCTTCCACCTGGGCGCGCAAGGCGATCAGCCGTTGCCGCATGGGTTCCAGGGCGGCGGACAACTGCCCCTGCAGCCGGCGCAGGGCCAACTGGGCGGCGGCGGCGGTGCCAGCCTGGGCCACCGCCAGAAGCGCTTCGGCCTGATCCAGACTGAGTCGACCATGCGCCAGTGCACGCCTGGTGAAATCGCCAGGGCCGGCAGCCTCGGCGCCGGCAGCCTGCAGCTGTGCCACAACCGTCTGGACCAGCACCGGCGCACCCGGTAGCACGAGCTCGACCAGATCCTCACCGGTAAAACTCCGCGGACCCGGGCAGTACAGGACCCGCAGCGGACAGGCCCCGCCCGCCACAGACAGCATCTGCGGCTGCGGGCACCACGCTGGCGGCACGTCCAGACCACAGCGCTGCAGCACTGATGTCGCAGCCGGGCCGCTCAGACGCAGCACCGCCGATACCGCCGGCACGGCGCTAGCCAGCGCGCAAATGGTGGTGGCGTCGGCTGCTTGCACCGCCAGCTAGAAGGCCACCGGGCCGCCGGCGCCATCCATGCCCAGCTTCTTGCGCACATAACGCATCTCCAGGGTGGAGAGCACGATGTTGACCGTGAAGTACAGCACCAGACCGGCGGGCATGTTGTAGAAGATCAGACCGAAAATCAGCGGCATCCAGCGCATGGTTTTGGCCATCTGCTGCTGCATGTCATTGCCATCGCCACCGGTGGGCGGCTTCTGCGAGAAGCTCATCCAGAAACTGAAGCCGATGTAGGCCAGGGGCAGCAGGTTGATGGTGGCTGGCCCCAGCCAGGGCAGGGTGAAACCCAGAAAGAAGGTGTTGTCAGCCAGAGTCAGATCCCGAACCCATAAAAAACCGTGGCCACGCAGGTCGGCCGCCAAGGAGAAGGTCCAGTACAAGGCGATGAAAATCGGCATCTGCACCAGCATGGGCAGACAGCCGGAAAGCGGATTCACGCCGTTTTTACGCCACAATTCCATCTGCTTCTGAGCCATCACCTGCTGGTTGTCGCCATACTGAGCCTTCAGCTTCTGTAGTTCGGGCGCGAGTTTCTGCATCATCATCATCGAACGCTGCTGTTTGACCGTCAAACGATGCATGGCCGCCTTGATCAACAAGGTGACCACAATCACCGACAAACCGTAGCCGATCTCACTCAGACCGATCAGGGCGAAGCCGGTGTGGATGATACGCAGCATCCAACCCATGATCACCGATAGGATACGGAAGAAGCGCACCATGCCGTCGGGATACTCCAGCTCCTGCTTGGCCTCGGACAGCCGACTGAGGGCGTCGTGCGTCAGAATGGTGGCCGTGATCTCCCACTGCAGCTCCAGATCGCCGTCGCTGGCCAAGTGTAGATGGCCACCTGCGGCGTCCTGGAAGGCGACCTTGTACCAGACTTGCGGCGTGATCTTGTCGGCACGGTCGAGAAAACCGCGCGGGGTGATCAACACGCGGGCACCGTCAGTTGGCGCGGCAGCGGCCTCGATGGTCTCCGGGCCGCGTGCCATGCCGGCTACCGGCTCGGTCGATGCAACATCGGCCGGCAGATTGCGCTCCACCGAACGCAATTGCCAGTAAGCACCGAAAAAGCGCGAACGGGAACAAAGAAAGTCATCGGGCTGCAGCTCGAAGGGCTCACCCCAGGTACCAGCCGGTGGCACATCCAAGCGCTCCAAAGTGCCATCGGGTTGCGAGCGGAACTGCCCGGAATAATAGCTCTCACGAGCGCCGAAGTCGTGGTAGACACCGTTGAGCGACACCATGACCAGGGGCAGCGATCGCTCGGGACCAGTGTTATGGACGCGCAGGCTGGTCTGGATGATGGGTTTGTCCGGCAGCAGCTCGTACACCATCTCAAAGCGCAAGGTGTCGTCGGGATTGCTGGTGGTCAGAACCACGCGCTGGGCCCCTGACTCGGCCACCTGCCAGGGCTCTTGGCACAACACATCCTCGCGGCTCTGTTCCGGCAGACGCGGGTCATAGAGCAGGTTGTGCCGCTGCCCGGAGCCATCCATGCCTGGCTGGTTGAAACCACCAAGCACCGGCACATCGCCATCGGGGGTCGGCCGGTAGTCCAGATAATCGGGAATATCCAGCGGTTTGACGCCAGGCAGCTCCACCGCGGCGATAGCAGCATAGGTCGGATCGATCCGCACCCGAATCCATTCGTTTTCGATGGTCGGCTGCGATGGCGCCTCAACAGCGCTCAGCAGATGGGTCAACAGCAGCAGGGCCGCGATCGAATAGCGCACAGACGTCTCCCTTCACCGCTCGCGCGGGGCGCGCATCATGGAGCACTTGTCGATCTGACAACGGTGGTCTGTGGGAGCCGACGATTTCTCACCTGCGGCAGCCGGATTTCTGGTGTATCATACAGCAGATCATTGGACCTGCCAAAGGAGTCCGTGATGAGCCAACCCGATTCCTCCGAGAACCAGCTGGATGACAACGAGATCCTGAGCCTGATGGCCCTCGATGACCAGCATATGAGTGGCATGGATATCGAGGTGTTCGATACCGGCATGTATGGCACCTGGCTGCAGGTCCTGGCCAGCCTGCGACCTCGGCCACACCGGGAACCAGCCGGCCACAGCAGCCACACCCAACATCCCAGCACTGGACGCAAGCAAGCCAGCAGCACCTGTCGCTCCAACATCACCAACCGCGGAACCAGCCGCTCCGAACGGTCGTAAGACCAAGGGCAGGGGCAGGGCGGGATGCGTGGCACCGCCCTGCCTGGGCCGTCACGCCACGATCATATAGGCCATGCCCGACACCTGCAGCGTCGCCCCGGCCAGGCTGGCACGCAGAGCGTCGCACACGGCTTGGTCGGCCTCCAGCTCCTGAAGCAGCCGTCGGCTGTCCGGATGGTCGACACCGAGACGCTGCTCGGTGGTGGCCACCTGCCCCTGGAGAACCGCCAAATCACGGGAGAAGGCCTGTTCCAGCGCCGCTTCGTAGTCGCTGGCCACGGCCTGCCAACGGCGCTGGCCATGTTCAACCACCACGGCGCCAGCAGCACGGATGCGCTGCTGCCAAGTGAAGACCTGCTCGGCCTTGCCCTGGAGCACCGGTCGCATCCAGAATTCGCGGCTGGTGCGCGGGCTGAGCGTGGCATCCTCGCTGCATTCGCCGAAATCTGGCCGCAACAGCTCCAAGATCACCAGATCCTCTTCCACCACCGTGCCCTGCTCCTCGTCAAAACGGAAGCAGGCCCGCTCGCGATGGGGCGCCACCACCCGGAACAAGCGACGCAGGGTTTCCAGCGGTAGCTCGGCGGCGATCAGGGGCTGGAAATCCAACTGCCAATCGTAGCTGACCCGCACCCCTTCCCAGCGCTTCACCTCAGCGGTCGGCTTGCGCCGCCAGGCACCAGCACGACACCAATCAGCAGCACCGGCGTCGGCCAACAGCCGGTCGATGATATCGTGCCCCTGCGCAAAATAGGCATAGCGCTCGTGCTGCAGGGCCAGCTCGCGAGCAAACACCCCTTCTTCGAAATCGTCGGCGTGACGGGTGCGCAGCTTGAAAGGCCGCGCGCCATCGTCATCGCGACGCACCTGACCACCGAGACCCCGCAACCAGTTGCAGACGGCGCGCACCGGTGCATCCAAGGCCGTGCTGCGGCTGGCCAGTTCGGCCATGGCGACAAAGTCGTCCTCCTGCTTGCTCAGCAGATGGTCTTCGCGCTCATCGCGGGCCTGGCGTTCGGCCTCGACCAAAGCGCAGTACTGCTCCAGCTCCGCCTGCAAGCCGCTGGCACCGCTGACCAGAGCCGTCTGGAGGGCCTGCTCTTCGATGGTGCCGGAGATGAATTCCAGCCCGGAGGAGCTGTTTTCAAAGACACCGATGGCCTGATGCAAGACCTGGGCCCAGACGGCGTCCAGAGCGTCGCCCTGGTCGGAACAGCAGACCCAACTGGGCACCTCGCCATCGCGCCCCAGCCGGTCGACGCGGCCAATGCGTTGTTCCACCGCGGCGATGGACCAAGGCAGGTCGTAGTGCACCACCACCGAGACGAACTGGAAATTCCGGCCTTCACCACCCAAGGGATCGGACACCAGGATGCTGACCCGATCCAATTCCCGGAAACGACGCGCGGCTTCCTCCCGCTCCAAGGCATCCTGATGGGCACCAAAGGTCTCGATGCGGTCCTGGCCCAAGGCCTCACTCAAAGCCTCGGCGATCAGTGTCACAACCGAGCCATGACCAACGAAGATCAGCAGTTTTTCGCCCGGATGATCTCGCCAGAAGGTGCGGATGCGTTCGACCACCGCTTTCAGCCGCGCACAGCGACTCGGCGACCAGCTGCTGACCGCTGCCCGCAGCTCGTCCAAGGCGTCTTCCTCCTCCAGGCCACCCGGATGACTGGCGGCGGAAACGGCAATATGGGTGCTGGATTCGGCTTCAGAAAAATCGGTGCGCAGCACCTGGGTGAGCCCCTCACCCTTTTCCGCGAGTCGGCGATACTCTTCGTATTCTTCCGGCTCTTCCAGAACCGCTGCACGCATGGCCAAGAGCCGGTCGAGGATACGCGGATGCGTCCAACAAGCCAATTCCACCTGCAACAACCAATGCGCGACCCGCGGTGGGATCTCCGCCGGATGCTGCGACAGCACGGCCCGACGATAGGCCACCAGGGCCTGGCGGACGGCGATTTCGGCCTCGTCCGGTTGGTACCGGACCCACTCCACCGAACGAGCGCCCAGCGCCAGACCGCTGATACCGGTCGTCTCCGACAAGCGCGCCAGCACCTGCCGGCGATTGCTGATCACGCGATGATCCAGCTGATAATGCTCCCGTATATACGCCAACAGCGCTTCCCGTTGCTGCAAAAATGCCGCCGCATCAGCGGCAGCGATCTGCTCCAACAAGCCGGCCAAGACACCATCGGCACCCAGCAACTGCTGCCAATCGGCAGCGATCGCCGGCCAGGATGCGATATCGGCGTCGAGGCTGCGCTCGCACAAGGCCAGAACCTGATCGTGAGCCGTCATCTTGACCCGGAAGCCATCGAGATCCTGTTCCTGATAGACATCCGGCTGCAGCAGCGCAAGCAGTGCGAGGTAGGCGTCCGGATGCTGGCGTCCCGGTGTTGCCGACAACAGCAGCACATGCGGCACCCGCTTGGACAACGTGGATACCTGACGATACAGCCGGCCTCCCGGCTGCATGCGATGACACTCGTCGACGATCAGCAGGTCCCAGGAACTGGAAGCGAAGCGGATCCGCTCCTTGCCGCTGAGAGTCTCCAGGGCGTGACTGGAAATCAGCACGAATTGATCCTGCCAGGGATTGTCGCGAGCCTGCTTGATCCGCTCCGAGTCCAACATCGTGAAACGGCGACCGCCGAACTTGATGAAACACTCCAGAAACCACTGGCTGACCAACGCACCAGGCGCCACCACCAGCACCCGCAGACGCGGCTGCATGGCCAGCAGGCTCTGCATGATCAGGCCAGCTTCGATGGTTTTGCCCAAGCCGACCTCGTCGGCCAAGAGAAAACGGATCTGCCGATCGGCCAAGACCTGGCGCGCCACCAGCAACTGATGCGGCAGCGCTTGGATACGGGCACCGGCCAGGCCCAGAATGCCATTGCTCATCGCCCAGGTGCGATCGCGATAGCGCAACAAGGCTTCGCGGGCACAGAAGGCCAGCGGCCCCCAGGGATCGGGCGGCATGGGACTGCCGCTGCGACCAAAACGGGGGCGCACATCGTGAAAAGCCACCTGGGCCAGCTGCTCGCAGGGATCGGTCGGCGCCTGGACCTCGCGGATGCGACCTTCGTCGACCTCCCAGTCCTGGCCATCGTCATGCCGCACCGGATAGATACTCCGGCCACCATCCTGTTTGGGCGTCCGTGCCAGGATCTCACCGGTCTGACGGCCGTCTTCCTCCCAAGCGATGCGAGTCCCCGGAAACAGCAGGTAACGCACCACCCGCTTGGATTCCTGGGTCATCACCGCACCCGTCCGCAAAAAACGGATACGCAGAAATCCCTGCTTCTGACTGATGAGATGCGCCGGCCCGTCGGCCTGCAGTTCTGGAACTGCCACTAAATTACCAATAGCCATGGCGCGCGAATGGTAAGCGACGCTTCCATCTGTAAACCAGGCTTCCCCCGATGGCTCATGCCCCAGGCGGAGTTGAGGCAAGGAGTGCCAGCGCTCCCAGGAAGGAGCCTTGCGCGACTCTGCCCGATGGCAGGGCTACACCAGAGCGACCGCCAAGGCCTTTCTGACCTGCTCACGATCCAGGGGCTTACGGATATAGCCCTGCAAACCGCTGGCGCGCATCTGAGCCACCTCCTGAACGCGCTCGTAGCCAGTGGCAACGATGATCCGCGCCGCTGGATCGAGCTGTCGGATGGCTCGGAAGCAGGCCATGCCGTCCATCTGCGGCATGACCAGATCCAACAGTACCAGGTCGATTTGCGCACTCCGCTCACGGTAGGTCCGCACCGCTTCCTCACCATCGGCGGCCAGAATCACCCGATAGCCCAGGTCGGTCAGCAGCAGCCGCATGGTGACCCGGACGATGGGGTCGTCATCCACGACCAGAATGGAGCGCCCGCCGGACTCGTCCAACGGCTCCTCGAAGGGCAAACGAAGCGAAATACTCGTGCCGCTGCCCACCTCGCTGTGCACCTCTATCTCGCCATCGTGCATGTGCATGGTTTCCGCAACGGCCGCCAGACCGAGCCCGGTCCCTTTGCCGACCGGCTTGGTGGTGAAAAATGGCTCGAAAATCCGACGACGCACGGCCTCGTCGATCCCCGTACCATCATCGCGCACATCAACCTGCAGAGCAAAGGCATCGCTGCTGCTCTGAAAGACGATCCGTCCCTGCTCGGGAATGGCATCTCGGGCGTTGAGCCCCAGATTCAGCAACGCATTGGCCAGACGGGCGGTATTGCCGCGTAAGACATGGTGCTCGGCGTCCAAACGGGTCTCAACGTCGATCCGTTCAGGAACGGCATGCCGTAGCAGCAGCACCGTCTCACGGATCAATTCATGCAGATCGACCTGTTCGCTCACGGTTTCTGGCCGACGGGTGGCACCCAGCAGCGTCCGCGCTAGGACCCCAGCGCGCTCGGCTGCCGTCATGATCATATGCAGGTAATTCTGCCCCTCCACGCCGACCTGCTCTTCCAACAGTTCGGCGGCGCCAATAATGCAGGAGAGCATATTGTTCACATCGTGGACCACCCCACCGGTGATCTTGCCGATATTGTCCAGTTTCTGCAAATGATGCAGCTGTTGGCTCAAGTGACGCTGATCAGAACAGTCGCACGCCAACAGGACCGTCAAGACCAGCGCATCATGCTCATCGTGCAGGCCAGCCAGCAGGCAGTGCACCGGATACCGGCGCTCCTGTCGGTCGATGAAGGTGGCGTCGAAACGCTGCCGTGTGCGAAGATCCCCCTGCATGGCCTCGCGAAGACGACGGTCCGGCTGCATCTCGTCGGGATCGAACAAGGGGAGTTCCGCCAGCTGACGATGCCGCACCTCTTCCTCATCCAAACCGGTCAGTCGCCAGAATCGACGGTTGCCGTGCAACACACGACCATCGGCGTCGCAGATGACCGCCGCTTCGCCCATTGCATTGAAAATGAAATCGAAAATTTGCTGAATCGGCAAGGTATCTTTCAGCGATTCGGGCAGTTCGACATCCATGTCTCTATCCCTTGGTGGTTTCTACTCGACTGAGTAGTATGGCTTCCAAATGCTCAACGCTAGCCCCGACTCGGGCAGCCGTCAGCATCTCAGCATGGACGCATATGGATTGGATCACCAGGCTTGGCGGCGCTGGGCCCAGGCGCACGGCTTGCCGGCTTATCGCGGGCAACAGGTCTTCGAAGCGATCATGCACCGGGGAGCCACGCGCTTTGCCGCCGTCAAAGGCCTGCCGGCGGGGCTGCAACAGGAATGGGATCAGCAATTCCGTTGGCTGGATGGACAGGAGATCCGCCAACAACGCAGCTGCGACGGCACCTGCAAGAGCCTGCTCCAATTGCACGACGGCTCACTGGCCGAATGCGTCGGCATTCCCACCAACGACCGGCAGACGGTCTGTGTGTCGTCCCAGGTGGGTTGTGCCGTCGGCTGCACGTTTTGCGCCTCGGGCTTGCACGGCGTTACGCGTGATCTGACTGCCGGCGAAATCGTTGCTCAGGTACTGCATTTCCATCGCTGGCGGCCGGTAAGCAACGTCGTGTTCATGGGATCCGGGGAACCACTGTTCAATTACCAAGCGGTGCTCCAGGCGATCCGGGTACTGGGAGACGAACGCGGGCTGAACCTGGGTCGGCGTCGGATCACCGTCAGTACCTCGGGCGTGGCACCGAAAATCCGCTGCTTCGGCCAAGACGAACCACAGGTCACCCTGGCCCTGAGCCTGCACGCACCGGATGACGAGACCCGCAATCGCCTGGTCCCCTTGAACCGGCGTTGGCCCATCGCCGAATTGCTGGACGCCATGGACGCTTATGCGAAAACCGTCAACCGCCGCATGACCTTCGAATATGTCCTGTTGGCCGATGCCAATATGGCATCGGCCCAGGCGCGCGACCTGGCCCGGCTGGCACGGCGCTACGGCGCCCACATCAATCTGATCCCCTTCAATACTGTGGAACACAGCCAGCATCGCGCGCCGGCTGAAGCAGAAGTCCAGCGCTTCGCTGCAGAACTCGGCCGAGCAGGCGGCCATTACACCTTGCGCGGTCAACGCGGCGCCGATATCGATGCCGCCTGCGGCCAGCTGGCAGACAAGAATCGGAGATGACAATCCCCCGGCCGGACAATGGCATTGCACTAAGGGCCCGTCAAAAAATAAACATTACATTTCGCTTGATCTTTTGCCGCC
>CAYONM010000118.1:0-11855 GCA_964405325.1 uncultured candidatus Brocadiaceae bacterium | reverse complement strand
GCGCCGTGCACACCCTCGATCAGGTCAGCGGCAGCGATTCGTACACCCATCGCTATACGCAGCCCGGTGTCTACACGGTGCGCGTCATGGTCAGCGACGAATGGTACGGCAAGGCGTGGAAGGATGTGAAAATAACCGTCAATGAGGGGACCTTTCCCGTGCGCAGTATCAGCATGGAGAACCTGGAAACATGGGTATGGGAGTGTGCTCCTGCTGGCACCACCAGTTATCCTGGCACCACCACCCTGACCGAAGAACTCGATCCCACAGCTTCGCATTGGCTGAGGCCGGTTGTAGGCGGAGATGGCTGAACTGATCGAGTAGACCGCTCACGACCGACATCCGCCCAGGCCATACCCAGGCCATACAGGCCATACCATACCGAATATGGCCAATATGGCCCCGAATATGGCTATCCGAATATGGCCACGCACTGATCCTGTATGCATCATGACTTAGCTCACTCCTGCGCGAACACTGCGCGAACAAGAAACCAGCCACGCATACTCCCATTGCCTATCACGACTTACAACTAGGATCCCTCCATGCCACGCCCACGAAGTCACCAATTCGACCCCGCAAAACCGCCCTGGGTGCACTGCATTTCCCGCTGTGTCCGCCGGGCCTTCCTGTGCGGTACGGATCACAGCGGTAATGATGTCGAGCACAACCGAAAGAAACCAGCCACGCATACTCCCAAAAGAAACCAGCAAGAAACCAGCCACAGAAGAAACCAGCCACGCATACTCCCATTGCCTATCACGACTTACAACTAGGATCCCTCCATGCCACGCCCACGAAGTCACCAATTCGACCCCGCAAAACCGCCCTGGGTGCACTGCATTTCCCGCTGTGTCCGCCGGGCCTTCCTGTGCGGTACGGATCACAGCGGTAATGATGTCGAGCACCGCAAGCTGTGGATAGAGCAACGTTTACGACTGCTGTCGCAGCAGGCAGCATGTGATATGGCGGCGTATATAGTGTTGTCGAATCATCTGCATGTGGTTCTGCGTATGCGGCCAGGAGTGGCGTCTGGCTGGTCGGCGCGGGACGTGGTCTGTCGCTGGCTGAGCATCTGGCCGCGGGAGCGGCTGCCGGATGGCTCTGCGGTGCTGGCCATTACCCACAAATCGGGAGCACAACGATGGGCTGCACAGAGGCCAGTAGAGGCCACAGAGGTTTTGGTTATTCCGAGGTAACGACTGGTATGTCCTCAGGCGCCATCGGATGCTCGGTGCCGGCCCACCCGGAGCGCGAGGCCCTGCCTCGCAGGCAGCACAGAGATCGGCGCTGATCACCGGATGTTCCTGATGTCTTGAACGAGCACGGTTGCCGAGCTTGCGCCGCATGGCGACGCGCTCCGTGGGTGTGCTGCGCGCGCTGATGGCGAGAACCATCTGTGTCTCTGTGCCTCTCTGTGGTAAAATCGAAACCGGATCCGAACAAGGCGCGCACTCGATGCGACGGCCTCACATCCGCATGCCCCCCATCATCCGAACCGCTGGCAGTATCGCCCGGCTATTGGCGAGTCGATCGGCCACCGGCTGCTCACACCGTCAGGTCATCCGCCAAGCCACTGCGGCGCTGCTGGTCGCGGTCGCAGGCCAGGGCACGTTGCATGGCCGCTCGGCGCCCCAAGATGACGCACAGGCGTTTGGCGCGAGTCACGGCGGTGTAGAATAAACGCCGGGTCAGCAAGGGACCGGATGCAAAGTCCATCACCAGCACCACCGCGGGATATTCACTCCCCTGGGACTTATGCACGCTCAAGGCGTAGGCCAGGCGAGCATCGAGCTGGTGGGCCTTCAAGCGCAGGACACGGCCATCGTCGGTCTCGATGATGGCAACCTTATTGCCTTTCTCCTCGTCTATCTCGTGCAAGACCACCTCGCTACCGTTGACCAGCTCATGCTCGCCCTGATTGCTGAGCCAGACCAGGCGGTCCCCCGCCCGGAATACCTGATCTTTGCCAACCTGGATTTCCGCCTTGTGCGGACCGGGTGGGTTCAGGCACTGCTGCAAGGCCTGATTCAGGGCGTTGATACCGCAGGGTCCACGATAATGCGGCACCAATACCCGGATATCGACCGCTGCGATGCCCGTCCGCTCAGGAATATCCTGGCAGACGAAACGCAAAACCCGTTCGATGATCGCGTCCGGGGAGAGATCACCGATAAAATACAGATCTTCGCCCGGTGCGGTGGCAAATGGCGGCTCGTTGCCCTGTCGGATACGAGCCGCACCGGTGATGATCAGCGATTGTACCCCCTGCCGTTGCACCGTGGTCAGCCGATAGGTGGCGGCACCAGCTTGGATCAGATCGCCAAGAAATTGCCCCGGCCCCACCGAGGGCAACTGGTCGACATCACCGACAAAGACCACTGGCGTCTGTGGTGCCACCCCCGCCAACAACAGCGCGGCCAATTCATGATCCAGCATCGAGGCCTCATCGATAATGACCAGATCCGCCGGGATGGGCCGTTCGGCGTCACGCTGCGGACCATCTCCCGACCATTCCAACAAGCGGTGGATGGTGCAGGCTTCGCAAGCGGTGCTCTCGCTCAGCCGACGTGCGGCCTTGCCGGTGGGCGCCGCCAAGCGGATCAAGGGCGAGCGATAGCGGCTTTCGTACGCATCGATGATGCTGCGCACCACCGTGGTCTTGCCCGTACCGGGGCCGCCGGTCAGCACCGCGATAGCATGCAGCAGCACGCCCTGTACCGCTGCCTGCTGCTCCTCGGTGAGGGTCAGACCATCAATTGCCGGCATCGCGGTGTGCTCGGGCGGCGGCGTCAGTCGCACAGCCAGGCGACGACGTAGTTCCTGCACCAACAGGCGATGCGCCTGCAACAGATGCGGCAACCAACCCCGGCACTTCTGATCGAATAGCAACGAGCGGCGCCGAGCTTCCGCCGGCACTTCCTGGCTCAGGGCCTGGGCGATCCGTTCGGCCGGAAGTCGGATCAGCTCGCTGGTCTCGGTCAGGACCTGTTCCCAAGCGGTCCAGCAATGCCCTTGATCCGCCTGTCGACGTGCCACCTCCACCGCCGCAGCCAGGCAGCGCTCGGGCGATTCCGGATCCACCCCCATGGTACGGGCGATGGCATCGGCCTGGGCAAACCCCAAGCCGCGCACCTGCATCAGGCGGTACGGCTGCTGGTGCACCACCGTCATCAGCCCCAAACCAAACACATCCCACATACGGCCGATCTGCGCCGGCGAGCAACCGGCACCGTAGAGTGCGATATCCAATTGCGCCCGATCGCGTACCATACGCCATTCCGCCACCAGGTCCTTGGCCACCTGCTGCGGCATGCTGACGCGCTGGCGAATCTGTTCGACCGCATCCACTTCTGCCAGAACACTGGGCAGGTCGGTACCGAAACGCTCCAACAAGGCCTCGGCCCGGCGTTTGCCGATACCATGGATATGAACCTTCAAATAGGTGGCCAGGCCCTGCCGGGTTTGCGGCAGGGCCGCCTGGGCACTGACAATCCTCCACTGATCACCATATCGCTCATGCGGCGTATAACGCAGCTCCAAACGATAATAGCGATCGGTCACCGCACCGGGCACCACACCCGCTACCTGCAGCAGCCTGCCACGCAGCGCTTCCGGCCCCCGCTCCACCAATACCCGCCCAGCAATCCAACCACCGTCGCGCTGCTGCCGCAGGTCGCTCAAACGTCCGGACTCGATGCAGACCGTCTCATCCACTTCCATCATAGGCATCCTGGTCCCCTGGCAGGGCCCACAAGACAGGAAGCCCACCCCGTCGATTGCACTTTGGCAACCACCCGCTCCGTATCGTATACTGCCGCATGATGGTCCGTAGGATGTTGCCGCTATTGATCTGGCTGACCACCCTCCCCGCCGTCGAAGCCCTCCGTTCGGCCAGCGAAGAGGACTATCCCCCCCTGGCGGTCACCACGCTGACCGGCGAAGCCAGCGGCCTTGGCGTGGATATGCTTCGGGCCGCAGCCCGACAAGCTGGTTACCAGGTCCGTTTCCATGTGGCGGCGTGGCATCAGATCCGACAGCAATTGCTCGATGGCGAATTGGACGTGCTTCCTGCCATGGCGTACGATCAGCAGCGCGCGAAATCCTTCGACTTCTCCCTGCCGTATCTGCGCACGCATGGAGCCCTCTTTCAACGCCAGGACCTCCCCGCTCACAGCGACCTCGCCGGTCTGACCCTGCTGGTGATGCAAGATGACATCATGCATGACTACCTCCGACAACAGGATGATGTCACCATGCTGGTGACCGACACCTTGACCGAGGCCTTCAAGCGTCATGCCCAGGGCGAAGGCGCCGGCGTTCTGGCCACCCGTGTGGTCGGCTGGCACAGCCTGACGCACCTGGACCTCCAATCGATCCAAGAGAGCCCGATCGTCATTCCGGTCCAACAGCGCTGGTGCTTTGCGGTCAAGCGTGGTCACAACGAACGGTTGTGGGATCTCAACGAGGCGCTGATCCGTCTGGAAGGGACCGGCGAGACACGACAAATCCTGGAAGCCTGGCTGACGAAGGAACAGCTCGGATCCGATGCCACCCTGCGGCACTGGCTGATCATCAGCCTGCTGGCCCTGGGCTCAGCCGTCATCGCCGGCCTGGCCTGCTTGCTGCTGTGGACCCGGCAGATCCAAGCCACCCGTTGGCACCAATTGCATCACGATCTGCTGATCAATGCCATCGGTGATGCGGTCCTGGTCCACCGCATCAACGAAGACGGTCGCTGTGGCCCCCTGGTGGAAGTCAATTTGGCGGCCTGCCGTCTGCTGGGCTACCCACGTGAACAACTGCTGGGCCTTCCCGCACATCTGATCCATCCCTCGCAGCAGCACCTCTGCCGACATCTGCACGACGGTCAGTGCCGCAATCACCAGCAGGAATTCCTGAATGTATCCGGGGCTCGCATCCCCGTTGAAATCCGCTCACAACGCTACCAGCAGGACGGCGAATCCTTCGTCATCTGCGTCGCCCGCGATCTGCGCCATCTGCGCAAGCACGAACAGGCCTTGGCGCAAAGCGAAGCCCGCCTCCGCCGCTATCTGGAGCATGCACCACACGCGCTGTTCGTGACCAGCAGTGACGGGCACTACATCGACCACAATCCGGCCGCGCTGCGCATGACCGGTTTCAGCCACGATGAGCTGTTGGGCATGGCTATCATCGATCTGGTGCACCCCGACGAGCGCCAGCGCGCCCTGGATAATTTTCAGCGCGTGCTGGACAAGGGTCGTGGCGAGGTTTGCATCAGACTACGCCGGAAAAACACCACCGGATTTTTCGCCCAGGTCAACGCCGTACGGCTGGACAACGATCAACTGATGGCGTTCGTCATCGATCTTGGCGACCTGGGAGAACCAGACCTGGAGCCACCGGTGGCAGACAGCGCACGAGTCACCCCGGTCCAGAGCGCACGGGTCACCCCGGTCCAGAGCGCACGGGTCCTCCTGGTCGATGACCAGGAGCTGAACCGGGTTGTCGCCACTCGCATGCTGGAACGGATCGGCGCCGAGGCAGTGGCGGTCAGTAGCGGTCAGCAGGCGCTGGAACAGCTGCAACACCAGCATTTCGACATCGTGTTCATGGATTGCCAAATGCCGGACATGGATGGTTTTGACACCACCAAGCGGATTCGCGCCAACGAAGCGGAACACCAGTTACCCCGCACGCCGATCATCGCCCTGACCGCCAACGCCTATGCCGAAGACCGCGATCGCAGTGTGGCCGCCGGCATGGACGGCCATCTGGCCAAACCGGTCCACCTGAAAGCCCTGCACGAAACCCTGAACCGGTGGCTGCAAGGCTGACTCATCCGCCCAGTGTCACGCAAAGCTCGCAAAGAGTGGACCATGCCTCGTCTCCATCTGGGGCACCGTCACGGGATTGATCTGCGTTTTCGGCCGAAGTGCCCCTGCTGGAGACGACGCAAGTGGACCGCTACGCCGAACGCACGTCGTAGGCTGCATCCCAATCCTTCCAGACCGCTTCCAAACCCTGGCGCTTCAGCATGGCGGCGATATCCAAGGCCGAACGGTCGTCGGAAATTTCGAATTGTTCCAGGCTGTCCACCGTGTCGCTGTAGCCACCGGGGTTGGTGCAACTGGCGGCGCTCATGCTGGTAATGCCCAGGCGACAGACGTGGTCGCGGAAGAATTCGCTTTCGCGGGTGGACAAGGCCAGCTCCAGCTCCTCGTCAAAAAGTCGCCAGGCACAGATCAGCTGTACCAAGTCGGCATCGTTCATCACGCTGGCCAACTCCAGGCCGCCCGCGTGCGGGCGCAGGCGCGGAAAGCTGACGCTATAACGGGTACGCCAGTAACGCTGTTCCAGATAGCGAAGATGGCGGGCGCACATGAGCGAATCCACACGCCAGTCTTCCAATCCAATCAAGACACCCAAGCCAACCTTATGGACGCCGGCCTCACCGAGGCGATCCGGGCAGTCCAGACGCCAGGCCAGGTCCTGTTTTTTGCCGGCACGATGATGCCGGGCATAGGCGTCACTGCCGTAGGTCTCCTGATAGACGTAGACCGCATTCAAGCCGGCATCCACCAGGCCCTCGTATTCAAATCTGGTCAGCGGCTGCACTTCGATGCTGAGATTGCTGAAATGCGGCCGTAGCTGCTGCAGGCAGTCGCGAATATAGGAAAACCCAACCCGCTGGTCCGCTTCGCCGGTGACCAACAGCACATGATCAAAACCCATGCCCTTGATGACGGCAATCTCATGGTCGATCTCGACGGGGCTCAGGATGGTCCGACGGATCGCATTGTCGCGAGAAAAGCCACAGTAGGTGCAGACATTGGTGCAGGCGTTGGAAACGTACAGCGGCACGTACAATTGCATGGCGTTGCCGAAACGCTGACGAGTCGCCCGATAGCTGGCCTGGGCCATGGCCTCCAGATAGGGCATGGCCGCCGGGGAAATGAGTGCCCGAAAATCCTGCAGATCGCGCTTACCGCGTTTATTCAGCGCCCGCTCGACATCGACGGCGGTACAGGCCTGGATGCGCGCGGATTCCTCGGCCCAGTCGATGTTGGCATGCTGCTGTGAAAACATGTTCAGCCCCCCGCAGCGGCAGCGGCTTCGCTGAGGAATCCGGTCAATGGACTGGTGGCCACGGCCTGACCGCTTTCCGGGGCCAGGCCGGCCAGATAAGCGGCGCGACCAGCTTCCACCGCCTGGGCGAAGGCGCGGGCCATCACCACCGGATCGCGGGCGGCGGCGATGGCGGTATTGATCAGCACCGCGTCAGCACCCATCTCCATGGCAGCGGCGGCATGCGAGGGGGTGCCCAGGCCAGCGTCGATGATCACCGGGACGCTGGCCTGCTCGATGATGATCTCCAGAAAGGCCCGGCTCTCCAGGCCCCGATTGGAACCGATGGGAGCACCCAGCGGCATCACCGCCTGGGTGCCGACTTCCTCCAGGCGCTTGCACAGCACCGGGTCGGCGTGCACGTAGGGCAGCACGATGAAGCCACGTTTCACCAGTTCTTCGGCGGCGGCCAGACTCTCCACCGGATCGGGCATCAGGTATTTGGGATCCGGATGGATCTCCAATTTCACCCAGTTGGTCTGCAGCGCATCGCGGGCCATCTCGGCCACGAATACCGCTTCCTTGGCAGTGCGAACGCCCGAGGTATTGGGCAGCAGTTGATAGCGACTGCGATCGAGGCGATCGATGATCGGGTCGTCGCGGCCGTCTTTTTCCACCCGGCGCAGAGCCATGGTGACGATGCGGCTACCGCTGGCTTCCAACGCGGCCTGCATCACCTCGCCATCGGAGAACTTGCCTGACCCGGTCAATAGGCGGGAATCGAATGCGGTGTCGGCGATCTGGAAGGAATCAGACATGGATCTCTTTCAGCAAAAAGGATGCGAACAAAACGGGATGCGACGGCCTCAACAAGTGCCTAGCCACCCTGGACCGCCTGTACAATCAAGACGCGGTCATCAGGCTGCAGCTGATAGGCGTCCCAACGGGCCCGCGGCAGGACCTCATCGTTGATCGCCAAGGCCACACCCTGCGGACGGCCACCCAACTGCAGCTCAATGAAGGCGCCGGCGCTGGTGCCGCTGGCGATGTCGGTGGTGTGATCATTGAGATGGATCTGCATCGCTGCATCCCTCCGGCTCCCACCCATCCGAGTGGTCAGCATCAGGTTCGATGGGTCTGATCTCAGCCGCGCAAATGTGGTGCGGCACCCCATGCAGTTGGGCCATGTTCTAGAAGCTGGGCCGACCACAGCAAGGACCGGGCCGAGCATCGTTCACAATGTTTCCAGGGCATGCCAGTCGTGATTCCCAATGGTGAGCCCTCGCCATCCAACATAAGTTCATCATGAATTGTCGAGAGGTCACGATATGTCCACATTTTACACCACAGCCCTGGTCCCTTTCGCCGAGTTGAGCGAGGCTGCCGACTGCCTGCGTTCGATCGCGCATCCAGTCCGCTTGCGGATCATCGACATCCTGCTGCAGGGCGAATACCCCGTGCACCAGATCGCCGAATGCTGCGAGCTGGCACCGCATCAGACCTGCGAACACCTGCGCCTGCTCAAGGGTCAGGGGCACCTGGCTGCCGAACGTCGTGGCCGCGAAGTCTACTACCGCCTCGTCAACCCCCGCCTGCCACGCCTGCTGGCCTGTCTCCGTCAACATGCGGTCTGTCGCGGCATCAACCCCACTCCTGAGGAAACCAGATCATGATTACCTATTGCATCGTCGGTGGCGTCGCCGGTGGCGCCTCCGCTGCCGCCCGCCTGCGTCGTCAGGACGAGAACGCCGAGATCATCCTGTTCGAACGCGGCCCCTACGTCAGCTTTGCCAACTGCGGCCTGTCGTAATCAGCCCCTACCAGAAAAACCCACCCGACAGCCCCAGGCCGATGCCGCTGGCATCGAGCTCGTACTCCTTTTCCATCTCCGCCTCAACGGCGTGCACTCGGGCCTCGATGGCGATACGGCCATGCCGGCCGAACAGCAGGCCAAGCCCACCGCCGGCCCACAGGCCCACACCGACGCCCTCGCTTTCTGCCACCACGCCACTGAAATCCGCTTCCATCTGGACCGCGGTCACCATGACGCCACCGCCGAAGAAGGGATCCCAGCGACGCTGCCGCCAGTGCTTGCGCGCCCCCAGGGCATAGCTGACCGTGCCACCGCGAATGATCACCCCGTCCACCTCCTCTTCGGCGCTGGTGATCACCAGATCGGCAGCCAGCCCCACAGGCCAGCTACGCGGCTGGCAATCGAACTGGAAACCCAGCAGCCCTTGGCCATCCACAGCCCCCCATTCGTCAGCATCGAAAGACATGCTGCCCAGCAGCATGCCCAACTGAAATTGCCATTCCCGATCCGTTGATGGCGCTTCTTCCGGCCCCGATTCGCTCTCGGCGGCCAGCAGCACCGGCACCAGCAGCAACAGCAGCATGCGCATGATCGACTCCTGCACCGCATCACAGCAGCACTGGTCCTGCTTGCCAAGCCCGGGTCGGGCTCAAGCATCCGGCCATGTCAGGCAATTCATTCGGTCACTGCTTCCACCTCACCACCTTCGGCGAGAGCCACGGCCCCGCCGTCGGCTGCGTGATCGATGGCTGCCCCCCTGGTCTGGCCCTGGATCTGACCCACGTGCAGACCGCGCTGTCCAGACGCCGGCCCGGTCAGAGCAAACTGGTGACACCGCGCGATGAGGACGACCAGATCGAGGTGCTCTCGGGCCTGACGGCCGATGATGGCCGCACCCTCGGTACGCCACTGTGCCTGCTGGTCCGCAACCAGGACCAACGCAGCAGTAGCTATGCCGACTGGTGGCACATCTACCGCCCCAGCCATGCGGACTTCGGTTACGACGCCAAGTACGGTCTACGCGCCTGGCAGGGCGGTGGCCGCTCCTCAGCGCGCGAGACCATCGGTCGGGTCGCGGCCGGTGCGGTGGCAGAGCAGGCACTGCGCGATCGCTTTCCGGATCTGCAGATCTGCGCCTGGGTGGAGCAGGTGCATCAGATCAATGCTGTCGCGACCATTGCTCCTGCTGCCGTCGATCGCGCCAAGGTCGATACCTCGCCAACCCGCTGCCCTGATCCGCAGCATGCTCAAACCATGGAACAAGCCATTCTGGACGCCAAAAAACACGGCGACAGCTTGGGGGGCGTCATCCGCCTGTTCATCCAGGGCGTACCGCCGGGCCTGGGCAATCCGGTTTTCGACAAGCTGGATGCCAGCCTCGCTCGCGCCATGCTGAGCCTGCCAGCCTGCAAGGGCATTGAAATCGGCTCGGGCTTTGCCGGCGCCACGGGACTCAGCGGCCTGCAGCACAACGATCATTACCAGTGGCAGGAGCAGACCCTGACCACCACCAGCAATCGTTCCGGCGGCATCCAAGGTGGCATTTCCAACGGCATGCCCATCGATTGCCGTATCGCCTTCAAGCCCACCGCAACGGTGCTGAAAGCCCAGCCCTCGGCCGACGACGCTGGTGCCAACGTGGCATTGCAGGCCAAGGGTCGCCACGATCCCTGCGTACTGCCACGCGCCGTGCCCATTGTCGAGGCTATGGCCACGCTGGTGCTCTGCGATGCCTGGCTGTGCCAGCGGGCCCAGGTGGGCGATCCGTGGCCGGGTTTGGGCGGGCCGATCCGGGGCTGAGGACGCTGCCGACAGGCACCAACACCGCCCTCCCGAGCCTTGGTACCGGATGCTGACCAGAAAGCGCTAAACCAAAAAACCCTGCCGTTTTCCGGCAGGGATTCTGGTCCTGTCTTTTCGGCAGATCAGCCAGCCATGGCGCCCTTGGCGGCTTCACAGACCTGAGTGAAGGCCTGGGGCTGGTGGATGGCCAACTCCGAAAGCTGTTTGCGATCCAGCTCGATGTTGGCCTTGTGCAGTCCGGCGATCAGTTGGCTGTAAGTGATGCCATTATCGCGAGCAGCGATGTTGATACGGGTGATCCAGAGGGAGCGGAAGTCGCGCTTCTTCTGTTTGCGGCCGCGGAAGGCCTCGGCCTCGGCGCGGCGGGTGGCCTCAAGGGCCTTCTTCAGCTGACGATGACGAGCGCCGTAAAAGCCACGGGCGGCCTTCATCGTCTGTTTCTTGGACTTATGCCGAGCGACAGCATTGGTGGTACGCATGGCAGTTCCTTTCTGCTTGCCCAGACGATCGGAATCGAATGGGGAGACTCCGTCTCGAGTCTACTTGTGGGGGACCGGCTACGGACCATCCGCTGCCGGCGGGGCTGCTACCCCTTACCGGACGCCGCAGTGGCCAGCGATGAACTTCTTCCGGTAGCCGGCCGTCTCCGTGGTGGCGGCGGCGCGCAGCTGACGCTTGCGCTTGGGGCTCCGGTTGGTCATCAAGTGTCGCACACCGCACTGCCGACGCAGGATCTTGCCGTTTTTGGTGATGCGCACTCGCCGCTGCGAGGCCTTGTGGGTCTTCTGCTTGGGCATGTTGCCTCCTCGCTTTTGGGGCGACGAAGGCTAGGGAACGGGTCGGAGAATGCAAGGGTGTCGTATTGGCCTCCCCCAGGGCCAGTCAAAAGTATCTGTAAGGGCTATTCAGAAAAGACCATACCGGAAAATCGTACCTGACGCAGCTGGTATAGTGATTCCTCCCCAATCCCGCCATCGCATCAGGGCACCTCTATAAACTCAGGTCGAGCCAGGCGCAGACGATTTTTGGTCCTGCCAAGGCGCTGGGGCTGAAGGAATAGCAGGGCTATTTCGAGATTCCAGCAACGCAGGCAGGGCCGGAAAGCGCAAGTCTGGCGAAGTGCCTGAGTTTTTTGAGGTGCCCATCATGGTGTCTCTCACAAAGGCGCGGAGAACACGGAGAAAGAGCC
>CAYONM010000117.1:0-12025 GCA_964405325.1 uncultured candidatus Brocadiaceae bacterium | reverse complement strand
CGAGGCCGTGGGGGTGTGCGACGGATGTCGCGAGGGGGCAACGCCCCCTCTGAGGTCTGAGGGAAGCGTCATGCATACGGGCACCTCTAAAAACTCAGGCACTTCGCCAGACTTGCGCTTTCCGGCCCTGCCTGCGTTGCTGGAACCTCGAAATAGCCCTGCTATTCCTTCGGCCCCAGCGCCTTGGCAGGACCAAAAATCGTCTGCGCCTGGCTCGACCTGAGTTTATAGAGGTGCCCTTAGAGCGTTTTTTTTCAATATTCCGTCATATGGGTCGTCCGAATCGCGGTGTCTGAAGGACTCCGGTGTTCAGAGAAAAATATTTCCTTTTCTGTATTGCAAATAAGACGTGACGACATTTGATGGGCTTCGTCCTAATCCCTCGTTCGATAGTGCGAAAATATTTCGTCGGAGTGAAATGCGATGCGTCTTATTTTGTGGGTCAGTCTGCTGTTTGCTATTTTCATCAGTGCGACCACCTGCGCGTTGTTCTGGCCGACCTGGCAAGGGCATCCCATTACCGTTGCTGTGGCCATGCCATTGGACCCCTCCGCGCCAGGCAGCGAGGGCGGACATGCGGCCTTGCAGGCGGTTCAGCTCTATGCCGATGAGGTCAATGCCAAAGGTGGCATCGAGGGCCGCCGGCTGGTGGTCGAAGCCTATGACGATGGCAACGATTCCGAGCGCGCCGCCGATGAGGCGGTCAAGATCGCCGAGTCCAATGCGGTGGCCGTGATCGGCCATATGTGGAGCAGCTGCTCCATGGCCGCGGGTCAGGAGTATCAGCGTGGTGGCATTGCCGCGATTACGCCTGCTTCCACGAATACCAAGGTGACCGTCAATAATCCCTGGTATTTTCGCAATATCTTCAATGACGACAGTCAGGGCGCCTTTCTGGCCAATTACAGCAAACAGTTTTTTGGTGCGCGTCGGGTGGTGGTTATCGAGGAGGATCTCGCCTATGGCGCCAATCTGGCTGCAGTGTTCAAGCAGACGGCCCGTGATATCGGTTTGGAGTTGGTACCGGCCAGGGTTGGCGATTGGTCGTTCACCGCTCGGGCAGATGACCAGCCAGCGGTCTTTGCTAGATTTATCGAGCAGATCGCGGGCTCGGAGGAGCCGATTGCTGATGCGATATTTTTGGCCATGCACGATTATGACGGAGAACACTTTGTCCGCCAGCTCCGCTTGGCCGGTCTGGAGATACCGGTGATCGCTCCGGATTCCTTCGCCAAAATGTCCTTTCCGGAGCGATTCGCCGGCGATCCGATTGAGCGGCAGCAACCGGGATTCTATACCAATGGCTTGGTGGTGACCACGCCGTTTATTTTCGATGTGGCCAACAAACAGGCTCAGGAGTTTCGTGCGGATTATCTCCGACGTTATCACCAGGAGCCGGAATGGATCGCCGCCTTCGCTTACGATGCGGTCAAGCTGATTCATCGGTCTCTGGCCGATCTTGACCACAAAGGCCAGCCCATTGCCGAGCTTCGGCGTGCGCTTCGTGACCGCCTGCAGGGCTTCGACAATCTCGGCGCCAGTCTGGAGGGGGTGACCGGGATCAATTATTTCGATGCCGATGGAGATGCCCAAAAGCCGGTCGTGGTCGGACAGTTCGAGCAGCGACGGATCATTTCAGCGCTCAATCAGTTGACGCCGATCAAGAGCCTGCAAGGCCTGGATCATCTGCCGGAATTGCTGGCTAATCGAACCGTGGTTCGTCTGGGCGACGCTTACATGTACAATACCAACGTGGTGTATGCTGGATTACGTATCAACGAGCTGCACGAGGTGGATTTGGATGAGGGGGCATTTCAAGCGGATTTCCACCTCTGGTTCCGATATCACGCCAATCTGGATCTGGTGCCCGAGCACGACCTGAGTGTGGATCATATCGTCTTCGGTAATGCCCTTGATGCGGTCGAAATGGTCGAGGGGCCGGCAGCCGAATTGCGTCAGATGACCGATAACAACATGGTGTACCGCCGCTTCCACCTGCGTGGAACCTTCCGTGCCGATTTCATCCAGCGGCAGCAACCCTTGGGGCGGCATGATCTGGATATCAGCCTGCATCATCGTCATCGTACCCAGGACAACCTGGTCTTTGTTCCGGATTTCCTCGGCATGGATGCAGATGAGATGGGGAATCAGCATCTGGTGGTGGGGTCCGGTTGGCAGGTGGGCAAGCTGTTGAGCTTCCAGGGACGGCTGATCCGGTCCTCACTTGGTGACCTGAATGCAATCAGACGTGATGATGGACAGCTCCGGTATTCCCGCTTCGTTTCCAGTTTGCAGATCAATCAGCGACCGCGGACCATCAGACGTGCTTTCTCGATGATGATCGCCCAGGTTCTGGTGGGGGTGGCACTGGCCCTGGCGGTGTTGGCCTTGCTTCGACGCAAGCGTCTGCCGGTGAACCGGCTGGCCTGGACCCACATCACTGCCATCTGGGCATTGCTGTTGCTTGGCGGCGAAGTGTTGATCGTCAATTTCCTGACGCGCTATCTGAATGCCGCTCAGTTGGAGTCCATCGTGGTCGGCTTCAGCATCGCTTGGTGGCTGCTGATCGCTCAACGCCTGCAGAGCGCCATGAATTGCTTTGTCTGGGATCCCTTGGGCCGCTATCTGCGACACGAAATTCCGCAGCTGATTCGCGGCATGTCTGCGGGTATCATCCTGGCGCTGGCGGTCTTCGGCATTATCGGCTTCGTCTTCAAGCAGCCACTCACCAGTCTGTTGGCGACCTCCGGTCTGTTCGCCATGATCATCGGTTTGGCAATCCAGGTCAACATCTCCAATGTCTTCTCTGGCATCGCCATCAATCTGGAGCGCCCCTTTCGGCATGGTGACTGGATTTCGGTCGGTGAGTTGAACGAAGGCAAGGTGGTCGACATCACCTGGCGGACCACCCGGGTGAAGGACCGTTTCGGCAATATCATCAGTATACCCAACAGCATGGTGTCCGAGTCGGTGGTGACCAACTTCAATTATCCCGATAATGTCTATGAGCAGTATTTCTTCATCGATATCGAGGTGGTGCACGATCCAGAAAAGGTGATCGCGGTGCTCAAAAAGGCGGTGTCTGCTGTGGATCTCGTCTTGGATGAGCCGGCGGTATCGGTTTCTTTCCGCGGATTTACTGGCTGGTCGGCGCGTTACATCGTGCTCTACGATTGCAATGACTACAGCAAGAAAAACGCCATCAAAGGTCCGATCTGGCTGAGTATCCACCGGCATCTGGACAAGGCCGGCATCAAGCCAGCTATCACCAAGCAACAGGTGTTCCTGCAGCATCAGGGCCAGGGGAGCAACGAGCCGGCGACCGACAAGGTGCTGGTGGAGGTCTGAAGGCTCCGCCGCCGGCGAGCCATCCGCTGATGAAGGAGATTGCTCGACCCCCGTGCAGCGTGGGTCTTGTCGTGTGGCGACGAAGACTTACGATAACGACCAATGACTGACGATAACGTAAGTGGCGATCGGCAGGCCAGCAGCCTGCAGCGGGCGATGCAGATTCTCGAGGTCTGTGCTGCTGCGGCCGACGGCTGCAGCTATAGTGAATGCGCCAGCGCCACTGGTCTGCCGGCACCGACCCTGGCGCGCCTGCTCCGCAGCTTGCAGAGCCTGGCTTGGCTGTCACATGCGGATGGGCGATATCGGCCCACCGCGTCGCTACGGGAAATGGCGCGACGGCTGGGCCGTACCGTGAGCCGACAGGATATCCTGCGTCAGCATTTCCGGGCCTTGGCCGAGCAATGCCAGGAATCGGCGGCGTATTATGAGGGGGTCGACCAGATGGTAATGCTCGTGATGAAACACGAGATGCCCGATGGAGTCCACTACATGCCGACTGGTGGCCGGGTACCAGAGATCTGTTGGCATGGCTTCGCCCAGATCTGGCTGGCGCATCTCAGTCCGGCCCAGCGCGATCGGCTGATTGCCGAGAGTCCCTTTGCGCCGCGAGATGGTCGACGGCAGTTCCTGTCGCAGCTGGTGGGTATGCGGCGGCAGGGCTTGGTGCGCGAGACCGGCGAGCACTTACCGCGGGTCGGTCGTATCGCCGCGCCGGTATTCGCCGGCAGTGGTGATATCCTGGGTGGTGTTCACCACCGATCATGGCCATTTCATCGGTGAGCACGGCCTGTGCGCCAAGGGACCGTTTCATTACGAGGATATGGTGCGAGTTCCGTTTATCGCCCGTTGGCCTGGACGCATTGCCGCTGGCGCTACCAGCGATGGCTTGGTCTCGTTGGTGGATTTGGCGCCGAGTTTTCTGTCGGCCGCGGAATTAACGATTCCACGGGTGATGAGCGGGCGGAATCAGCTGCCGGCCTGGTGTGGGGACAACTCGACTTATCGCGACCATGTCATCGTCGAGCATCATCACGATCCGACCACAGTGCACATCAAGACCCTGGTGGAGCAGCGCTGGAAGATCACGGTGTATTACGGCAGTAACGATGGTGAATTGTACGATCTGCTGAACGATCCCGAGGAGCGGATCAATCGCTGGAACGATGCCGCGTATGCCGAGACGCGCAGTCGACTGTTGCTGCACTTTCTGCATGCGGAAATGGGTAAGGAGATCATGTGGATGCCGCGTATCGCCGGGGCATGACCACGTCGAGTCAGTCCTCGCCTTCGTACATCTTGTAGTCCACGTCCGTGCTGGATTGTTTGAAGGTTCGGCTTTCCGCATCGGCCAGTTTCAGGGTGACGCCACCGTGAACCGTTTTGGCACGGATGTAGGCGCGGGTGTTGTCGGAAAGCTGGTCGAGTTGCTCAGACTCCTCCACCTGATCGACGATCACATGTCTGACGGATTCCAGGCTGTTGTCGATGGCGGAGCCGCGGAGTTTGACCCGGCTGACACGATCCTTGAGTTGGAGCAGATAATCCTTGCCCATCCAGCCGCCGACCGAGAAGCGGTATTGGGTTCGACTGATGTTTTCAATCATTTCCCGGAGGTCGTTGCGCTCCGACAGCATGTGGGTGCGCTCTGAGCGTAATTTCTTCTCTTCCAAAATGGCGAGGTCCCGTTTGATGGCGTGGCCGACGTGATGGCCAGCCCATAATTCGGTGGGGGTTTCGGCATCATCGCCGATGTCCTCTTTGACGGTGATATTGCCAGCCGCCACCACCCGGCCGCCAGCAATGCTGCCGATGGTGACTTCGCCGGTTGCGGTGATTTCTGAGCCATCCACGTGGTTGGCAACGGTGACCTCGCCAGCCATCAGTTGTCGGCCTTGGATATTGGCGGCCTGGAGCGAGCCGGCACACTGGACCGGGCGACTGCCTGGCAGGATGTCGCCGTGGACTTCGATATTGCCACCGGTCTGCACCTCGGCATCGCCCAGATTGCCGTACACCACCAGCCCGCCAGCGGTGTGGATCACTATGCCATCGGCAACATCACCGTGGATCACCATCAGATCGTCAGTATCGACCTCTTCATCAGTAGCTTCGAAGTCACCGTGGACTTGCCGTACCGCGATGACACGGATGGTGCCATCGTCGAGAATCTGCATGGCGCCATCGCGTTTGGCGCGCAGGTAAACCAGTAGTCGTTTGTTGCGATGCAGTTCGGTGCCTTCGCCGGCCAAACCGGCCGGGGTCGGTTGATCGATTTTTTCTGCGGGGATGGTTTGACCGTAGACATTGTAGCCGTCTTTGGGGTAGGTGCCCTGTCGCCAGACGGCGATGCTTTCGCCGTTCCCCACCATGCGCAAGCTATCGAGTGTGATTGGGGACTGCCCCAATTTCGACAGCACCTCCTGGGCTTCGTCCTCTTCCCGGTATTGTTTGTCGCTGGGTTGATATTGGGAGCGACGAGCCTGAATGGCGTGCTCGCCGCGAGCAATGACGGTGCAGCCATGTGCTTCGGTTTCACCACGACTGATGCGCTCAAGTGCGCCAGGAATCAGGGCGATACGGATGCCAGCATCCTGGACCGCTTTGTTCAGGGTATCCAGATCGACCGCTTCATCGGGGACACTGTGGATCACCGCTTCCATGCCGTCCTTGCGGATTTCGACCTGGGCCGCTTGTATCAGCGGTACGGTTTCGTTGCCGTAGACGTTCCGGCCAGGTTTGCCGGGTCGGGGGGGATCGCCGCGCGCGATGGTCAGCCGGCGAACCTCATTGGAAAGACGGGTCGCCAGGATGATGTTGGCTTCGATCAGACCGTAACGGACGCCGGCACGTTCAATCACCTTGCTCAGCAGATGGCGAGGGAAACAGGTGCCTGGTGCCAGGTTGATGGACGCGGTCAGCTGATCTTTGTTGACGACCACCAGCTTGGCGACGATGGCGAGCATGGCCTCGTCGATCACTGGTTCCTCTGACTTGGCTGAGTCGTCGTTTTCGTCGTCCTCATTGCGGTGTTTGCGGATGTGTTCCTGGATGTCATCGGTATTGAAGAAATTGGACCGACGGCCTTCCTCCTCATGGTCACCATCGGCCCGGACCACCTGCATGCGACCGGAGGCGTGTCGGGCCTTTTGGCCGCCGATGGCATCGGTGCAGTCACCGATGAAGGCTTCGATGGTCTGATAGCCAGAATCCATGCTCTGGCAGAGCCCGCACTCGAGGATCGAGCGCAGGCTGTCGCTGGCATGGCCCAGCGCCGCAAGCACTTGGGTGACACCGCCATCTTTCTGGATGCGTTTGGTGCCCTCGACGTTGGTCTGGGTCATGGCCCAGAACTGTGGTGCTTGGGTGCACAGCAGGGCCATGCAAAGGCCATAGATATCGTAGCAGGGCTTGGGGGCTGCCGGGTCAAACTGTGGTGCCCGAAACAGGCTCCAGCCATCTTGGACCTGATGTAGGGCCAGATTGAGCACGGTTGGGGTCAGGAAGCCGAGCTGGATGTGTTTGCGTCCCAGCAGTCGGATGCAGTTGAGATCGACGTGGCCGTGTGGGAAATCCGCGGCATGCAATTGCGCTACGCCTTGGGCTGCGGATCGGACGATCAACAGCGCCAGCAGCTCGTCCATCGGCTCGGAGCGTGCGCTGACCACTCGGTTGAGACTGACGCTCTGCTGTCGTTGGTACGCCACAAAGGGGCGACCGTCGTCATGGATCCCGGCATCGATCACCTGATTGATCAGTTCATGGTGAATGCCGGCCAAGGTCTGGGTTTGAGTGGTCAGCGCCTCCTGCCAACCGGGATCGTTGGTCGGTAATGATTCGGCGGGGAGCAGCATCACGTTGATCACCGTCTTGTCTTTCACGGACAAGGCGGGGGAGATGCTGGCATTCCGGTACGGCCAGACCTTCTCAACCGTATGGTATTCTCGCCCACTGGCGCCGCGTAATCGCATGCGCGAGTATACGATTGGTTCGTGTTATGTGCAAAGTTTGGCTCAGGCGTTCTGGATTCGCCGCACCAGCTGCTCCACCTCGGCCTGCAGGCTGTTGGCGCAGCGGCGGTAGTCGTCCAAGTCACCGCCGAAGGGGTCGGGGACGCCACCCTGATCAGCCTGGGCGATCTTCAGTTTGTTGCTGGCAACCCCTGCCTGCAGCAGGGCGCGGGCGTGGCTGGGGCTCATGCAGAGGATCAGGTCTGCCCGCTGGGCCTCGCTCAGGTCCACCGATCGTGATCGGTGGACCTGCAGATCGATGCCGCGCTCGGCCATGCAGGCGATGGCCTGGGGGCTGGCGGGTTGATCGGAAGCGGCGGCGACACCGGCGCTGGTGACCCGATGCGCGGCGTCGAGGTGGTGTCGCAACAGGGCGGCCAGCATGGGGCTGCGGCAGGTGTTCCCGGTACAGACACAAAGCACATGCATGGGATGAAGGCTAGTGCGCTTGCGCGCTATTTCCAGCCGGCTTGCGCTGATTGCTGCTGCACTATGCTGCCGCATCTCCAGGAGCAGATATGCAGGTTTTGGTAATCGGAAGCGGCGGCCGCGAGCACGCCTTGGCGTGGAAACTATCCCAGAGCGACCGTGTCGACCAGCTGCATATCGCGCCGGGGAGTCCCGGAACCGCTGAGTTGGGCAGCAACGTCCCCATCGCGGCCGACGATATCGATGCCCTGATCGCCTTTGCCAAACGGACTGGTATCGATTTGACGGTGGTGGGCCCCGAGCAGCCCTTGGTGGGTGGCATCGTTGATCGTTTTCAGGCTGAAAAACTCCGTATCTGGGGTCCGAGCAAGGCTGCTGCCGAGTTGGAAGGCAGTAAGGTGGCGATGAAGGAATTTTTGCGACGTCACTCCATCCCGACCGCCAACTTCAAGGTGTTCGCCGACGCTGACCAGGCGCACGAGTACCTGGAGGAGGTTGGTGCGCCCATCGTGGTGAAATGCGATGGCTTGGCCGCCGGTAAGGGAGTGACCGTCGCTGCCGATCTGGAGCAGGCCCACGCTGCAGTGGATCGCATCATGCGGCAGCACGAATTCGGTGCCCAGGCCGGTGCCAGCGTGGTGATCGAGGAGTGCATGCAGGGCGAGGAGATCTCCATCTTCGCCTTCTGCGATGGCCACAATGCGTTGATCTGCGATGCCGCCCAGGACCACAAGCAGGTCTTCGACGGCGATCAGGGTCCGAACACCGGGGGTATGGGCGCGTTTACCCCGGCACCGCAGCTGCTGACGCCCGCCGATGAGGATGCCATCGTGCACAAGATCCTCTTGCCGACCATGAGCGGCCTGGTGCGCGAACGGCGGCCCTATGTCGGCATTCTCTACTTGGGTCTGATGCTCACTGACAAGGGCCCGCGAGTGGTGGAGTACAATGTCCGCTTTGGTGATCCCGAGTGTCAGCCGCTGATGCTGCGTTTGGAAAACGATCTGGTGGACATATGCGAGGCCTGTATCGATGGCACCTTGGATCAGCTGGAGCTGCGTTGGTCGTCACAGACCGCCATTTGCGTGACCATGGCCTCGGAGGGCTATCCCGCCGCGTATCCCAAGGGCCGCACGATTACCGGTTTGGAGGACGTGGACGACGCGGTGGTCTTCCATGCTGGTACGTCGGAAAAGGGTCGTCGGTTAGTCACCGCTGGCGGCCGGGTGCTGTCGGTCTGTGCCCTGGCTGACGATCTCGATGCCGCCCGCGCCAAGGCCTATGCTGCCTGCGAAGCGATCCGTTTCGATGGCAAGCATTACCGCCGGGACATCGGCTGTCGGCACGGCTAGGGTTGCCGTCGGCGTGTTGTCTTCAGCCGCTGGCCGACACTGGCGCAGGTCGGGACGGCGGAGTGGTCTCGGCTTCGCTCGCAGCTTGCTGACACCGTATTGTCAGGAACAAAACCAACCGCCACCCAGGCAGAGCCGGCCGTCCTCACTGTAGGCGACCCCGGCTTGGCCGGGGGCCGGTCGGCTGATGGGTTGGTCGTAGCGGATCCGGCCGTCGGGGAAGACGGTCGCGGGTACCGCCCGGCTGCGATAGCGGTTGCGGATCAGGCAGCGCAGGCCGGTTTTCGGCGGCGGTGTCAGATGCCAGGTGCCGTCACGGATTCGGGCCTCCTGCACCAGTAGCGCTTCCCGTGGTCCGAGCACCACGGTATTGCTGGCCACATCCAGCTGGCAGACAAACAGCGGTTCGGACCAGGCCACGCCCAGGCCCTTGCGTTGGCCGATGGTGTAGGCGGCCAGGCCGCGATGTTCACCCAGTACCTGGCCATCGATGTGGACGATGGGGCCGGGCCGGAAGGCCGCTGGCAGCTCGCGCCGCAGAAAACCACTCAGGCCTTCTTGGCCGATGAAGCAGAGGTCCTGGCTCTCGCGTTTCTCGGCGGTGACCACGTGGCGCTCGGCAGCCAGCGCCCGGACCTGCTGCTTGGTGTATTCGCCCAGCGGGAAGCGGGCGGCGGCCAGCTGGTCCTGCGTCAGGGAGAACAGGAAGTAGGTCTGATCCTTCATGACATCGGCGGCTACCGCCAGGCAGTAACGGTCGTCGTGTCGTTCGATACGAGCGTAGTGGCCGGTGGCCACCGCTTCGGCCCCCAGGTTTTGTGCCAGTCGCCACAGATCGCCGAACTTGACGCTTTCGTTGCAGTGTACGCAGGGATTGGGGGTTTCGCCGCGGGCATAGGCCTGGACGAAGTCATCCACCACGCTGGCGCGGAAGCTGGCTTCCATGTCGAAAATGTAGTGCGGCACGCCGGCGCCTTGGGCCACGGCGCGGGCATCGATGGTTTCCGACGGCGAACAGCACGAGTCCGTGCGGGTGAAGCCGTCCAGTTCAGCGCAGGGCCACAGTTTCATGGTGACGCCGATCACTTCGTCGTCCTGTTCCTGCATCAAAACCGCGGTCAGGCTGGAATCCACGCCGCCGCTCATGCCCACCACCACCCGTGTCATGGCCGGGAGCATGGCTGGAAGCGTGACCTGTCTACCCATCGCCGGGGCGACCGCTGCACAGGCGGGACTTGAGCCGGTCTGAGCGGTTCCACCATGTCGGGTCCCCCACCCCAAGGAGTTCATGGACATGCCGAGCCCTGCTTTCATCCAGCGTCGTGATGCCCTGTTGGAGCGCCATCGCCGCATCGTCACCACACCCAATTCGGTCGATACCGATTGGGACAACGGGATCTGGACCCGCTACGTCAATCCCTGTGTCACGGCTGAGCACGCCCCCATCCATTGGCGTTATGATATGGATGAAGCCAGCAACCCGCGCCTGTTGGAGCGTTTGGGCATCAACGCCGTGATGAATTCCGGCGCCATCTATTGGAACGACCGCTTCTGTCTGATGACCCGGACGGAAGGCTACGATCGCAAGAGCTTTTTCGCCTTGGCCTGCAGTGACAACGGCATCGACAATTTCCATTTCGTCGGCAAACCCATTTACGTTCCACACTCGAGTCAGAATCCGGCGGACACCAATACCTACGACATGCGGCTGGTACCGCACGAAGACGGTTGGATCTATGGCCAGTTCTGTGCGGAGCGTCGGCCCGACAACGCCGCGCCGCACGATCAGTCCGCGGCGCATGCCGATGCCGGCCTGTGCCGCAGCAAGGACCTGGTCACCTGGGAACGCCTGCCCAATCTGCGCACGCCTTCCTCGCAGCAGCGCAACGTCGTGCTACATCCGGAATTTGTGAATGGCAAATACATGTTTTACACCCGGCCGATGGACGGTTTCATCGATACCGGCACCGGATCGGGCATCTGCTATGGTTTCTGCGACAGCATGGAGAACCCGGTGGTGTCGGAAGAGCGCATGGTTGAAGGCCGGCGCTATCACACCATCAACGAGGTGAAGAACGGCCAGGGTCCGGCCCCGATCAAGACCGACCAGGGCTGGCTGCATTGCGCTCACGGCGTGCGCAATACCGCCGCTGGTTTGCGTTACGTGCTGTACCTGTTTGTTACCGATTTGGCCGAGCCCTGGAAACTGATTGCCCGTCCGGGTGGCCACGTCCTGGCACCGCGCGATGGCGAGCGCGTCGGCGACGTCTCCAATGTGCTGTTCAGCAATGGCTGGGCGGTGCGCGATCAGGAGGTGTTCTTGTATTACGCTTCCTGCGACACTCGCATGCACGTTGCCACCAGCACCATCGATACGCTGCTGGATTACTGTTTCAACACACCAGAGGACGCGCTGACCAGCCACGACTGCGTGCTGCAGCGGACCGAATTGATCGAGAAGAATCTGAAGGTGATGGGCGACGGCTGAAGGGCACCGCTAAAAACCTGGCCATTACCCACAAATCGGGAGCACAACGATGGGCTGCACAGAGGCCAGTAGAGGCCACAGAGGTTTTGGTTATTCCGAGGTAACGACTGGTCTGTCCTCAGGCGCCATCGGATGCTCGGTGCCGGAAGGCCGGCTCCTCGGCCTCGACCGGACTCGCACTTGGCCGCGCGACCGCAAAATATCTGCGGATTCGCCAGTTGCGTGACCTCTGAAGGAGGCGCAGTTGTGTGTGTCGGCGTCATGCCTGACTGCCGGGCGCTGCTGCGATGGGCTCAGCGAGCTGCTTGAACCAGAGCGTTGACTCACCTGAGCGCCGTCACAAGCTTCGCGCGTCCAGGAGACGGGCATGCGTTGCGCATGTGTCGTCCATGAGGGAA
>CAYONM010000116.1:0-12058 GCA_964405325.1 uncultured candidatus Brocadiaceae bacterium | reverse complement strand
GCTACCTTTATTTATTGACGGGCCCTTACATCGAGGGACAAGCCCCTCGGACCCCAGAAGCTGAGCCGTGGTGATACGGTGATCCCGCCAAGATGGTGGCAGCGCGATACAACTGCTCGACCACCACCAGATGCGCGAGTTGGTGCGGCAGGATCAACTTACCGAGCGACCAGCTGACATCGGCCGTCTGACGAGTGGCGTCGTCGTGACCGTAGGCTTCACCGATACCCACAGCGATGGTGCCCTGATGCATGCTCCACTGCTCGAGCTTACGTGCCAATTGTTCGCTGCTCCAGGCCTCACCACGCTCGTCGACTAGAATCCGCCAATCCGCCCGCTCGGGCCAAATACCACGCTCACCACGCGGAGTCGCCTCCACCACCTGTAGGCGGCCGTATCGACGGAAACGTTTGCTGTATTCATCGCGTAACGCCGTAATGGAACGGTCACGGATCTTACCGTGCTGCACCACCAGTAGGCGCATCAGCGCTTCCTCGGCAGATACCGCTGCAAGAATTCAGCCGACCAGGCATTAAACCGCTGCAGCTCGATGGCCCGGCGCATGGCCGCCATCAGATCCTGATAAAATTGCAGATTGTGCAGCGTCAGCAGGGTTTCGCCCAAGGCCTCACCAGCAAAAGCCAGATGTCGTAAATAGGCTCGACTGAACCCGCCAGCACAAGCCGGACAAACGCAGGCGGTATCAATGGGATAGCGATCCTTGCGATAGCGCTTGTCCTTGATGCGCAGCTTACCACCCCAAGCGAACACCGTACCCTCGCGAGCGTAGCGAGTGGGAATGACGCAGTCGTGAATATCCATGCCGCGGGCCACCGAAGCCACCAGATCTTCGGGCAAGCCAACTCCCATCAGATAGCGCGGCTTGTCTTCCGGCAATAACGGTGCCGTGAATTCGACCACGCGCTTCAGCTCTACCAAGCCCTCACCCACGGAAACGCCACCGATGGCATAACCTGACAACGGCACCGAGCAGACCTGCTCCGCAGACCGACGCCGTAGCTCCAAATCCAAAGCCCCCTGCACAATGCCGAACAGATGTTGGTGCTCGTCCAATTCGCAGGCGGCGCAACGGCGCAGCCAACGGCTGGTCCGCTCGACACTGGCGGCGACATAGTCGCATGCGGCGGTATGCTCGATACACTCGTCAAAAGCCATGACGATATCAGCCCCAAGACGACGCTGCACCACCATAGAGGATTCCGGGGTCATACGCATGGGCTCATCGCCAGCGTGAGAACTGAAAGTGACCCCCTCTTCGTCTATGCGGCGGTCCTTGAGGCTGAAGACCTGGAAACCACCGGAATCCGTCAGGATGCTGTGCGGCCAACGCATGAATTCATGCAGCCCACCATGCCGTTGCACCAACTGATCGCGACCACTGTGCCCCATGTGATAGGTATTGGCCAGCACGACCTGCGCACCAGTGTCCGCCACCTGCGCCGGCAGCACACCCTTGACCGCGCCCTGGGTCCCAACCGGCATGAATGCTGGGGTCTCCACCACCCCGTGCACCGTACGGAAACGCCCGCGCCGGGCAGCACCGTCGCGGGCAATCAGTTCGTAATGCAGATCTCGCTCAGATTGGTCAGTCATACCGCAGCACAGCCTCGACCTCGGCTCGGCTGTGCAAGACCCACCGCTACTCCACCGTGACCGCGAGCTTCTCCTCCTGCTCCAAACCAGTCAAAAGCGGCTCGAACTCCGACTCCAAGGCGACGGCATTCAAGATGCGATTACGGGTTTGAATAGCGACCCACTTCTCGAAGACGCGGGCCTTACCATGGGTGATGGCATGCTGAAAGTCTTCCTCGCCAACCGGAACCAGATTGACCACGGCCGGCTTTTTGGGTCTGGATGATACAGGCTTCTTGGGCATTGCCGGCAGAATGGGAACATCGACCTGCGTCGGGTCCTCATCCACATGGTCACGTTTGGAGATGGCTATTTCTTCGGTGCTGATGACCGCCGCATCCGCCTTCTGATCATCCGACACCGCGATCGGCTCATCGGACACCGCGATGCTTGGTTTTTCAGGCCGATCCTTGCGCTTGACCGTGGTGGAAACCACCGCTTCCACGAGGTCGTCCTGGGACTCCTCGAGATCGAATTCGTCCTCGCCAATACTGATAGGCTCGATGACCTCGGGTTTGATCTCGTCCTCGGCATTGAGCAGATCATCGATATCGATCACATCCAGATCGTCGCTGCTTTCAGATGACATGATCGGCTCGATGGATGCCGGTTCGATTTCGGGCTCGGACAACTCGATCGGTGGTGGCGCCTCGTCGGGTTTATTGACGCTGTCGACCTGAGCCATCATCTGGGTGACCCGTCGCGGCTCCACATCCTGCTCAATGGACAGATTGGTATCGGAAGCCAGATCCTCGCCGCCGTAGTAGCGTGCAATGCCAGCTTCGATTTCGCCGCGAGTCGCTACCACCTTCTTGATATCCAAGCTGGTCTTCTGCTGCAGCAAAGCGATCGCTTCGCCATCGAGCGGATTGACCATGGCCAGATTCAGGATGGAACCCAACTTGTCGACAGGGAGAACCGAAAAGTACAGGGCATCCTCGTGACTGATGGTATCCAAGGCCTTTTTGCGGATGGCGTACTTTTCCACCTTCAGATGCGGAACCCAGCATTCCTCGGTCAGACTCTTGACCAACCGGTCCTGGTTGAACAGGCCCATATCGTAGCAGACAACATCGACCGGGCGGTCTTCGGTACCAGCACGCTCGCGCACCTGCGCCGCCTGAGCCTCATTGATCAGACCGGCCTTATTGACCAGAAAATCCAGCAAGGCCTGATCGCCGGCCGTGGAACGAATACCGCGTTGACGCGCTGGCTCCGTGGTATCACCAGCCATGGAGGGCGCGCCACTCTGCTGCGCCAGATCCAGTTCGAGCACATCGCTTTCGGGGACCGACCCGCCAGGAGCCGGGGTCGACGGTTGCCGCTTCTGCTGCGGCGTCTTTTGCTTGGGCTTGGCAACTGCTTTAGTACCGGAGAGAACGCGGGTATCACCACGCTTGACCTGCGAGGATGGCTTGGCCTTCTTGGCCGCATCGCGGCTGCTGCCACCGGTTTTCGGTGCCACCACCCGTCGGCTGCGTGGACTGCGTCGACGCTTGTTTTCTGTCGACTCGTCTTCGCCCTGGCTCTTCTTCTTTTTGCCTCCAAACAGACCCATGCGAACGTTCTCCTTCAAATCCAAACCCGCTGAGACGCCTCGCTCCAGGCGGCCGTGTAGTGTTCGAACCGTGGCGACGGTCCACAAGCCGACCAGTCATGCAACCCTCATGCCGTATCACACTCGAATCGGGGCGAATCCGCCCAAATCCGTATCACACTCAGACTTGCGAGCATCCAGCAGGCCTGTCGATTTGGCGTTTGCGTCGCCTCCTGGACATCTAGTCTTGGTCCTTCACACACGATACCATATCCGCCTAGCTGGGATGATCAGGTCCCGGGAGTCGTTCGCTCATGGCCGTCCTGAATTTCGACATCAAATCCGTCAATCTGCCCTCCGGGGACGAGGCCAAGGCCGTCTTCCTCTCTGGCAGTATCGACGCGAGTACCAACCAGACCTTCGAAGGCCGTTTGTCCGACATCCTCTCATCAGGCACCAATAAAGTGCTGTTGGTGCTGACCAACGTTAAATACATCAATTCCACTGGTCTCGGCACCATCGTGAAGTGCGTCGACACCTTCCGCGAACAAGACGGTGATATCAAGCTGGTTGGCGTCCCCACCAAAGTCATCGCGCTGTTCGAAATGCTGGGCCTGCTGGCCCTGTTCGAAACCTACGACACGATCGAGGACGCGCTCGGCAGCTTTGGCCAGACCGACACCACCTATGCCGGATCCAAAGTCCAAGCCAGCGTCAGCTTCCCGCTCCAATTCAAGCACCCCATCACTGGCATGGGCCTGAACGTCAACCAGCCAGGACGATTCAAGGACCCACGCAGCGGTGACTACTTCTCGGTTGGCCCCGACGGCGCCATCGAATTCTATCAGACCAGCAAGACCCAGATCGTGGATCTGAAGCTACCCTGCGACGGAGAGTTCAGCGCCAGCCTGATCAGCATGGCAACCACCCTGTCAAACAAGCTGGACATGGGAGCAGCGGTTGCCGCGGCCGTCGAAGCAAGCATCGACGAAGCCTGCAGCCTGATCGCCAAGAACGAGACCTCGGCCAGCGACAACTGTCACATTCTCCTGGTAGCCGACACCAAACAGATTCAGATCGGCCTGGTCAGCAGCAGCAAGGCCCTGTCGGCAGCCGAGGACGATCCCTGCCTGGTCGCTATCAAGCAACGCATGGACGAGATCACGCACAAACCCCTGCCTGGCCGCGGTCACCTGCTGACCATGAGCAAACGCAAGGCCTGATCTCACCCCGACTCCGCCACCTGTTTTTCACGACCACGCCGCCGGCCCTGCAAGCCGGCGGCTTCTATTGCGAGACAGCATCATCGAATTCGGCAACGACTGTTTTTTCATGCAACTGGCCCTGGACGAAGCCCATCGTGCCGCTTCCGAAGGCGAGGTGCCGGTTGGCGCCGTCATCGCCCGCGAGGGCCTGGCCATCGGTCGCGGCCGCAATGCCTGCGAGCGCCTGAACGATGCCACCGCGCACGCAGAAATGCTGGCGATCACCGCTGCCAGCCAATCGCTGCAAAGCTGGCGGCTGGAAGGCTGCACCCTGTACGTCACGCTGGAGCCCTGCCCCATGTGCATGGGCGCCGCTCTCAATGCCCGCCTGGACCGCATTATCTTTGCAACCCGCGAACCCAAGGCCGGTGCCTGTGGCAGCGTCGTGGACCTGCATGCCCCAATCGGATTCAACCATCAGCTCGTGGTCGAAGAAGGCCTCTGCCAAGAGGAAGCCAGCCAACTGATGAAGGCCTTTTTTCGACAACTCCGAGCCGAGCAAAAACGCTGCCGCACCGACGCGGATCGACCGGATATCCTCGGCTGAATAGCCCAATAGAAAGCTTGCATCGCCCGAGACGAAGTCTACATTGCCGCGCCGCTGAAATGGCCGGGTGGCGGAATTGGCAGACGCGTCGGATTCAAAATCCGATTCCCGCGAGGGAGTGAGGGTTCGAGTCCCTCCCCGGCTACCATCCAAGCCCTTGCAGGCTATGACCTGCAAGGGCTTGGTTTTTTAATGAAGTCAACCTCAGGCGGGAGTTCCCCAAGCTGGCCATTACCCACAAATCGGGAGCACAACGATGGGCTGCACAGAGGCCAGTAGAGGCCACAGAGGTTTTGGTTATTCCGAGGTAACGACTGATATGTCCTCAGGCGCCATCGGATGCTCGGTGCCGGCCCATCCGAAGCGCGAGGCCCTGCCTTCGCAGGCAGCACAGAGATTGGCGCTGATCACCGGATGGTCCTGATGTCTTGAACGAACACGGTTGCCGAGCTTGCGCCGCATGGCGACGCGCTCCGTGGGTGTGTGGCGAGAACCCTCTGTGTCTCTGTGCCTCTCTGTGTCGCTATCTGATTCGGCTGACTTGTGGATAATGGCCAGGTTCCCCAAGGGCAAAGTGGAACTACCGTCCCATTCGACCCCGCTTTGCTCCAAAAAACAAAAAGTCCCGGTCAGAAACCGGGACCTTTCGTCTTCCTGGCAGCAAGAAACCGCTATTCCGTCGCGGCGCTGTCCGCTTCCGTCGTCGCATCGTCTGCCGGCTCAGGGGCAGCGTCTGCATGATCAGCTGTCGTCACAGGCTGGCTGGCGACAGGCGCCATTTCCTCGACCATCTCCGCATTGGGATCCAGCCGCGGATAGCGGCGAATGATATCGAAATACAAAAAACGTGCCGCGTCGATCAGTCGACCATGACCAGAACCACTCTCAAGACGCAACGGCTCAAGAATAACCAATGCCTGCTGCAACCATTCATCCTGCTCCGCCTGATCAGCACCCTCCGAAGCCAAGGCGTCGAGAAGCCGGGCCTGGGCCAGCTGAGCCTCGAAACGATGCATCGGCAGATCCACGGCAGCACGCTCCACGGCCGCCAAGGTGGCCAAGGCGTCTTCCGGCTTGTCTGCAGCACGTTGCGCTGCGGCCAAGCTGAGTCGCAGAGAAGCGATCAGGCTGTCTTCCCCGACCTGCTGCGCGATAGCCAATCCTTGATCGGCATGCTCGATCGCCTGATCGAATTCCTGATCGTCGATATCCAGCTGCACCAGCTCCATGAAACCACGAGCGCGATAGAGGCCGCTGACCTGCTCTTCATTTGCAACCAGTTCGACTAAGGCAGCTCGATCTCCGCTGGCTTCCATAAACAACCGAGCGCTCTCGGCCTCAGGTGAAGATTGCCGGTAGCCTTGAACCACGAGTCCGGTCACAACCGCAACCACAAACAGGAGCAAGACCAGAGGCCAGCGACGCTGTAAACCGTGGCTGAACTGTTCCAATCGGTCGTAGATGGGATCGGAATAACTGGTTTCGGTTGCCGGTACATCGGGTCGTTGATCAGCCATGAGCACTCCTAGTCGCCGTCCGTCGGCACGTTCCCGCGCCATAAGCGGGTGAAGATGATGAGCGCTTCTTTGTCACGTCCAGTGTCAAGGGAGAATTGCTCGCCAGCTGTCTCGCGCAGCCACTTTCCCTGACGCTCCCGGACCCAACCCGTTGCTGTCAGACGCTCGGCATACCAGGCTCGGACCTCGGATTCACCCTGAGGACCCAAATCGGGATTGGACTGCACCAGCACCAGGGAGACGAGAGCCAGACCACCGCCACCGATGGCATGCGCCACCTGATCATGCGTATCGCTCACCCGAAAACCAGGCGGCCGGGGAATGGCACCAGCCAGGACCGGATCGAAAGCGCTGGGCCGATTCTCCGCCTCATCGGGACGATCCCCCCCACATGCCACCAGGAAACCCAGCAGCAGCACGGAGAGAAACACCGAAGGATGCGCCCACCAGCTCACAGGCTACGGTAGGTCATGCTGATACCGGCGATGGTGATCACATCACCCGGCTTGAGATCAGCCATACGGACTTTGACGCCATTGACGAGCACGCTCCGCCAGCCTCCCTGGCTGATCAGGCGATGCCCCTCATCGGTTTTGCTGAGGCGCGCCTGCACGGATTTGACCAGGAAGCCCTTGAGCGGCACATCGGCAACGTCGCCCTTGCCGATCACGGTATCCTGCTTGGTCAACTGACATCGGATCTCGCGTCCGCTCTGGATCAACGACAACACCCTGGGACCACCGCCCTTGGCGATGTCCTTCTGCATCTTCTCCATTTGCGCCGGATCGACAAACATGGTCATTTCTGAGCCCATGCTGGCCGACGTCTTGCGATGCGACGAGGTGGCGTAGCCGAAGGCATCGTAGACCAGCTGATGCTTGCCGAGCACGATGCGTTCCCGGTCCTTCAACTGGCGCTCGTTGATCCGATCGCCACCGACAAAGGTACCGTTGTTGCTGCCCTTATCGACCACACGCCAATTGGTGCCATCACGCACAACGGAACAGTGATGTCGTGAAACACCCATGTTATCGACGACTATATCGCAATCGGCGGCGCGACCGACGGTCATCTCGTCTTTGTCGAGATTGTACTCCGCCTGCAGATCGTTACCGAAGAGTACCGAAATCTTGGCCACGAAACGCCTCCTGAAGCAGATACCGCGCTCAAGCTAGGTTGCCTGTCGGGGGCGTCAACGACCCGTAACGCACGGAAAGAGAGAATGATAGCTGAGCACAGGATGCTACCCCAAGGCCTGATGCGGAGCAAGGTTGACTCTTTCATCAGAAGGGCACGCGCCTTATAGCCGAAGCAGCAAGCTGACCCGGCCGTGCAAGCGATCCACGCCCAACGAATTCCAGACTTCGAACCACGGCAGCTTCACCCTGCAGAAGCCATCTGATCAGAACCCACACGGCCCCCTGCAGACAACCCTGAACAGTCCCACTCGCTCGCCAATGGCCATCAGAAAATGCGATCTTGATTAATGAATCCTCGTCACCATATTTCCCGCCCCGCCGGCAAAATGGCGGTTCGCCTAGACGCTCCCGTCGTCTAGCCAGGCCTAGGACACCAGATTTTCATTCTGGCGACACGGGTTCAAATCCCGTCGGGAGTACCAAAGCGCCTTCGGCATCTGCCGAAGGCGCTTTTTAAGGAAACCAGGTGGCTGCGAACCCCGTAGGGGACAGAGCACCGAGTGCTTTACCCCTCGTCGTCTCCAGCCAGGCGCAAGACACGCCACTCCACCAGTTCGGCAACCAAATGCAACAGGACCAGACCGATCAACATCGGAATGATCAGCGGCTCCAACTCGGCGGGAGCCAGAATACAGCTGGTGAGCAGCAATAAGCCGGTAGCACCTGGTGAGGCCAGGGCACGTTCACCTGCCCCCGCCAGGCGCGGGTCGGTGGGACTCCAACGCCAACGCAACAACCAACGCATCAGCATGGCAGCAAGCACCGCCAAGGTCATCGGTTCCAGATTCCAGGTACTGGCCCAGGCCGCTGGATTCATGGTGGTGATCAGGACCACGGCCACGCCCGCCAGGTAGGCCACTGCGATAACCACCGGCTGCTCCAGATCGATCAATTGCCGCTCGATCAAGGCCAAGCGGCCCAAGGCGATGTTGCTGAACCAGGCTCCAACCACGACACCGGTCAACAGCGGAGCGCCACCCAGCAACAAGGCCCCACCACCGGTAATCCCTAAGACCGCCAGGAGAAACAAACTCGCTTCGGCACGGTTGCGCGCCCCCTTCGACAGCAAGCCCAATCCCAAACCTGCCAGACAGGCTGCTGCCAGGGTGAACACCCACGTCGGCACCACCGCCAATACGGCATCTGGAAGCAAGGCCAGCGCCACGGGTCGGTCCGGACTCAGACCGGCCTGCAAACCGATTCCGGCCAACAGCACGGCCATCAGGTTCCACCAACCGGCACCAGCCACATGACGGCTGATGACATCCTTGTGGCGATGCTCGTGGGCGTAACTACTGGGCGGTGGCCGCTGACTACTGCTGATCAGCAACCCCACCAACAGGGCCGCTGCGGCCAACAGTGTGCCAAGCGACAAGCCATCCAGCCCGAGCACCCCAACCACAACGGCAGCGCTCAATACGGCAACCATGGCGATTTGTCCGTTCTGATGTCGCATGAAACCCCAACCGGCACGGACCAGATAGGCCATACGCAACTGAGTTCCCAGCAAGACCCCAGCGGTCGCCTGCGCCAAAGCCAGTAGCGCATGTAGATGGTCATTCAGACGCTGCTCCGAACCACTCGGTAAGAGCTGCCAAGCGAGCGCTCCACAAGCGAGCCCGACCAACAATGGCAGCAGGCCGATATCGATCCAGCTGTGCCAAAAGCGTCGGCGACCGCGCTTGTTCATGGTGGGCAAGCCCAGGGCCAGAACGCCACCCAGGATCAGCAGCAACACCTGCACCGGGTCAGTCCTTGTTCAGGCCCAGGGTGTACGGCACATCCACGGCGAAGGCGATACCTGCTCCCGGCGTATCCATGCCACCGGCGGACAAACGGATCATCTCCAGCACTTCCTCGGTACGATGGTTCGGCACCAGACTCAGCACCACTTGGCTATGCCCCACAGCTTTGAATGCGGAACGGAATCCGGCAAAGAGGCTCATATGGGCTGCCAAATGCTCGGCCATACCACGGGCCTCCAGCACGGTGGCGCCACGCACATCGTGCTCGACAAACAGCGCCAACAGGTCATCCACGAAGGTCTCTTCTTTCAGAATTGCCACGATCAGGCGGAAGCTACTGGACAGTTTGTTGGCGTCATCGGGGCTGGGCGCAGCAGTGGCGGCAGCTTCCGGCCGCGGCAGATGTGCAAAGCGGTGGGTCTGCTCCACCAGCAGTCCGACCAGTCCCTCGACCAGCTCCTCGTTGGCTTCCGCCTGGAATACGGCCTGTCGACTTTCTTCGTCGTGCAGGCCTGCCGCCAGATGTGCCATCCAACCCAGATGCCGCGAAGCATCCGCCTGGGGAATCAGGACCACCATCCACAACCAGGGCTGCTGATCGTCACTGGCACCGCGCAATTTGAAGGCACCCATGGTCGGCTGTTCCACCCGGGGTGTCCGGAGATGCGCCAGCAGAACGCCCGCATCGAGGCAGACCACCCGCTCCTGCAATTGGTCCAGGCGCTCGGTACCGAGACGCAGCTCCATGGCCTGCCCGAGCTCCGCCGCCCAGTCCAAAGGCAATTCGGAACGCTCTATCAAACGACAGTGTTCGGGTTGAATGACGGTCATGCGGGATCTCGTACTCTAATCAAGGTTCGCGCTTGCCGAACGCGAGGCCGGCCGACTGAAGGGATTGCCATTCAAGCGGCCCAAGCCAGCAGGTGCAAGCTCAGGGCCTGGAAAAGGCCAATCAAGCCACCGAGCACCGCCCCCCACCAGGTGATCGCCGCCAGTTCGTGATGAGCAATGCGCCGCACCGCCTGCTCCAATTGGTCCAGATCGAAGGCCTCCAGGCGCTGTCGGACGATACCGGCGACATCCACCCGCTGGGCAAACTCCTCGGCCAAGCGCGCTTTGACCGCCGCCTGACGATGATCGACTGCCTCCAGAATCGTCCGTTTCAGGCCATCGAGCATGCTGGGGTTCAGCATCGCACCGATCAACGGTAGCTTCTTCAGTTCATCCATCTTGTCGGCGATCACTTCGTCCAACAGCGGTGCGACATAATCCCGCAGTTCAATGTCGTGCAGCGCTCCGGCCAGCGCATCATCGTGCACCAGCTCCTCAGCGACCAGCCGACCGACATTGACCGCCAGATCCTGCTGCCGTCGGGGCAAAAGCCCCTGCATGCCGAATCGGGGCTGACGGGGATGGAACAACATACGAATCGCCAGCCAGTTCGTGCCGTAACCGATCAAGGCACCGACCGCCGGCAACATCAGCCAGGGCATCAGGCTCTGCCACATAGTCACCTCCTGTGGCGAGCAGGATAGCGTGGGCGGCGGACTGGCCAGGACCTTGCACCCGCCCGGTCGGCAGCATCCTCCTGCGGCATGAGCACTTCCCTGATCATGCACGGCGCTGCCGGTCGTATGGGCCGCCGCATCCTCACTTTGGCGCTGGAGAGCGACGACATCCAGGTGGAAGCCGGTGTTGACCAGCGCCAGGGTAGCCTGCGCGACCTGGATCTCCCCAGCGATGCGCCACTGCTCGAACGACTACCAAGCTCCCCCGGCAGCGTGGTGATCGACTTCAGCCATGTCTCTGCCACCGGCTGTGTGGTCGAGCACTGCGCTGAACATGGCATGCCCCTGGCTATCGGCACCACCGGCATCGAGCCCAAGGAATTGGATCGGCTGCTCTCCTCCGCCGCCACGCGCATCCCAATACTGGCGGCGCCGAATATGTCAGTGGGCGTGAATCTGGTCTTCCAGGTCGCCGCCCAGATCGCCAAAACCCTGGGCGAGGACTACGACATCGAAGTCGTCGAGGCGCACCACCATCACAAGGTCGACGCCCCCTCCGGCACCGCCTTCGGCATTGTCGATGCCATCTGCGACGCCACCGGTCGCAGCCGTGCCGATTGCGTACACGGTCGCGAAGGCCAGATGGGCGAGCGCAAGCGCGGCGAGATCGGCGTCCATGCCCTCCGCATGGGCGATGTGGTCGGCGACCACATCGCCTACTTCGTCGGCGGCGGCGAGCGCGTCACCCTGGGCCACGTCGCCCACTCGCGCGACATCTTCGCCCGCGGCGCATTACGAGCGGCCCGCTTCCTGAGCAATGCCAAACCGGGCCGCTATGGCATGAAGGATGTCCTGGGCTTATAAACGGCTCCAGTTAAGGGCACCTCTATAAACTCAGGTCGAGCCAGGCGCAGACGATTTTTGGTCCTGCCAAGGCGCTGGGGCCGAAGGAATAGCAGGGCTATTTCGAGGTTCCAGCAACGCAGGCAGGGCCGGAAAGCGCAAGTCTGGCGAAGTGCCTGAGTTTTTAGCGGTGCCCATAAGAACAGGAGATGACGATGCTCGGTTTGGCATTGATCCTGCACTG